>JBLNAA010000099.1:0-7588 GCA_050259135.1 Methylocystaceae bacterium | reverse complement strand
GCATACATTACATATATTTTGAATGAAAGGTGATTCAATCTGCGTAAAGTAGGTAATAACCTTAGGCAATTAAGACGAAATCGAGAACTAACTCAAGAGGAACTCGGAAACCATCTGGGGGTAACCAGACATACCATTATGGCTCTGGAAAGCAGAAGATATGAACCGTCAATCGCCCTGGCATTAGCAATAGCACAATATTTTAAGGTTCCCGTGGAGGAAATATTTTATCTGGAAACCGAAGGGGGAAGGTGTTGATAGATGCTGATGAAAGATACGGTTGGCGTCTTGATTGGATGGGTAATGTTATCGGTTTTAGCAGCTGCCGTTACCGTTGTGAGGTTTATTAACCATACGCCTTTCTTGGTTTCTTTAATCATCACGATACTAATGTTTCTGGTTTTAGTTTATCTGCTGATCCTGCGTTGGATTGACGGACCCTCGTTTTTAAACTCGGCAAATGACGAACGACTATGGAGAATTTCCGCTAATGCACAAAGACTTTCTTTCTGGTTCTTATTCATCAGTACCTGGTGCTTGGCCGCTATAATAGAATTCTTTAATCCTGTATTGCTTAAGCAATATATCAGCTTCTTCCTCGCCTCGATGGGGACCGTCGGCCTATTTATATATATGTTTAGTTTTATCTGGCAGAAATACCGGGTATATGACCAATAAGCATAAGCACCTTGGGATAATCGGTCAAAACCCTAAATGTTAAGTTAAGGGGAGGTCCTGACTATGAGAATAACCGAGGACAAATGGAAAGCAATCGTCAGATACCATGAAGCGGAAAAGAAAATTTCTATGATAGGTTCTGTTAATAGTGCCGGCCAACCAAATGTTACCCCAATTGGTTCATTAATTTTGAGAGACGACTGCACCGGTTACTACTTTGACCTGTTTACAAAGGGACTATCTGATAATCTGGACCATAATGACCAGGTATGTGTTTTGCTTGCTGAGACGGGAACCTGGTTTTGGTTTAAGTCGTTGTGGGCAGATGAGTGTAAGAAGCCTTCAGGAATGAAGCTGATTGGTACGGCAGGGAGTAAACGCCGGGCATCAAACGAAGAAATTGAATTAGTAAGAAACCAGACCAAATTCCTGAAGCTGTTAAAAGGCTATCATACGATATTTGGAGATCTATCCTATGTAAGAGACATTACATTTACCGATTACTTTATGATTAATACCGGTAAAATGACGTGCAATCTATAAATGGCTTGAGCTGTTCCTGAAGGGGTAATTATTTTAAAGTCTACCGAAATATAAAAGCCTCGTTATCTTTAACGAGGCTTTAACTTTCACTGGCGGAGAGAGTGGGATTCGAACCCACGGACCCATCACTGGGTCACACGATTTCGAGTCGTGCGCCTTAAACCGGACTCAGCCATCTCTCCGTATCCATGCTTAACTATTGTAGTAAAATCGGCACTTTCTGTCAATGAGATGGTATTTACCCACCAGATTTTGCCTGCCGCTTGGCCGAAAAGAACTCGGTTAAGAGGGATCTGCATACTTCTTCCCGGACACCAACGGTTACTTCCACCCGGTGATTAAATCTATCCTCATTAAGCAGATCGCAAACACTGCCCGCACATCCCATTTTAGGATCACTGGCTCCATAGACCAGCCTGTCGATACGGGCCAACAGCATAGCCCCTGCACACATGGGACAGGGTTCCAGGGTCGTATATAGCGTGCAGCCATTCAGCCGCCAACTGCCTGTATAAATTGCTGCTCGCTGCAAAGCCAGCATCTCAGCGTGCCGGGTGGCATCCTGATCCTTTTCTTTTTGGTTCCAGCCCCAGGCAATTACTTCCTCATCCTTAACCACCAGGGCTCCAATCGGTACTTCATCATGAACACCGGCAAATTGGGCCAGGATGACGGTCAGGCGCATATAATAATCGTCATTCATCGTCCTATATTCTTCTCCTATGAGCATCCTTACTACCTGTGCATAATATGGTCATATTTACAATTATTTCTAGTTATGTTACCATTATTCCACGCCTAAATGATTCATACACTTTACCAAGGAGGTGACGGCGTCCGCCTTTTATCTATTGTATAGTATCCGGGTATTTGAGAGGAGGAGTTTAATAGTGAGACAAAACAAGCTGTTTATATTGATACTTAGTGTTATTATGTTATTTGCCTTTTCTGCTACCTGCTTTGCGGCTACAACAACCACCACCAAAAAGACCCCCACTAAAAAAGTGGTGAAAAAAGCCCCAGTTAAGAAACCTGCAGTTAAACCCGCAGCCAAACCTGCTGCCAAACCTGCTGCCAAACCTGCCGCTCCGGCTGCTGTTAAGCCTGCTGTTCCCGCTGCGGGGGCTGCTGCTGGCGCCGCTGCAGGTGCTGCCGCTACCAAGCCAGCAACACCGGCTCAACCGGCTAATCCAGCTGGTTTTACTGGAGACAAGGCCAAGGCTTATGATATGCTAATAAAATTAAAATACTCGGGTAAGGCTACTGCTAAGTTTAAGGCTGACATTAAAAAGATCATTATTCTTGGTGACAAAGTAATGTATATAGATACTAAGAGTACCGGAACTAAGACCCTGGCAACCAGCAAGGATGTTCCTGGCCTTGCTGGTGGTGACTTCAAGGATAAGGACGAACCGAAGGTTCCATTTATTGAATATCTGAATGGTGATGCTAAAGCAATCGAGACCATTTTAAAACAGGCCAAAGATGTTAAAGTTGATGGTAATACTATTAAAATTTCGGGTGGAGAACCACCAGAATCAATTTTAGCAATTATGAACAGCGTTACCTCAAAGGTAAAATGGTCGAAAGCAAAACTCGATTTAAACTCGCTTGAACTTAAAGTTGGTGCTACCTCAGTTGAGTCTATACCAAACTTTGTTGTCAAAGGGATAGCCGAGGGAACCAATGATATGCCGGCTACAGTAACGGGTAGTGTAACCTACTAGTTTGAACTGAGCCTTAATTAAATCAATGAACCGATTCCAGGGTGGACTTTAATTCCACCCTGGTTTTCTTTTTATTTACATTTCTACATTTTATTATTAATTAGTTATTCGGAAATTACTTAATCAAATATTTTTTATAAATAAATTAGGCAATTGAAGGATTAACTGGCTTTTTCTCGAAATCTATCTATTATGTAATATCAGGGGGTGAGGTATCCATTTAAATATAGTACCCTCACCAATAATTGCCTTTAGAAGGAAAGGAGAGTTACGTATGAAAAGAAAATCAACTTTTACCCTCGTAGTTGCTTTAATGATGCTGTTTGCTTTTACAGCAAGCTGCTTTGCCGCGACTGCTACTACAACCAAGAAGGCAACCCCGGCTAAAAAAGTCGTGAAAAAGGTTGTAAAGCCTGCTGCCAAACCAGCAGTTAAACCTGCTGCTAAACCTGCTGCTAAACCCGCTGTCAAACCAACTGCTCCTGCAGCTACAAAAGCAGCTGCTCCATCTGCTGTTAAAGCTGCTGCTCCTGCTGCCGCCGCCGGCGCTGCTGCTGGTGCTGCTGCCGCTGCCAACCCGGCTGGTTTAACTGGAGATAAGGCCAAAGCTTATGATTTACTGACCAAAGTAAAGTATTCGGGAAAAGCAACCGGCGATTTTAAAGCTGATGTTAAAAAGATAATCATTATTGGTGACAAGGTAATGTATGTAACCACCAAGAGTACTGGTAATAAGACCCTGGCTACCAGTAAAGATGTTCCCGGTATTGCCGGCGGTGACTTCAAAGATAAGTCTGAACCCAAAGTTCCGTTTATAGAATATGTCAGCGGCGATGAAAAGACTATTACCGCTATCTTGAAGGCAGCTAAGGATGTCAAAGTCTCTGGCAATACCGTTACTATCACTGGTGGAGATCCACCGGAATCCATTCTGGCAATCCTAAACAGTGTAAGCTCCAAGGTAAAATGGACCAAATCTAAACTGGATATGAACATCATTGTGTTAAAAGTTGGAGCTAATGCTGTAAATGAAGTTGAAAGCTTCACCGTTAAGGGTATGGCAGACGGCACCAGTGATATGCCCGCAACGGTCACTGGTAACGTCAAATATTAATAGCAATCGAGTAGGAGGGGGTGACTAACCCCCTCCTCTTACACCACCGTACGTGCCCTATAGTTAACACCCATGCCGGACACACGCCATAAATGACCTCGACAATAATGCCGAGGTCATTTTCCTTTTTAAATAGTTTATTTTATTTGGAAGGTACACGTAACTACGGCGGTTATTTCTTTATCCAGGGAACTGGTATCATTGACCCCGTAATCAGAAATATCGTTTGAGTACAATGGGGTAATCTGAAATACGCCCATTTTAGCTGCCCGAAGGGAACCCGCCTTACTGCCTGCATTTTCTGCTATCTGCTGCGCCCGGCTGTTAGCATCTTTGGTAGCCAGGGCTAACATCTCTACTTTCAGGTCGGCAATCCTGGTATAGAAGTACTGCGGGGGATTCGATTGAAAGTTGACCCCTTGATTGATCAGTTCAGTGGATTCCCGAGCCAGCTGGGTCAGTTTTTCTACGTCTTTTGACCTGATTTCTACCGACTGGTTCAGGCTGTAGCTTTCAATCTGGTTCGAATACTGTCCGTTCGGCAGCAGGGTATGGTTGACAACCGTATTAATTGAGGAGAACACCATTTCGGCATTTCCGATACCTTTATCGCTTAGGTAAGCTTTAACCTTATTCTGATGTTCCTTTAGTTGGGTATAAGCTTCCACCTGGGAAGCTGCCGTACACGAATAGTTTCCGCTCCACACCACTAAATCTGATTTGATTTGTTTTTTGGCTGAACCAGTGACAGTAATCGTATTATCACCGGCTTTGATTTTAACCAGCCCTCCGGTTAGTATCCACGATGACACCACCAGCCCCAAAGCCAAAATAAGAGCAACCGCCGCCCATGAAGACTTCACCGGACTCTCACCCATAACTCATCAATCCCCCTCTCACTTTGTACATAATATTGATAATACTAATACGACCGGACAATAGAAGAGATTACATTAATTGTGAAGGATTCCCTTAAAGGAGCCAGAAATATTTTATATTAACTTTTAAAGGAGAAAGCAAATGACATACCTGTACCGGAGAATTATTGTATGGCTGTTAGCCGCCTTCATAATTCTGACTTATCCATCCGCTGGCAGTGCTGCGGGACCGGTAAGCAAAAGCGTAAAAGTTGACGGGCATCCGGTTACCATGGTTATCAGTCCGCTGTCCGGCACCCGCCTGGCTCCCCTGTTAGCTAATAATCGCACCGGTCAGGTTAATGATCTGGCAGTTATGGCTAAAACCGCCGGGGCGGTAACCGCTGTCAATGGCAGCTTCTTTAATGCTTACAACCCCGCTGATATGGTGTCATGGGGTACTTTGGTAATAAACGGTGAGTTAATTCGCCGGGGGGGTTCCGGTGGGGCATTGGGGATAGCCGGGGATGGCACTTTGCAGTTCTCCCGGCTGCGAACTACTATTACCGGGCATTTGGATGGTGCCTCCAAGGCCGACCTGAAAACCTGGCAACAATATATGAAGAATTGGTATGCCTGGGACATTAACATCAATATCGCCAACAACCCACAGGCTATCGTCATCTTTACTCCCCGCTTTGGTCAGCCCATGAAGGCGCCCGTTGCTACCACCATTACCGTTCGCCAGGGAGTGATAGCTTCTATTCAATCCGGGCCGGTTCCCATACCTGCCGACGGTTATGTTATCGGGCTGGGCTCATCATGCCAGGAAATACTGACCCACTTTAAAGTCGGTGACAGCTGTACCTATACCGCCAGTTTTGCCGACGACCTCGGCAACCAGCTGGACTGGACCGGCATGCAGCATATTATTCAAGCCGGGCCGATATTGGTAAAGGACGGTGCTATCGCCCTTAATATCAAGGCCGACAATATGACCGAGCCCAAGTTTTATCAGCGGTCATCTTGGAGCTTCATCGCCGTAGATAAGAAAAACAATGTAGTTCTCGGGACCGTCTCTGGAGTTACTATGAGCCAGATGGCTGCTACGGTTCAAAAACTGGGTATGCAGAATGCCATGGCTTTGGATGGCAATGCTTCATGTGCCCTCTACCATCAGGGAAAATATTTGATTAAACCAGGGCGAAAAATATCCAACGGTTTAGCACTATTTCCTCGTTAAGATTCTAAAATATTAGGCAGGGAGCTTAGCCTGTGCCATACTTAAACAGGATTAAATGCACCAATTTCAGCATATAGGAGGTAATCAACTTGTCATTGCAACTACATCACATTGGTATTGCGGTATCTGACCTGGAACAGGCATCACACTTCTATCAGCAGCTGGGCTTTGTACCGGAAGCGGCTGAGCCGGTAGAATTAGAAACCCGCGGAGTGAGAATCTTCTTTTTACATAATGACGCTGGTATTCGGCTGGAACTGGTTGAAAAACCAGCCCCTGAGGCTAGCCCTTACCATCTGGCTTACCAGGTTACTGCCGATACTCTTAGTGCCGACATTTCAGCCCTGACTGCTGATCAATGGCAGCTGGTCCCGGAACTGGGTATAACCAACGTTTTTATTACCGGCCCCGGTGGTGAACGAGTAGAGCTGATCAGGGAAACAAAATAGACTTTTCCCTTAAAAACATAAAATCCCCTGTGGCTTAAGGCTCACAGGGGATTTTTTACTGGATTATTAGTCTACATACATGGCATCAATAACATCTGCATACATCTGGTTAACTACTTTCCGTTTAATCTTCTGGGTGGCAGTCAGTTCACCGGTTTCCTGGGTAAACTCATTCGGCAGCAGGGTAAACTTCTTAATTTTCTCCACCTGCCCCAGGTCTACAGTCCGCTCATTGATTCGCTGACGGTAGAATTCTTGAATCTGTGGACTCTTAACCAGTTCTTCCCGTGAATTAAAGGAGATATTGTTCTTACGGGCGTAATTCTCCAGCGCTTCAAAAGATGGTACGATCAAGGCTGATACATATTTGCGCCCATCACCAACTGCGGCTACGCTTTCAATATAGAAATCATCCTTAAGCATGGTTTCAATCTGCTGCGGAGCCACGTATTTACCGCCGGAGGTCTTAAACAGGTCTTTAATCCGGTCGGTTATATTAATATAACCCTGGTCATCGACGAAACCGACATCACCGGTCTTCATGTAGCCATCTTCGGTAATGACTTCAGCCGTAAGTTCGGGATCTTTGTAGTAACCCTTCATCATGGCTGGTGATTTGGCCTGGATCTCACCTTCCGGAGAAATCCGGACATCCATCAGCGGAACCACCGGGCCGCAGGTTCCAAACTTATTACGTTCGGGAGTGGAAACGCAAATAACGAAGCATTCGGTCATGCCATATCCCTGGAGCAGCAGCACACCCGCCCGGTAGAAAAATTCGGATATTTCACCCGAGAAAGCAGAGCCACCGCAGTTATAAACCTTGGTACGGCCGCCAAACAAGTCTCTGATCTTGTGCAGCACCAGTTTTACCGCCAGGTTATGTTTAAACTCCAGCCACCCGGAAATTGGTTTGCCGTCACGTTTAGAAAATTCATATTCACCGCCGACCTCAAAAGCCCATTTGAAAATCTTTT
>JBLNAA010000098.1:0-5484 GCA_050259135.1 Methylocystaceae bacterium | reverse complement strand
CCTTTACGATGGTTGGGGGTTACATTCTGGTGCCAGATTCTTCCCCTACCCTATGACACATGGTACCTGTGTAAAATGACGTATCATCAGTTATTTTTACTGATACCATGCATTATAATATCGGTCATCTTTTCAGTGATATCATTGATATCTGGCTCCCATTCACCCGTTGCGATAGGATATGTCATGGAAGCCAGCAAGCCAGTGATGAGAGTAGCCACCAGTTTTGGTTCTACCGAGCGTAGTTCTCCATTTGTAGTGGCATCAGTTACTATGTTTGCTAATACGGCCTCTTTTTCTTTACGCATTTGATTGCCCCAATCTTTCAGTTCCTGATCAATTATTTCCCCTTCAAGGAATACAAATCTGGTTAACTCAGGGTTGGCATGACTGAACTCCAGATGGGAAGCAATCATATGATAAATGCGTTTCTCAAAGGTTAAATTACGGGGAGGGACCTCCAAAGAGTTAAAGTATTGGGATAATATTTCTCCCAGCATACCTTGAAATAACGCAAGTTTGCTATCGAAGTATTCGTATACGGTGCCTTTTCCTACCCCGGCCTGGATCGCTATTTCTTCTATGGTTGTGTTATGATACCCTTTGCTGGAAAAGACACTTTTAGCACTATTTATAATTAGATCACGCTTATTGCCATTACGTGTGGCCATTTCTATTCTCACCCCCGTAGAGATTGCTTAAATTCTTTCTGCGCACCCTCATACAGGGCTTCTTCCTTATGGAAAGCCGTTACCCGGGGGTGCGCAGATATCTGATCAATCGTTTAATTCAGAGCGGGCACTTTCTTGCAATAGATCATGGGTAGGCTTTAAACCTTACACGGCAGCCCCTTCAGATTTCATATTCCGGCGGTATTGCCGTTTAGCTTTAATCTTACGGCCCCAATCATCGAAAATGCTGTAGACTACCGGTACCAGTACCAGGGTGATCACCGTGGATACCAGTAATCCGCCGATAACTACTGTTGCCAGAGGTGCCTGCGTCTCACCACCTGAACCTATACCTAAGGCCAGGGGGACCATCGCCAGAATGGTCGCCATGGCAGTCATTAATATCGGACGCAGGCGAACCCGTCCAGCTTCTATAATAGCGGCATTGCGTTCCATTCCCTGATCCCGCAGTCGTTTTAAGTAATCGACTAATACTATGGCATTAGCCACCACGATACCAACCAGCATTATTACTCCGATGAAGGAGACAACATTAAATGTACGCCCGGTCAACAGCAGGCTGAAAGTAACCCCGATAAAAGCGGTAGGAACTGAAAACATAATGACAAAGGGGTTAAAGAAGGATTCATATTGTACAGCCATAACGGCATAAACCAGAATGATAGCCAGCAACAAGGCCATGGCCAGGCTGGTGAAACTATCCATCATTTCTTTGTTCTGACCGCCATACTCAATGGTATAACCCTGAGGCAGGTTCATAACAGACACCTTTTCTTGAATATCCGCCATTACATTTTTTAAGTCTCGGTTAAGCAGGTAAGCGTTGACTTCAGCTAAACGGGTTTGGTTAAGCCGGGTAATTTGAACAGGTCCCTGGGCAATTTCAAAGGTTGCCACCTGGGAAAGCTGAACCAGCATTCCTGATGGTGAAAGTATGCTCAGGTTAGTTAAATACTCCAGGTTCTGTTGTGCCTCCGGGTTGTAACGTACGCGAACGTCAATCTCATCACCCTGAGATTTGTAACGGGTTGCCACCGAACCTTCCATGGCGTTCTTGATTTCACTGGCTATCTGTACAGGGGTCAGCCCATAACTGGCAGCCCGCATCCGGTCAACCTTAACCTGTACTTCCGGATTGCCATCAGTAAGGGTAGATGTAACCTCCCGGGTACCCGGTACTTTACGGACAATGTCTGATACCTCGTTGGACAGCATCTTTAATACATCCATGTCATCGCCCTTAATCTGGACATTTATCGGTGCACCAGAGTCGCCCATACCCATGTTGTCCATGACCGAGACATTAATCTTAGCCCCGGCAATATTACGGACCCGTTCACGTATTTCCTCAGCAATCGTGTCAACACTTTTTTCGCGTTGATCCAGGGGAGTCAGCTTAACATAAACGGTTGACTTATTGGACTGGGTTCCAGTATCCAGCATCATATTGGCATTGCCACCCACACTGGTAAAGATAGTGGAGATTTCTGGAATTTTTCGGAGCTGCTGCTCCATATCAGTGGTATACTGTTCAGTGTTGGCTATGGAGGTACCCTTATCCATTTCCAGACTAATTGAAATTTCCCCCGAATCCATTTTGCTCATGAATTCAGCTCCCACCAATGGCGAAACTACGATTGAAGCTATCATTAATATAGTAACCGTAATAACTACCATTTTACGGTGCGTTAATGACCAACTTAGAAGATTCTTATACCGCTCTCCCAGATTATCCAGCCAGAGCCCAAAACGATTAACCAAACCGAATATACGGCCATTCTTGTTCCTGGACTTATTCATTGAAGCATCAGTAAGCAGACGGGAAGACATCAATGGAATAACGGTTAAGGATACTCCTAATGAGCAAAGGATGGCAAAGCTGATGGTAATAGCCAGAGGTTTAAATAATATAGCGGCAATCCCTTCTACAAATACCATAGGAAGGAATACTGCCATAATAGTAAAAGTGGAGGCCATTACTGCGGAACCCACTTCAGAAGCTCCTTTGATGGCTGCATCCATGGGTAAAAGTCCATTGGCCCGGTGCCGGTATATATTCTCAAAAACTACGATTGAGTCGTCAACGATACGTCCGACACCAAGAGCCAGGCCGCTTAAGGTAATCAGATTCAGGCTGTTTTTTGTAAAGTATAAAAGTACAAAGGTGGCAATTATTGAGATCGGTATCGAGGTAAATATAATGAATGTGCTCCTCAGGTTGCGTAAGAACAGGAACAGCACCAACATCGCCAGCAAGGCACCCTCATAGATCAAACGTTTGGTATTATCAAGGGATTCGTTGATAAACTGCGACTGATCAAATACTACTTTGTATTGAATATTAGTGGTAGTATCCTTGGCGATAGCATCCAGTTCTTTTTTAACCGCCATACAGGTAGAAACAGTATTAGCATCAGTTTGTTTTAAAATATGAATACCGACAGCATAGGTACCATCTACCCGGGTAATCTGTGTATTATCTTTATAACCATCAATAATGGTGGCAATATCTTTAAGGTACACGGTGTTGCCTCGGGCAGTGGTAATGGCAACATTCCGGATATCGTCAACCGATTCAAACTGCTGCAAATTACGCAGGAAATATTCACGTTCACCTTGTTTTACCGTCCCGGAAGCCTGGTTAAAATTTTCAGAACGTAAAACTCCTGTTACCTGGGACAGTGACAAGCCATAATCCTGGAGCTTAACTGGATCAACCTGAACTTTGACCTCGCGCTGCTTACCTCCGGTTACGACTACAGAGGCCACTCCCGGGATTCGTGCCAACCGCGGCTTGATCATGTCCTCGGCCAGTGATTGCAATTGGGATAGGTTATCTCCTCCCCGCACCCCGATTTGCAAAATAGGCATCATGGTAGGGTCCATTTTAACTACCATGGGCTTTTCCATTTCAGCAGGGAGAGCTTTTTCGATCATACTGATCTTTTCACGGATATCGATAGTGGCGTTATCCATATTGGTGCCCCAATTAAATTCAATCAGGACCATGGAGCTGCCGGAAGATGATATGGTTTGTACATTTTTGACATTGCTGATCGTGGAGATAATACTCTCCATCGGCTTAGAAACTTGCGATTCCACCTCTTCTGGCCCGGCACCGGGATAAGAGGTGATTACAGCTGCATAAGGCAGTTTCATGTTGGGATAAAGATCAAGTCCTAATTTTGAAAGGGTGAAGAAGCCGAGAATCAGCACCAGGGAAACCATGATAATCATGGTTACCGGGCGTTTAACTGATAAATTGACTAACTTCATTATTTACCCTCCCCGGCTACTACCCGTACCAGAGTACCTTTGCTAACCAGGGTGTTACCTTTGGTAATTACCACCTGCCCGGCACTTAATCCCTTAATAATCTCAACATAGTCACGGCTTTCAATACCAGGGGTTACCTCTATTTCCTGTGCCCGATTGTCTTTATCCACTGTGTAGACGACGGTACGGACACCTTTGGGCACCACTGCTGATACTGGTACACAGAGCACTCCTTTTCTGGTCAATGTAGACAGGGAAACTTGGGCAAACATACCGGAGCGCACTTTCCCTTCAGTATTTGCAAGCTTGATTTTAACTAAATAAGTTCGCTTAATTGGATCGGCGGCTGTGGCTACGCTATCGACGATGCCACTGAATGGTTTGGAATCGGCAGCGGTAATCGTTACTTCAACCGGGCTATTTTGCTCGATGTAGCCAACGTCACTTTCCGATACCATAACATCAACACCAAGTTCCGTGGTATTGCTGACTACAGCGGCAGCTGAGGCGGGATTGGCAGTATCACCAGCGGCTAGACTGATAAAACCGACCACTCCATCAATAGGTGAGGTAATATTAGAACGATCCTCAGCACTCTGCAGTGCGGCTGCTGACTGAGCAAGTGTCGCTTCACTGCTGCCGGTGAGCAAACCTTCATAAGCCACTTTGTCGGCTTCGAGCTTTTGAGGTGAAGCAGCACCTGCTTCATAAAGTTTTTTAGTACGTTCATAATCCAAACGAGCGGATTCTACTTTCATATTAGTAGCTTTTTGGTTTGCTAAGGCCAAGTCATACCCGGCCTGAGCTTGAGCTAGACCGATACTGGCATCATTAGGGTCAAGGGCAATTAATTGCTGGCCCTTCTTCACAGTTTGCCCGGATTGTACCAGAACCGCAGTTACCCGGGCAGAAGCTTTAGGGTATAAAACTGCTTCAGTCTTACCTTTAACTACTCCAGAGTAAACACCTGATTTTGATATGTCTTGTATACGAACCGAGGCTACCTTGACTGATAACTCACTTTCCTTTTCCACCGCTTTTTTCTTATTACAACCCGAGATCATTAATGGCAGAACTAAGAAGACAATTAGAATAATCGCGGTAACACGTTTGCTGATAGGCACAAATTCCCCTCCCTAAAATAATACTGACTGACCAGACGGTCAGTCCTGAGAAAATTATAGGCTGTATATATAATGTACGCAATCTTAAATTCTGCAAAAAAGGATAATGGCTTAATAAAAAATGTTTCAAAAAAGCGGAACACTTTGTTGAAATGAGTCGTCATATGATTGAACCCATTTTCATGTAGTTGATATCTACATATGGGACAAGCAGCCAGAAGGAGGGGAAATGCCACTATTCAAAGGTTGGAGTACCTTATGTAACAAAAGTCGTTGCATGATTACCTACTAATAATTTAAGGAGGATTTCTAATGCTTAAGAAACAAAGTAAGGTCATAGCTCTAGCTCTGGCCCTCGTTTTCTGCCTGAGCTTCATCGCTGTAGCACCGCC
>JBLNAA010000097.1:0-3172 GCA_050259135.1 Methylocystaceae bacterium | reverse complement strand
AGCAGCGTATTCGCCTTTTTAACCTCCACCTATGGGGTCTGAATCATTATAAGCACCCGGTACTAAACAGTTATCACCCTGCTTAACCGGGCATTCGTTATCTTTATTGCTTATTATTACCGGTTCTTTGTTACCTGCTTTGTTTTTAGCAATCAAGCCCGTAATCTTTTCTTTCTTTTCTGGCATCTGTTGTCTCCTTTACGAACGGTTTTCGAGGGCTAGTTACAGCGTTTTTCCCCAGCCTAATGCTTCTGCCGGGCAGCCTGAATATCTCTCCAGATCTCCTCTGGGGTCATTCCTTCAGCGCTGAAAACCGGAGCATCAATTACAATGCCTTCCATGCCCATGATATTCTTATCCATCCCGGACAAAACTACGGCATCTACCCGCTGATTCCTGGCTTCATTGATGTTTATGATTTGACATCCTTGTTGTGTTAAGAAGTTTTTTACCGGTGTAAGCCCGCTATCCAAAGCAATGATTGTATTCATCATGTCACCTCACGCCTAAGTGTTAACCATAGTATTTGATGGTCAGGCAGCATTTATTCGAATACGCAGTGAGCCTTCTTTTACCCAGAGACCTCATATGTTATTCTTTTTACTGCACCATAGTTTGACCTAAAGGGAATAAATGATTTCGAGGTGTAATCGTCAGATGGAAAGATTCACGGTAAAACTTGCTGACGGCACGTATGCGGCGGCGGATGGCTGCAGCAGCGATGAAATCGTTCAGAAATTAGCCAAATTTGAAAACATGTATGATACTTTGTGCCGGGAACACGACAAGGTCATCGCAGATATGGAAAAACTGCGATTAGCCGGTAAATCCAAAACCGTAACTTATAAACAGCTGCTGGCCAATAAAATGATGATTATGGAGCTGATCAGCCGTTTTGATATTTATGGATTGTAAAAACCCGGACCTTTTTATCGCCTATAACTTTGATTGGCTGATAGGTCTTAATTAATTGAACCGAACTTCTTCTAGTCTAAATATGATTAAACGTTTCTTACTACTGACGGAGTTTGAGGTACAGTAGTTTTCTTCACAACTACTTTTGCTGCGATCAAGGGGTTAATGACTGGTATAGTTATGTTTTTTATAGTATTCTTCCCTGCGCTCCTGCTCAGTTTTTATAGCCAAAAATCTTTCTTCGGTTTGAGCCAGGGGTGATAAAGATGTCACATCTTTTTCCCCCGACACGGCAGCTGGACTAGACTTGTCAAGTCCGGCTCTTATTCCGGCAGTCCGGTTCAATAGTTCCTGCTGCATGGCATCTTTTCTGCCATGAAGTTCACGGATTTTCTTCTCCGGAGCTGATAATATACCGCGTACTTTACCCTCATTTTCCTGGTTAATGGGATTGGATTTTCGATATTCCCGGGCATTGGCCAGTGCTGCTTCCATTTCAGGTTGATAAGACAATAATTCAGTGGCTGAAAGATTGAGTGTCTTTTGCCCTTTGCCTTTACCGGATAATTCTACATGAGTAGAACTCAAGTCCACACCTCTAGTCTCGAAGTTCTTCAAGGCCTGATAAGTCATGGCGGTACCCGGCTGATAGTGGCCGCTGCCATCACTCACCGCTTCCAGCTTCCCTTGATTAACGCGCAGTTCTCCAGCTGCTGCCTGTTCCTGGCCTCCGCTCATGGTTGTATGGTGAACCCGGCCATGGATTCGTTTTTCCTTGGTAACATCTGCGGAATAGAGATCACCTTTACTTCCCATAGTAAACATATGCCGGTTGAATTTATCTTTTAAAAATCCGGGCACTGCTCCCTGGGTATCCAGTACTTCTCCGCCCTGATGCCTGATCTTACCGCCCGAGACTTCAAGCGCATAAGGATTTGGCTTATCCTGAGGCTGATAATAAGTGGGGTTAGGATTGCTGGCATCGGTTGACCAATAACCGTTGGCCTGTGTTTCGGTTTCGTACTCAGCCCTTTTAGGCAGGGTTAATGTCGGAGCATAAGCGGGGTTTAAGCGACTCATTCCCAAAACGGGGGCAATATCACGATGTTTGTCATGCGGGTTGGGGTGATAACTCGCAGACTGCATTAATTTCCCGGGTTTGGGCAGCGGGGCTGGCTTTTCATAACGAGCATCTGCTTTCTTATTTCCCAATCGCTGTGGGGCTGCCGGCTTTGGGATTACCGGGTTCAATATACTGGCCGGGTTGATCAGCCCTCCCTGATTTTGGGGTTTTGCTGCCTGCGGAGCACTTGGACGAGTTACATTCCATGGCTTGGGGGCATTAGCAGCTGAAGGCTGCAAATTAGGGCGAGCACCAAAACTATCAACCCGTGAGAATGAGATTGGGGAATGTGCACTATTGGTTAATGCCGTATTGGGCGCTGCATTATTTAAAAGCCGTTTTTCATCGTCCTCGTTTTTAGTCAGGCTGGCTGGTAAATGGTGCCTATTACACTGAACTGCCGATGACGGCTGCTTACCTTGGGAATTACCGCCCTGTTGTACCACATGGGTGAGCTCATGAGCCAGTAACTGCCGCCCGGCATTTGATCCGGGCTGGTATCTGCCTTGGGCCATATATATATGATGGCCATGGGTAAATGCTTCCGCACCCAATCCCTGGTTAAATTGTCCGGCTTGATTGTCGGTATGAACACGAACCTGGCTAAAATCTTTGTTAAATTGGGTCTCCATTAAAGCACGCATAGTATCCGGCAAAGGTTCGCCGCCACTCTGTGATGATTTAAGGTGGTGCTCTAACCCTTCAACTGCCTCGTTATTATCACCAGGACCTGCAGACTGTGGTGAAATCTGAGAGACATGCGTAAGGGAGTGGGTAATATTGGCGGGCGTTGGCCGCATCTTCCCTCCGTTATCAACAAACTGGTTTATTTCCCGGGCGATTTTATCAGCTTCCTGTTCATAGCGGTCTCTCGCCGGGCCTATTGACAGCTTAGTCTGAATGATCTGCCCCAAACGGCGATTTCCTATAACCGATTGTAATGCCAGAATATCTCGAGGGGATACCGAACCAGGCACAGTCAGTAAACGCTGTAATACCCGGGGGTATTGCTTTTTATTATGTTCGCTTTCCGGCTGCATCTTCTTATGATGGGAAATAGGCGGGGTATTTTGGCTTGACTTACCTGCTTCTTGTTGGGTGGCGCGCTGATATTCTGACATTCGCTTCACCTCA
>JBLNAA010000096.1:0-6177 GCA_050259135.1 Methylocystaceae bacterium | reverse complement strand
TCAGGTTTTGTTTTGCAATATTGCCGGTTCTGGGATAAATAAAAAAAGCAGGGAGGATTCTCTCCCTGCTGCAGCCTGTCGATAAACACCCATCTGCGTTGTACCCGCAAGGGGCAGGCCGAACTTCCTCAGTGCTAAAGCACCGGGAACTTCGCACTCTCCAGTTCGGATTTCTGACTGCGGACGCCATTAGCATCCCGACAGCGACGTCAAGTCCCCCAAGATGATTTCCTCGCTTCGCTCACGGCACCGGCGTGGAGCAAAGGGATGCTAATGGGCAAGTCCGCGGAGGAATTTTTACTGCGCCTAGCATCTGGGGGCTTCTAAACAGGCTGTAATTTATATGCTAATCATAGTAGATGTTGCTTGTCATCATACTAAAACAGCTATTTTATCCATACCGATTAGTCTTTCAACTATTTCTGTTTTGTGGCCGACAGGGCCAAGTATTCGAGTGCCATACCTTCCGGGAAACGACTGGTTTTAATCGCCGTATCAGTATCGCAGATCAGCTTTGATACCATACGCAGTCGGTGCCAATCCACCTTCGCGGCGTCCTGCAGCAAGCGTTTACTGCGGTAGCCTTTTTTATCGCCGATGTCGGCGGCTATTTCAGCAGCATTTCTTCCTTCCTGACTCCAACCCTTAACTTTAACCAGGGTCATCAGCTGACGATTTACCGTCGCCAAAATTCGTAAGGCTGGCTCACCAGCTTCCTGCAAGCGCTGTAATTCAACCATAGCTTTGGGAGTCTCGCCCAATATTAAGGCATCAGAAAAAGCAAAGATAGCACCTTCACTATCAGCTCCAATTCCTTCCGCTAATAAAACTTTACGGTTTATCTTTAATTCTGGAATAAGGCTCCATTTATCAAAAAGGGTACAGATAAAATATAGATCCTGTCCGCTTTCACTGAGCATCTTCAGCTCCGGTTCTCCGATGTTCAACCCTCGGTACTCAGCTTCCTGCCGAATTATTGCCAGACGCTGGCCACTGGAGGGAGTCTTGATTTCTTCCAGTGCGGAAAACTTTTTCAATTCTGCAACCAACGGGTTTTGGACGGAGGTTTTATTAGTAGTAGCTGCTACCCACTGCCCCTCTGGCGGTGCTTGTATATAGCTGATCAGGCTGTCCTTAACCTGATTAACCAGCCCAGAACGTCTTCCCCCTTCATCCCATAAAGGCAGCTTTTTCAACACCACAAAACGGGCAGCCGCAAAAAGCGGTGAAAAATCCAGCAGCTCCAGCAGCTGTTCGGCGGTAATATCCTCACTGCTGACCACCACGGTTTCAACTTCCCCGGTCTCCTGCTCCATTTGTCTCAGTAATTCATCAATTCGTCGGTCCAGGAGGTAGTCCTCCGTGCCTGCAATTAGCCTGAACACTGCCAACGTCTCCCTTGTTCTATCCTGCTATTAAGTATACCTCACTGCTCCCCAATACCAATAATGATTAGTTGCTGGCATAGGTATATACCGATAAATTACCCTTGTTTTCTACTACCCTGATACCGCCAGCTTGATCAGTTCGCAGCACCTTAATATTGAGGTCTTTCAGTTCCCGCAGCAGTACCGCTGAGGGATGTCCAAAACCGTTGTTCCTGCCTACACTTATCACCGCCAGATCAGGATTAACCAGTTTGTAAAAATCAGGGGCACTTGAGTGGGCAGACCCGTGATGACCTATCTTGATAATTGCTGCCTCCCCCACTCCCTGAGCCAGCAAATTCTTCGCGGTCGGGGCTTCAGCATCTCCCATCAGCAATATCTTTTTATTGCTGTACTGTAATTCCAATACCAGACTCATATTATTGATATCTCCCTCAGGCTCGGCAGTCGGAGAAAGAACCGCTAGTTTGGTTTGATCATCCAGTTGCATGCTGTCCCCCTTCTGCAGCCAAATTATTTCTGTGCCAACCGGAAGCATCAACCGCTGGATCGATGCATTTTGCTTTAAGGCCAGCGGAAATACCACCCGTGAACAAGGTATGCCGGACCATATCTCTGACAACCCCAGGAGATGATCATCATGCGGATGGGTGTTCACTACCAGATCCAATTGGTTAATTCCCTGGCGATGCAAATACGGCAGTAAAACCATTCTCCCTACCGGATATACGGCAGAGCCGCCCCCGTCTATCAATACCTGCCGGCCGGAGGGGGTACTTATATGGATACTGTCACCCTGCCCTACATCTATAAATGTAACCTCCAGGTGACCACTGGGTACCCGCGGCCAGGAAACAGTTATCATAATTAACAGCAGTAACCCGCAGGTAGGAAGCCAGTAGCGCTTAAACCTTTCCGTCTGGGTCAGAAACCAAAGCAGTAAAAAGCAGCCGATTATCAACACCAGGGGCGGAGTTTTCACCCACCAATAGCCACCTGGTACTCCATGCATCAAGGTGGTTAAATACATTATTAAATCAATCAGGTACCGACACGGCAGGAAGAAGATTACTGCTGCTGCTGACAGCGGCGTGGCAAACAGGGCCAGTGTTCCAATAATAACCACGAGGCTGATCAGGGGAGCCAAAAGCAGATTGGCCAGAAAAGAAATCGGGGCCACCAGATTAAAGTAGTAAACGGTTAGCGGCCAAACCGCTAATTCGGCTGCCAACACCGGCAGTAACCAGCGCTGCCACCAACTCTGTTTTGAGGGACACCAGAGGCGTACCAAGGCCGGATAAAGAACCATCAAGCCCCAGGTGGCAGTTACTGTCAGCTGAAAACCCGGAGTAAAAAGCGATCCCGGATCAATTATTAAAAGCAAAACCGCCGCCAGAAAAAGTGATTCTTTTATCTGCAGCTTCCGACCGCCCAGGAAAGCCAAACTGGCGAATAAAGCCATCAATACCGCCCGCCCGATGGATACCGGCCAACCAATCAGACCAGCATAAATAATTGCCAGGGCAAGTCCGCTGCCCGTTATAAAGCCTCGTTTTTTGGTAAATACCCCGACCAACAGCGCCGCCGCTAACATCAAACACCCGACATTCATACCGGAAGCTGCGAATACATGCAGGAGACCGGTCTCTTGGAATAAGCGGTAGTCATCATCATTCAGTGCAGCCGCATCACCCCAGATAACCGAAGTCAGAATTGAGGCAGATTGAGGTGTCATCCATTTCCCCGCTAATTGGGTAAATGTATCATACCAGCTCTGCCGATAAGGATAGCGCGTGGGTTTAATAATCTCGACCCGGCCGTTGGAGGCATTCATCTGATAGAATAGGTGCTGGTATCCTTTAAGCCGGCGACGGTCAGGATCACCAGGATTGCGGGCGCCTTTTAGAGTTGAGAGTTTACCTTCAACCCGCAGCCAATCACCGCTTTTTACCCGCGTATCAGGGGGCAGATAAAGAACAATATATTTTTGATATCCGTAGTCTGAGCACTTTAAAATGGTCTGTTGATAATCTGCTTCTATAACCGGTAACTGTGAGACTACACCGGTGAGAGACGTCTTTTGGACTTCCATGGCAGGTGGTAAAGGCAATATCCGCCAGGATAAAAGCAGGCCAATTATAATAAAACCGCCAATAAAAGCCGCTCGACCGGGCTGGTGAGTTATACTCCCGAGTACCAGAGCGGTTGTTAAACTGACCATTGTCAAAATTAACAGTGAGGTAGGCCAGAAAACACCAGCCATGATGCCCGCCGTTAATAAAAGAAAAGCATATTGCCAGCTGAATATACTCATGGGCCTACTGTTATCAGGTCTTTAAGGCTCTCATACCGTTTGTCACCAATTCCCGAAACTTCCTTGATATCCTCTTTCCTGGTAAATGGATGCAGGCTGCGATAATCAACTATCCGCTGCGCCAGAGAGGGCCCAATACCTGGTAATCTGGCGTCTAATTCTTCAATACTGGCAGTATTGATATTTACCAATCCAACACTGCCGGCAGCCGAATCGATTCCGGAAGCTGCTTTTATGATTGGCTCAGATGCAAGCTTTTCTCCCTGCCTTGGCACTCTGATCTTTTCTCCGTCCACCAGCACCCTGGCCATATCCAGCTGGGTTAAATCAGCTCGTGCTCCCGCTTCTGCCAGTTCTACTGCCTGAAAAACCCGGCCGCCTGAAGGCAATTGATATACCCCGGGGTTTTTTACTTCTCCCACCACATAAACCCATAGAAGTGTTTCCTTAGCGGAAGGCTTCGAACTCTCTCCGGCAGCAGATACATTGTCACCCGCAGTATCGATAATTAAATCCGGTTTCTCACGCGGTGTATCAGAACCCCTTAAAAACCAGCCCGCAGCAAAGGCAATTAAAAATATTAAACTGACAACCGCTATTATACGTTTCTTCTCCACGTTTCCTCCATTAATGGTAATTTTAGGTTTTATTTCTACGTTTCTTATCATCATCCTGCTTGGATGCTGGTTTACCGTTAGATGTATTCCATGCGAAAACACACCAAATTGGCAGTTAACGTACATTGATTTATCGGAAGTCGGTCACAATAGATATGAATGTCATGGTAAGTAATTGGAGGCCGAGGTGATATTTTTGAAAAAGAACTGGGTTTTCCGGACACTGTTAGTAATAATTAGTCTGACTTTAATATTCAGCACCGTTGGCTGTCAAAAGAAACAGGAAGCCAAGCCGATGAAACAAGCATCCTCCCAAAACCAGCAAGCGGCCAAGCCTCCTAAGAACGTAAAAAGTATGCTCCAGGAAATTGATAAAATTCTGAAGGCATTGGATCAAAAAGCCCAACAGCAGAAGCTGCCGCAGATAAAGACGCAGCCAGCCGAAAAAACTGCCAGCCAACAGGCAAAAGGCCAAGCAGCTTCATCAGGCGGCAATCAGGGGGGTAGCCAGATGGGCAGTAACCAAAAAGGCCAGCAGCAGGGAAGCAATGGGCAACAACAGCAGGGACAGCAGCAACAGCAGGTTCCGGCTCCCACCATTCCGCCGGCGGTAAACTGGCAGCCAGAAATCGAGAGCTTAAAAAAGCTGCATCAGGAATGGAATGCCCTGGAGCCGGAAGCGGTTAAGGCCGGGATGACTACCGAAGCCCGTCAGAAGTTTGAAGCAGCCCTCGATGGTCTTACCGCCGCCATTAACAAAAAGGATATAACCCAGAGCGAGAAGTCAGCGGCCCAGCTATATCTGGAGTTTGGCCGGATATTAAGTTACTTTAAATACCCGCTTCCCCAGGATTATTTCCAGGTCAAGTACCTGGTTATGACGACCATTGCAGCAGCTTTTTCTGGAGATTGGAATACAGCTGCCGCTGATATGCAGAATATTCAAGAACCCTGGAGTCGTTTGCGAACCCAGGCTGATGAAAAACAGAAAACTGAAGTTGACCGGACCGAACATTCAATTCAGGATTTAACCCAGGCTGTGGGCCAAAAGGATTTAAGTTTGACCTATATTAAGAGTGAGATCGTTTTGGGCAACCTGAAAAAAATTGAGGAGAAGCTAAGCAAGAAGCAGGAATCGGGCGGCAGTCAGTGATTTGGGGTGGCCGGGGGATGGTTTGCTTGGGTAGGCAGGTAATGCTAAATCACCTTGGGTAGTTAATAACCTCCGGCCAGATACCCCGGATTATCTTTAGTTAACTTAGCTGACAAAGCCCGTATAAATGTGGGCAAACGGCCGCTTTACCAGAGGAGAAAGCCGCGTAAAAGGCTGACTTAAAATATCGTCAAGAGAAACCTGAAACAGTTCCGAGAAAGCCTGTAGATTACCCATGATAGGCAGTAACTCCTCACGACTTAACATTTTCCTTTTCAGGTTATCTGCCAGATGGCTTTCTTCATATTAAAAGCCATCGGCTGCTCCTCTCCCGACCCATTTTACGCACTACAGGCCGTACTTTTATGCGGTGGGCTATCAACCAGGTCATCCCGGTCGTAGACCAGACCCATAACTGGTTCCCCACCCTGGGGAGACCATAAATGTTCAGGATTTGGTTCCACCGCTCTAATGGCAGCTTCCTCACTGGCTACATAGAGACAGGTGCCGCGAGTAGCGGCCACCAGCGGTCTCAGTTTGATACGGTCATTGACCGCCACCAAACCATTGTTAGTTGCGACAATTATGGAAAATGGCCCATTCAGCAACAGGCTGGAATAAACCCGGCGCAGCCGTGCTTGCCGCTGGTCTTTAGTATCCATCTCGTCCCAGAGATCCGGGGCTATCACATTAACGGTATCAGAT
>JBLNAA010000095.1:0-5203 GCA_050259135.1 Methylocystaceae bacterium | reverse complement strand
TCAAGCTGACATTGCTCGTACTGATCAAACTGTGATACCATCCTTTTCTATGTGTTGCATAACCTGTAAATTATACTGGTAAAAGTGATATTAATGCAACCGATAAAGGATGAACCTGGTTAGACCAAAAACGCTGCTAAACAAGCCATGGAAAAAAACAGTGGGGGGTTGGAAAAACGGGGAGTGCTGCTATGGAGAAAGAGGCGCGCCTCAGCGCTGATAGGCATACCAGTAAAAACCAGCGACTAGTACTGATCCGCCTACTATGTTACCGAGGGTAACTGGTATCAGGTTGTTAACCAGGAAATGCTGCCAGGTGAAAAGGTCGGGAATGGCAGCCTTGAACTGGGCAATGGCAGTGAGAGCATCCGCCGGTAAAGTACCGCCGCCGGCTAATACCGCTGCCTGTTGAGCAGTTAGAACGCTGTGGGCAGCCAGGTCAACCAGGGCCGGAAAATGTGACAGAACCAGACCCATGGGAACAAAAAACATGTTAGCCACACTGTGTTCAAAGCCGCAGGTGGCAAAAGCCATAATGGGAAAAAAGATGGCAAATATTTTACTTGCCACATCGTTACTGGCCAGCGACAGCCACACGGCCAGGCATACTATCCAATTACACAAAATGGCCCGGGAAAATGCGCTAATCCAGGTCAACTCCAGCTTACCTTTGGCAATCAGCAACGCTTTAGCCCCTACCACCCCTTTTAACCACCCCAGCGTTGAAGCATCAGGGGTCAGCGTACCATAATAACCAAATACAATCAGGTAGACCAGTAATACTGACCCGATCAGGTTAGCCAGCCAAACCACAGCCCAGTTTCGGCTCAGGGAACCCCAGGTACAATCGCCATTGAGGACTCCAATGATCATGAACATATTGTTGCCGGTAAACAGCTCCGCCCCAGCTATAAGCACCAGCATCAGGCCGACACTAAAAACCGCGCCGAACAAAAACTGACCTACTCCGGTACCCAGGTACTTGGCAGCGTCACTTCCTACCACCGTAGCCACATTTGCCCCAAATCCCACATAAGCACCAGCCAAAATCCCGAGAATAAGCATTTTACCGAAAGATAATCCTGATTTCTTCTTGCTAATTTTACTGGCTGACTCTGCTATGTCGGTAGGCAATAAGTAGCTCATATCTTACTTCCTTCATACAAGCCATAATTTCTGCTGCCATAAGTTATAAATTACGGCCTATTTATCATTATCAACCCCGCCAGGCACAGTACCACTCCAAGCACTTTGCTCAGTTCAAAGCCTTCGTGATAAAGCAGGATACCTACAGGAATCAACATCACGGCAACAAATGTATTGGCAACCAAAAAACCAACACTGATGTTCCACCCCACCCGGTAGGCCATTAAGAATCCGATTTCTAAACCGACAATAGTTACGCCCAATGCCAGACTGGTCCAGTTCAGATCGCCCAGTGACGCCCAAAAGCCTTTATCTGCTTTGTTGAATTGGTAGATAATCAGGGTTAACAGCGCCGCTGTCAAATAGGTTACCAATAATGCAATATACGGGTTCGCATTTTGCGGAGTAGACTTCTGACAGATGTTATATACGACATTGGACACCACCACCAGCGCAATTGGCAGAATATACATTACCATTATTCCATCTCACCTAACTAATTATTATTTGACCCATGAGAAAACTGAGCAAAAAGCATTTTCACACCTTTAGTCCAGTTCAGCCCGGGCCACCAGCTGCAAATCCGATTTACTGGTTACTATTTTTTGATGCGCGGCATACAGATAATCTCGCGGATTTGGGTTTTGAAAAAGTTATTTGAGTGTTCGGGCCGGACAACAATTGCGCTGTCAGAGCCTTCCCCCGTACCGCCTACTGCAATTACATCCTCCCCGTAGGGGATCAGGCCAGCGTCCAGGGCCATAACTGCAATTTCCACAGCAACTTTTACCCCCTGACCGAACATGCGCAGGGTTTGGGCCACGATTTGAGCGGGATAAGCTCCCTGAAAGGCGTTCATCACCGCGCGGTCAAGACCGGCAAATAAGTGGGCAGTGGTCAAGATTTTAATTCCTCTGGCGGACCATTCCTTTCGAATTTCTTCACCAGCCTCATCTACTCCCGGACCCGCAAACCCTATATGGTGAGTAACACCGACCAGGTTAATGTTTTGTTCATAGTAAGGCTTTAGGGAGGCTCCCGTATTTGATGCTACCACCAGGTGCTGAATATTAAGTTCACCTGCTCGCTGAATGACCAGCTTAGCTGTGGCGGCTGTATTTTCCGGTCCCGGCTTTTCCCAGGTCAACATGTTTTCCACCTCCATATTTTTGTGATTCATTTTAACATAATGTTCAAACCAATTTTAGGCATATACTCTTTCATCACCGGGAACATTATCTTATAAAAATTGTTCTGGGAGGTGCATATGGTTGACATCCTGGTGGCAAAAGTATAATCGCGAAGATTATCTGCTGGAGCATGAAAATCTGGTGTTTCTCGATGACGAAAGCGAGTGGCTGGATGAGGAGGAGGAAATAGAGTCCGGCTCCACTCTGCCTTCCAAGGCTGTTTTCCATGAGGGGCCAATTTACTAGTTGGCAAAGTCAAAACCAAGGCCTGCCGGAAAGGCAGGCCTTTTTAATTCAGGTTAATTATCTGCGGAAGGATATGCTGAGCATCGATTTCCACTACTGCCAGACTTGGTTCTCCGAAGCGCGGGTAGGTCGGACTTCCCGGATTAATAAACCAGGTGTTGTCCACCAATTCACAGCCGCCTTGGTGAGTATGGCCAAAACAGACCACTTCAGCGTTGACCTCGGCAGCCCGTAGCTTGAGGGGCAGCATTGACGTTTTAACTTTATACTGATGACCATGAACCAATAAAATCCGATGCCCCTGAATAATTACTATTTCTTCACCCGGCCCGGCCTGGCGATGATCACAATTACCAGATACCGCTTTCACTGGAATACGCAGCGTATCCCCTATTTTAATCCCGTCGCGATAGTGATCACCGGTAAAAAGGATTAAGGCTGGTTTAACCACTTCTTTCAGTACTCGAACAACCAGTTTGATCTCACCATGAGTGTCGCCAGCAACGGCAATTCTCATTAATTCTCCCCTGCCACTTCCCTCAAAATTGCAGCGGCTAACGTTATAGCCCGTCCCCGGTGGCTGATCCTATTTTTTATACTCTCATCCAACTCACCAAAGGCCTGGTTATAACCGGCAGGAATAAAAAGCGGGTCATAACCAAAACCATTTTTACCCACCTCTGTTTCCCCGATAAGCCCTTCGACTTGACCGGAAGTCAGATATTCCTTGCCCTCGGGGGTGACTATCGCAATTACACACCGAAAGCGGGCACTTCTGGCTGCTGTCGGGACTTCGCCCAGCAGAGCCAGCAATTTCTGATTATTAAGCTTATCATCGTGGGCCTTGCCGGCAAAACGCGCCGAATATACCCCCGGCTGCCCCCCCAGGAAGTCTACCTCCAGACCGGAATCATCTGCCAGGGTGGTAAGGCCGGTATAAGCACATACGGCGCGCGCTTTCAGCAGTGCATTATCAGCAAAGGTCTCCCCCGTCTCTTCCACATCAGGAATCTCTGGATAATCACGCAATGATAAAACATCTATACCCTTGTCGCTTAATATTTTCGCCAGTTCCTGCCGTTTCTTCTCATTGCGGGTTGCTAAGAGCACCCTGCTCATTAGCCGTCAACTCCTCCCCCACCAGTTCCTGTTGCCGGGCTATAAGCAGAAAAATCCCCGATGCCGCCAGGTCGAGCATTCCATTCAGCTGGTCACGATCAAAGGTAGCCCCTTCTCCCGTGCCCTGTACTTCCACCAGCTGCCCCCGGCCAGTCATCACCACATTCATATCCACTTCGGCATTTGAATCCTCTATATATTCAAGATCGAGCCGCAATTCTCCATCTACCATACCGACACTGGTAGCCGCCACATAGTCAGTAATCGGCAGTTTGCTGATAACCCCCTGGGCTACCAGTTTCTTTAGGGCAAGACACATGGCCACAAAGCCTCCGGTAATAGATGCCGTACGAGTCCCGCCATCAGCCTGAATTACATCACAATCTATCCATACTGTACGTTCCCCCAGGGCTTCCACGTCCACCACTGCCCGCAAAGACCGGCCGATCAAGCGTTGAATCTCAGATGTACGCCCGCTCACCTTACCCTTGGCCACTTCCCGGGAAGTGCGGTCCGGAGTTGACCCGGGCAGCAGGGAATACTCAGCGGTTACCCAGCCGGTACCACTCCCCCGCAGAAATGGCGGTACTCTTTCTTCGATACTGGCGGTGCATAATACCCTGGTATCACCAGTTTCCACCAGTACTGAACCCGCAGCAAATTTAACATAATCGGGAATTATATTTACTGGTCGTAATTGATCGTTGGCCCGGTCATGTGGTCTCATATTTACCTACCTCCTGATTGACTGTACTTTTTTCTGCCCAGATGATATAAATTATTCCCTTTACTATCAATAGCAACCACACAGGGCAGATCAACCACTTGTAGACGGCGAACAGCTTCAGCGCCCAGTTCCGGATATGCAATCACCTCAGCCGTTTGCACACAGGCGGCCAGATAGGCACCGGCCCCGCCGGGAGCCGCCAAATATACCGCCTTTTCCTCGGCAATCGCTGTCTGAACCTCACTGCTGCGTTCACCTTTGCCAATCATGCCTTTAACCCCGGCGGACAGAAGACGCGCAGCGTAACTGTCCATACGGCCGCTGGTGGTGGGTCCGCAGGATCCTACCGGTCGACCAGGGGGTGCCGGACAGGGGCCGGTATAGTAAATCACACTGCCGGAAAGATCAAACGGCAGTTTATCCTCGGCCTCCAGTGCCTGCACCATCAAAGCATGAGCAGCATCACGAGCCGTGTAAACTACTCCGCTCAGCAGTACCATATCACCAGCCATTAAGTCGGCACAGGCTTCATTGGTTAACGGTGTATTTATCCTGATCATTATGTCTTCCTTTTATATCAAGAAATATTTATCTGCAAATATAGTAAGCGATGCGTCAGGTAATTTCCCGGTCTACAGTTCCACCCTCACCCGACGGGTTACGTGACACCCGAGATTGACCGCCACCGGCAAACAGGCAATATGGGTCGGATAAGTTTCAATATGCAATCCTAAAGCGGTCGTATTCCCGCCAAATCCCTGCGGACCTACTCCGG
>JBLNAA010000094.1:0-15716 GCA_050259135.1 Methylocystaceae bacterium | reverse complement strand
CCCCGTTCAGCGGTGCGGGGACCAACTGCCCGGTTAAATGACCAGTTTTCTCCCGGATTAATCACCTGATTGTTAATGGCCTGCATAGCCAGGTTAATATTATGGTTCCGGTTAGCCGGTGAGTTGATCAGCAGCGTTGCGTATTCGGCCAACAGTTCTTCCTGAATAATTGGATACTGAGTTATATCAGGCTTTACCGATGCTTCCGGCTGATCTCCCGGTGACTCAGCAGCAGTGGGACTTTCACCCGCGGGTGCTGGTATTCCAGGTTCCCCATTGTTTGGGGGTGAGAAAACAGTAGTTGCTGATGGTTTTTCGATGGCCGATAATCCCGACGGAGCCGGGATAACAACCTCATCTCCCGGAGGTAATTCATCGGCCCAGGCTATTCCCGGCACCAACAAAAATATCAGCAGCAATATAACTCCTATCCAGCGTTTTAGCAATGATCACGCCCCCTTATTCACTATGTAGATAATCTATGAAAGTGTGACCCTGGATTATCACCGTTATTGGATGTAATAAAGGGTTTATATCTTGTATAAATCCCTTATACTGGAGCTAAGACGCTACCATTAAACACTGATTAACATGGGAGGTAGGTTTATGAAATACACAGCATGGTACGACTTTAAACCCGGCTATTGGTGCGAGGAAGTCGATGTGCGGGATTTTATTCAGAACAACTATACCCCCTACCACGGTGATGACATCTTCTTGTCGCCGACCACAGAAAAGACCCGCGGTCTCTGGGAAAAATGCCAGGCCCTCATCTGGGAAGAACATGAAAAAGGTGGGATATTAGATGTTGATACCCACACGGTTTCCTCCATCACTTCTCACCAGCCTGGTTATATTGATCGTCAATCAGAAATAATTGTCGGGCTGCAGACTGATCAACCGCTAAAACGAGCTATTATGCCTTATGGTGGAATCCGCATGGTTGAATCAGCTCTGGAAGCCTACGGTTATCAGGTCGATAAAGAGGTTGATCAGATCTTCCATCAATATCGGAAGACTCATAATGAAGGTGTCTTTGATGCCTACACTCCAGAAATGAGACGGGCACGAAAGGCTGGAATCATAACCGGTCTCCCCGATGCCTATGGCCGCGGGCGGATTATTGGTGATTACCGCCGGGTGGCACTCTATGGCATAGACTTCCTAATAGCAGAAAAAGTCAGTCAGTGGCATCAGCTTAACGGCGAAGTCATGAATGAGCATACTATTCGTGCCCGTGAAGAGATTGCCGAACAGGAACGTGCTTTGCGTGAACTCAGGGAAATGGCCGCCGGTTATGGTTTTGATATATCCCAGCCGGCAGCTAATGCCCACGAAGCAGTTCAATGGCTTTATTTTGGCTATCTGGGTGCAATAAAGGAGCAAAATGGTGCTGCTATGAGCCTGGGCCGGGTTTCGACCTTCCTGGATATTTACCTGGAGCGTGATCTTCAAAATGGAATCATCGATGAGGCTGCAGCGCAGGAACTTGTCGATCAGTTGGTAATTAAACTGAGGTTGGTCCGCTTCCTGCGTACTCCGGATTACAACGAACTTTTCTCCGGAGATCCAGCATGGGTCACAGAAGCTATTGGGGGTATGGGCATAGATGGCCGCACCCTGGTTACCAGGTCTTCCTATCGTTTTCTACATACCCTGAGCAATCTAGGACCGGCACCGGAACCAAATTTGACCGTATTGTGGTCAGAAAAATTACCTGATAACTTTAAGCAGTTCTGTTCTCGGATTACCATTGCCTCCAACTCCATTCAATATGAAAATGATGACTTGATGCGGTTTTATTGGGGAGATGATTACGCTATCGCCTGCTGCGTTTCGGCTATGCGGGTAGGCAAGCAGATGCAGTTTTTCGGCGCGCGGGCTAACCTGGCCAAGGCCCTCTTGTATGCAATCAATGGCGGAGTGGATGAAATATCCGGACTGCAGGTTGCTCCCAATATGAAACCAATCACCAGTGAATATCTCGATTATGATGAACTGTGGCATCACTATGACCAGGTCCTGGAATGGCTGGCTCATACTTATGTGAATACCATGAACATTATCCACTATATGTATGACCGTTACGCCTATGAACGATTGGAATTTGCCCTCCATGACTACAATATACTCCGGACCATGGCCTTTGGAGTTGCCGGGTTATCGGTGGTTGCAGATTCGTTATCGGCAGTTAAATATGCCCGGGTAAAAGTAATTCGCAATGAAGCCGGCTTGGCCACGGATTTTGAGATTGAGGGTGACTACCCTACCTTTGGTAATAATGAGCCCCGGGTTGACGAGCTGGCAGTTCTAGTTCAAAAAACTTTTATGCACAAACTGGAAAAACACCCGGCTTATCGTAATGCCATGCATACTCAGTCGATCCTTACAATTACCTCAAATGTGGTATATGGCAAAAAAACCGGCAGTACTCCTGATGGCCGCAAAAGCGGCGAGCCCTTGGCTCCAGGAGCTAACCCCATGCATGGAAGAGATACGCGGGGCGCGCTGGCTTCTATGAACTCGGTTGCTAAATTACCTTATCGCTATGCATTGGACGGCATTTCCTATACTTTTTCCATCGTCCCCGGTGGTCTGGGCCGATCGGAGAGTGACCGTCCAACTAATTTGGTATCATTGTTGGATGGTTATTTTGCACAGGGCGGTCACCATATTAATGTAAATGTTTTAGAACGAGAAACTCTTGAGGACGCCATGGAACATCCGGAAAAATACCCTCAGCTCACTATTCGGGTCTCTGGTTATGCTGTCAACTTTATAAAGCTAACTCGTGAACAGCAGTTGGATGTTATCCGCCGAACTTTCCATACTCGGATTTAGTTCGGGGGAGTATTGCGATGCAGAATGAAGGTTATGTGCATTCCATACAAACACTGGGTACCCTGGATGGTCCGGGACTGCGTTATGTAATTTTTATGCAGGGGTGTGCCTTGCGGTGTGCTTTTTGTCATAATCCTGATACCTGGCGTATGGTGTATGGCCGCCTGGTAACTGTGGATTGGCTGGTTAATGATATTAAGCAATACTTTCCCTATATCAAAAGAACGGGCGGGGTAACTGTTTCCGGCGGAGAACCACTGCTGCAGGCTGACTTTTTAGGCGTATTATTTCGTCGGCTGGGTTTTTGGAATATTCATCGGGTTATTGATACCAGCGGCTTTGTTCGCCTGGAACAAGTGAAAGAAATTCTGGACGAGACTGATCTAGTTTTGATGTCAATTAAACATGCCCTGCCAGCCCAACATATATTGCTGACCGGTCAGCCTCCAGATCGGCCTCAAGAATTTGCGGCTTATTTGACCAGCATTAACAAACCGGTCTGGCTGCGTTATGTACTTATCCCTGATTACACCAACGGCCGTGAGGACCTGGAAGCCCTAGCCGGGCTGATCCGTCCGATGACCAATGTTCAGCGCCTGGAACTCCTGCCCTATAACGATATGGGTAAGAGCAAATGGCAGGAGCTAGGGCTGTCTTCTTCCCTGCCTGATTTACGGCCGCCGGAAGAAGATGAAATCAATAGATCCCGTGAATTACTCACTCAATTATTACCCGGCCTGACAATATATTAATACCCGAACAGATTACTGACAAAATTCTAACAACATCTATTTGATTGATTAGTACAATAAATAAAGCCTGTCTAGAAACCCCTAGATGCTAGGCGCAGTGAGCATTTGCAGTGAAGGCGTACTAGAGGTACGTCGAACAAGAATGCGAACTGGAACAACGCAGATGGGGGTTTATCGACAGGCTATCGGAGTTTAAAGCTCCGGGTTAGTCTTTGAAAGCCGAAAACTTCGGCTTTGTCACCTAGCCTTTTCAGCCACAGCGATTAAAAGCGATCTTATCTTTACCTCGTGAATTTACCACTTTAGTCGATACATTTTTAAGACTATGACTGCTGCAGCGGGGACATCTCACCCCGTTCTTTTTATCTGATTCCACCATTACACTAATGGTATTACCACAATTAGTGCAATAATAATTATACACTGGCATACTATACATCCTTCCCCCTTGACCCGCCTCTTAAGAAGGAGCAGTCAATTATCTCTTCTTCTCAGCAGTGGTTTATATTTAATAATATGCCGGGGGTCAGCTTCAGGTTTTTCCAAGTACATTAAATTATGCGGCCATATTTTCCCATACCAGTAATCATCCGGGGCAATACAACCACACTAATAAAATGGCTCCCTGTTTAAAGGGAGCCTTCACACTGTAAATAAGCCTAGTCAGTAAACCACTGGGTAATATAAAGATATTGACCGTCTTTAACAATGCCCAGGCCTAATTTTTTATATTCTGGTTTCAGGATGTTGGCCCGATGTCCGGGTGAGTTCATTAAACCATCATGAGCGGCCTTAATCGAGGTATGCTTGGCCAGGTTTTCGCCCGCCCAGGAAAAACTGATACCCAATTTTTGCATCATCTCAAAAGGACTGCCATAAGTCGGACTGTTGTGGTCAAAATAGTTGTTATCCACCATATCTTTGGATTTTAAATAAGCTCCATTACATAAAGCCTGGTCCAAAACCAGGGGTGCTGCCCCATTTTCTGCCCGGGCGGCATTGATATATCCTAACATCTCGGTCTGCATACTGCTTACATCAGTAGGAGCAGGCACGGGGGTGGGAGTCGGGGTCGGAGATGGGGCGGTATAAGGTTTGACCGTGGAACTGTTAAGGCAGCCTACGGTATCACCTGATGTCTTGACCACATACCAATCACCGATCTTACCCATCACATCAACAATACTGCCCTTGGTCAGGGCACTTATCTTACTATGGCTGGTACTGGCTCCGGTACGGAGATTAGCCGACGTAACCGTAACCTGAACCTGTTTTACGGTGGTGGTGGTAAAGATTCCTTTGACCTCAGAGGTCTTTTGAGGAACAACCCAGACAACTGCCAGCAACAACATGAGTGAGATTAGAGCTATGATTTTTTTGTGCAACTGGTATCCCTCCTTTGTTAAAAGGATATAGAACTGCAATCGGGAGGTCTACCAGCGAATATTTCCAATTTGGTCACCCAGGGGTAACCAGGGGGGTACTTTTCAGCCCTTGGTACCGTTTGGTACTTTATTCCTTATCCAGTTCAAAGCGCTGGTGCAGCGCTTTGACTGCCCGTTGGCAATCGATACTGTCGATAATACAGGAAACCTTGATCTCGGAAGTGGATATCATCTGAATGTTAATTCCCTCGGCCGATAAAGCCGCAAACATGGCGGCAGCTACTCCCGGATTACTCTGCATGCCGGCACCAACAATAGAAACTTTGGCCACATTCTGGGCAGCATAAGTATGCACTCCGCCTAAATCCTCAGCCACCCGGTTAATAACCTCATGGGCGCGCGGTAAATCAACAGCACTTACCGTAAATGCTATATCGTTGTGGTCATTCTGCATTGCACTTTGGATAATCATATCAACATCAATACTTTCATCAGCCAGAGCATTAAATATCCGACTGGCAACCCCGGGAACATCAGGAACATCAAACAATGCCAGTTTACCTACATTAAAATCATGAGCTACACCGGTTACCGGTCTCCGATTCTCCATCTCTTTCACTCCCATAATAATGCTGCCTGCAGTTTCTTTAAAAGTGGATCTAACCTGAATAGGTACCCCGTATAACATCCCGTATTCTACAGCCCGGGGCTGCATTACCACTGCCCCCAGGCTGGCCAATTCCAGCATTTCCTCATAAGATATCGTCTTCATTTTCCTGGCATTCGGAACCAAACGGGGATCAGCGGTAAATACACCTTCAACGTCGGTGTAGATATCACAAACATCTGCCTTGATAGCGGCTGCCAGTGCTACGGCAGTGGTATCTGAACCTCCTCGGCCCAGGGTGGTGACATCACCGTCTTCGGTTAATCCCTGAAAACCAGCAACTACTACAATCTTCCCATTATCCAGTTCATGATCCAGCCGTTCACTATTCACATCATTGATACGTGCTTTACTATATTTCTGGTCGGTTAAAATTCCAGCCTGCCAGCCAGTAAGCGAGATAGCAGGATAACCCATTTGATCAAGCACCAGGGCCAATAAGGCAGCGGTTTGCTGTTCGCCAGTGGCCAGCAGCATGTCCATCTCCCGGCTGGCCCGGGTTGAAGCTCCGGTTTGAGCTGCCAGTTCCAATAATTCATCCGTAGTATCTCCCATGGCAGAAACCACGACTACCACTTTATTGCCGGCATCGACTTCCTGAGTTACCCGAGTGGCAACATGCCTGATTTTGTCAATATCGGCTACTGAGCTTCCTCCAAATTTTTGTACGACAATACCCATGATCAGTTGCTTCTCCTCTCTATCTGAGCCCCCTGACTGCAGGGAAGCCATGTATATATCGAGCCCTGCCATCCAATCTCGGCTAGAGTACGCTCCATAATCTTATGTACTTCGGTTGGGTTAGCAACCGCCAAAACTAACAGGGATGGACCAGACCCGCTGAGCGTAACCCCCAGGACATCCTGGCGCGTCGTCAATATATTGTTAAGTTCCTGAAAACCTAATACCAGATTGGAGCGATAAGGCTGATGCCAGCAATCGTGGAATGCCTCTTTAATCCCCAGGTAATTTCCGCCGGCCATAGCCCCTACTAGATAGCACGCCCTCTGCAGGTTATAAACCGCGTCAGTCAGGGTTACCGAAGCGGGGAGCACCTTCCGCGAGCCACTGGTAGCCAATTTCTGGTCCGGGACCGCCAGTAATAATGTAAGATCATCCGGGGGGGTGAACCGCTGATAGTAAACCCCGGCTGGGGTGAGCATAGCAGTCGTAAAGCCGCCTACTAAAGCGGGTACGACATTGTCAGCGTGACCTTCCAGGGCGGCAGCCCTGGTTAATATCTGCTGCTGATCCATCTTCCGGTCCAGCAGTTCATTAACTGCCAAAAGGGCTCCAATTACTGCGGCAGCGCTGCTGCCCAGCCCTCTGGCAACCGGTATCTGACTGTCGACCTGGCAGTACCAGGGACTGTCTATTTCAGCTTCCTGCATTACCTGTTTGATAATACTACCGATCAGGCCGGTATTGGAAGTCGGGTAATTATTACCACCCCCGGCCCAGCCCAATTCCACTGTCATAAAAAGGGGAAGTGCCATACCCAGAGTATCAAAACCGGCCCCCAGATTGGCAGTACTGGCAGGAACAACAACCTTTACCGGTTGGTCACTATGCTCCATCTGCCTTATTCGTCCCCTTCTACTCTGATGACATTTTCGATACTGTCAACCATACTTAGTCCCTTGAGTACGGCCAAAGAGTCCTGCAGATTAGCCTCTTTTACCCGGTGAGTAATCAAAATCAGCTGGGCAGCCTGCCCTGATGTTTTCTGCAGAACACTGGCCAGACTGACATTATTAGCGCCAAAAACCCCGGCGATGGTTGCCAGTACTCCCGGTCGATCGATCACCGTCATCCGTAAATAATACTTACTGGTCAACTCATCAATGGGTAAAACGACTTTATGTTCGTAGCAGGTGCAGCCGATACGTCCGGTGCTATGGTGTTTTAAATTGCGGCTGATTTCCATCAAATCACCAACTACTGCACTGGCAGTAGGCTCCTTGCCAGCTCCCCGTCCATAGAGCATGACATCACCAACTGCGTCACCAGTCATAAATATCGCATTAAAAACCCCGCTCACTGCTGCCAAAGGATGGTGATTAGGCAGAAATGCCGGATGCACCCTGACCTGAATCTTGCCGTCGATTTCCTTGGCGATAGCCAGTAATTTTACCGTATAGCCCAGTTCACGTCCATAATTAATGTCCTGCGGGGTTATGCGGGTAATGCCTTCTACATAAACATCACCCAGGGTAAGGCGGCTGTTAAAGGCAATTGAAGCCAGGATGGTTATTTTCCTTGCTGCATCAATACCTTCTGTATCCGAGGTTGGGTCTACTTCTGCGTATCCCAGCCGCTGAGCTTCGGCCAATACCGTGGAAAAGTCACTGCCTTCACGAGACATTTTGGTCAAAATGTAGTTGGTGGTACCATTTACAATGCCAATAACCTGCTGCATACGATTACCCGGTAAGCTCTGTTTGAGCGGAGCAATAACCGGAATCCCACCGCCAACACTGGCCTCAAACATGAAGTCCACCCCAAACTCGGCTGCTGTATCCAAGAGCTCTCCGCCGGCTACCGCAATCAGGTCTTTATTGGCGGTAACTACATTTTTTCCCCGCCGCATAGCTTCCAATATGTAGGTTCTGGCGGGCTCGATCCCTCCCATAACCTCTACTACCACGTTAATATCATCATCACCAACGATATCGTTAATATCAGCCGCGTGTAACTCCGGACTGACACCTGCTAATTTTAATTTTGCCTGATCAATCTCCAATACCTTGACCAGGTTGATTGGCTCACCACAGCGATGAGCAATGTCAAAAGCATTACGTTTTAACAGCTCTACCACCCCGGAGCCTACCGTACCACAACCGATAAGACCTACATTAATTGCCATGAAATTCACTCCTCAACTTTTTCCTTGGATATCAGCTCTTACTACTCCGTTAACTTGCAGTAAACGGTTGATAAATTCGTCCAGGCTGATGTGCATTTCCTCAGTATCAATAGACAAAGTTACATTGGCCCTGCCCTTTAACGGCAGGTTTTGATTAATGGTCAGAACACTGGCACCACTGTTAGAGACACTATTCAGCATGGCAGATAATACCCCTGGCTGGTGGGCCAGGGTCATTGACAGATTGACAATACGCATAGTGTTTTCTGATGTTAAAGGAAAGATACCATCCCGATACTTGTAAAAAGCACTACGGGAAAGGCCAACCTTAGCCACTGCTTCGCGTACGTTCTCCACCTTTCCGGCAGCTAAAATCTCTTTCACCTGAGCTGTCTTCAAGATGGCCTCAGGTAATATATCTTCGCTCACCAGGAAGAAACGCTGCTCTCTTTTCATGCTGTCCTCCATGTCCGTCAACCATATACACTCATCCCTTATCGATGGACATTATAACATGCCTGGCATCAGTCTGAACAGGGGGATGATAAAATTTCCATCACTGATATAGCATATAAAAGATATCAAAGTGGTACAGTTAGTTACCCGGTAGCGATGTCAAGTCCCCCAAGGGGATTTTACCCCAAGAGGACTTCCTCGCTACGCTCACAGCGCCTCGCTTTTCTCACAGCACCGGCGTGGAGCCAAGGGGTAACGAAGAGTACCGATTCATCATGATCGGTAAAAACAAAGCAGCCGATAATATCGGCTGCTGCAGCATTCCTTTTTAATTAAATCAACAACAACTTAACTTATTCATTGTACACTAGATAACCAACCCAGAGCGTACGGCCATCACCCTGGCGGACTCTAAATATCTTCACCTGCTGGATTTCAAAACATATTTTGTGGGATTCATCCATCACTCCGCAATAATCGTTAATATCCTTAACCAGAGTCTCCACTTTATCCGAAAGAAATCCGGTAAAACCCTGTTTAATATCAACCATTTTTTCATCTACCAGCAGGGTAAGATAATAATTGCGATCAACCGGATTATACTCATAGCCGCAAATATCAATAACCCGAAGAAACTCAGCATGGGTTTGTCGGTACACCGTTTCATCCATGTTAGGTTCCTTGGATTTAATGCAGATGACCCGCCGCAAAATCTGCACCTCCCATAATCCTTACACCATTTAATATACTCCCTCCCGGGTTCAAAAACAAAACCAGGGAATTCATCCCTGGTTCCAATCTTTAAGTTTTGATAGCTCTATATTAATATGCAGATTATACCGCCATTGCCTTCATTAACAATGCGCTGCAGCGTATCCTGTAACTTGACTTGAGCATTTTCCGGCATCCGATGCAGTTTGTTTTGAATTCCCTCCCGCACCAGGTCATGCAGGGATTTGCCGAAGATGTTGGAGTCCCAAATCCGTTTGGGGTCTTCCTCGAATTCATCAAGCATGTAGCGGACGAGTTCTTCACACTGCTTTTCGGTACCGATTATGGGCATGATTTCAGTGGTTATATCAGCCCGGATTATATGCAGTGATGGAGCCTTGGCTTTTAGACGCACTCCAAACCGGCTGCCCTGGCGGATTAATTCCGGTTCTTCCAATATCATCTCTTCCAGGCGTGGGGTCACCACTCCATATCCGGTATCCCTGACCTCAACCAAGGCGGCCGAGACCTTGTCAAATTCCCGTTTAGCCACCGCCAGTTCCTTCATCAGCCTTAAGACATCGTGGCTGCCTTCAACCGTAAAGCCGCTGATTTCTGCCAGCACTTCATAATACAAAGCATCACTGATGTTAATTCCGATAGCTGCGGAACCGGTTCCCAGATTCATTTCTTCCATAACAACATTCTCGGCAACTTCGATGGCTGAGAGTTTTTCCAGGGCGGTATCTATGTCTCTGACTTTATGAACTTCACCCAAGATGGACCTTACTGAGCTATCTAACTTGTCGCGCAGCCAGAAATCCTCATCCAATTCATCAACCCACCGCGGCAGCTTGACGTTGATTTCCTGCACCGGGAATTCATATAAGACTTCTTCCAATACCGAATAAATATCTTCAACTGTCATATTAGCTGCATCTACTGGAATAACCGGTACATTAAAGGTTTTATTCATTCCTTCGGCCAGTTCAACGGTTTCCACAGCATAAGGACGGGTAGAGTTAAGCACAATGACAAAAGGTTTATCTAATTCCTTTAGTTCCCCGATTACTCTTTCTTCTGCGTCACGATAATTTTGGCGGTCAATATCACTGATGCTGCCATCAGTGAGTACTACCAGCCCGATAGTAGAATGATCGGCGATAACCTTACGAGTACCAATTTCCGCTGCTTCCTCAAAAGGTATTTCATAATCAAACCAGGGGGTGTTTACCATCCGAGGTAATTCATCCTCCTGGTAACCCAGTGCTCCCGGCACTGAGTATCCCACACAATCAATCAGCCTTACCTTAAGGTTAAGCTGATTGCGCAGATTAATTTCCACTGCTTCATTAGGTACAAATTTGGGTTCAGTAGTAGTTATGGTACGCCCTGCACCGCTCATCGGCAATTCGTCTTTGGCCCGCTCCCGGTCATAACCATCCTTTATATTGGGGATGACCATAAGCTCCATGAAACGCTTGATAAACGTTGACTTGCCGGTACGTACCGGGCCGACCACGCCCAGATAGATGTCACCACCCGTTCTTTCCGCAATGTCCCTTAATATGTTGTTTCCTTCCACCTGACCTTCCCTCCCCGGTATGTTGTTCTATGCAGGGCTTTAATCCAATAACCCTGAATGCGCCCGCGCACGGTCCCGGTATGGTATAACAGTATAAATATATTGAGGGCATGTCAGGTCTATAACCAAACAGAAAAAAAAGTAGTGGAAATTTTTCCACTTGGATTGTAGACGAAGTTGAATGAAACATAATATAGAATCAGTACTTAAAGAAATAAAGCCTGTCTAGAAGCCCCCAGATGCTAGGCGCAGTGAGCATTTGCAGAGTGACGGCGACGATTTTTCGCCTAATACCGCGGATAGCGCCGGTGACGATGTTTCACCTAGTGTCGCAGATAGTGAGCCGCAGGCTCACCAGCGACCAAGCGAAGCTTGCCAGCGGTGAGGGCGTACTCGAGGTACGTCGAACAAGAATGCAAACTGGAGAGAGCGGAGTTCTTTGCGCTTTAGCGCTTAGAAATCCGGCCTGCCCCTTGCGGGTACAACGCAGATGGAGGGTTATCGACAGGCTTAGTGGAAAAATTTCCACTACCATTCATTTATTTGCTTTAATATTTCCTCACTTTCATGTTTTCGGCTTCGGCTCATCAGTTCCCACATTACTTTCTCAGGATCAGCATTTTGATATAACACGTTATAAATACCATTGGTAATTGGCATTTCTAGTCCGAGCTTGGCTGCTAACTGGTAAGCGGCCTGGGTAGTCGTCACTCCCTCCACCACCATCCCGATTTGGGCCATCGCCTCCGCAGCCGGAACTTTTTTTCCTAACAAAATACCGCACCTCCGGTTTCGGGAATGCATGCTCCCACAGGTTACTACCAGGTCACCAACTCCAGCCAATCCCACAAAGGTAAGCTGCTGGGCACCCATGGCGGTACCCATACGGGCAATTTCCGTCAGACCTCTGGTTAAAAGAGCTGCTCTTGAATTATCTCCCAGACCGAGACCCTCGGCGATACCAGTTCCCAGTGCAATTATATTTTTTAAGGCCCCTCCTACTTCCACCCCAGTTACATCAGGATTAGTATAGACTCGAAAAACTGAACACATAAAAGCATCCTGAACCCGATATGCGATATCGGAATGGCGGGCAGCCACAACAATGGCAGTGGGTACTGATCTGGCAACTTCCTCGGCATGGGTCGGTCCCGACAGAACCGCATAGCGGTCTAAAATCTCCCCCCCTAATTCTTCTGCCACTACCTGGCTGAGCGGCTTCAGGGAGTTTACTTCAATGCCTTTGGCGGTATTAACAACCAGTGAAGCCGGATTTAAAACCGGCTTCAAATCCTTTACCACCCCTCGAATTGCCTGAGCCGGTACGGATAATACCACCATATCGGCACCAGCTGCGGCAGTGGCCAAATCGGTAGTAAATCGAATGGTTGAGTCGAGATTTACCCCCGGAAGTAATTTATTTTCCCGCTTTTCCTCCATCGACTTCATTCCGTCTTCGGGGCGGCCCCAAACCACCACCTGATGACCGCGGCGGGCCAAAACTAAAGCCAGGGCTGTGCCCCAGCTTCCTGCTCCTAAAATTGCTGCCTTGATTGCTTTATTCATGATTCTCCCACCTTTTTTCCCAGACGCGGCTCCGTACCCTTGAGCAAACGTTCATTGTTTGGCCGATGCTTATAGATAACAAAAGCGGCCAGTATAATACACAGCCAGATAATGGCTGAGGTCTGGCCATTTAAATAAGCTGCCAGCGGTAAGGCAGCAGCAGTAAGTACCGATCCCAATGAAACATACCTTTTTACCGCTACCACCAGTACAAACCATATTACCAATATAACAGCAGCCAATGGCATTAGGTAGATAACTACGCCGCCAGCCGTAGCCACACCCTTACCACCTACGAACTTTAAAAATGGCGAGTAGCAATGACCCAGGACTACAGCTCCCGCACACAAACAGGTGAGAAATGTACTGCCACCCCACCTGACTCCGATATACGCCGCCAGGACACCTTTGGCTATATCCAGCAGCATGGCCAAAATACCATAAAGCCAGCCCATATTGCGCAAAACATTGGTAGCTCCGACATTACCGCTGCCGACCTGGCGTATATCTACTCCTTTAGCGGTTTTGGGAACCAGATAAGAAAACGGGATACTGCCCAGGAAATAACATAGAATGATCAATCCGACTTTGGCAGCCATTTAGTATCCTCCCCCATAGCCAAGCGCTAAAATATACCCCTGGAAGTAGTTTTCAGCTACGGTTCCGTACGGTAATCCTTACTGGTGTACCTTCCAGACCAAGATTTTGCCGCAGGTAATTCTCTAAATAACGGCGATAAGAAAAATGCACTTTTTCAGTATCATTAACAAATACCACAAACGACGGAGGAGCAGTCTTATACTGAGTCATATAATAAAGTTTCAGGCCCTGCTTACCAGCCCCGGGAGGTGGATTAAGCATTACCGCTTCACTCAGCAATCTATTTAATTCCGCCGTTGCTACTTTACGATTATGCTGTTCCACAACAAAATCGACCAGTTCCAAAATCTTAAATACCCGTTTCTTAGTCAGTGCCGATACATAAAGAATAGGAGCATAGGAAAGAAACTTTAATTCCTCCCGAATATCTTTGTCAAATTCATTCATGGTCCGCTCATTTTTGGTGATGAGATCCCATTTATTAACTACGATAATGTTGGCGCGGCCTTCTTCATGGACATACCCGGCTATTCTCTTGTCCTGTTCGGTTACCCCTTCCGCCGCATCTATAATAATCAAGCAGACATCTGCCCGCTCAATGGCACGGAAAGCGCGAATAACGCTGTAATGTTCAGTAGCTGTATCAACCCTTGATTTACGTCTAATTCCAGCGGTGTCAATTAACAGATAATCTTTCCCCTCATACTTAAAGGCAGTATCTATGGCATCACGGGTGGTACCGGGGACATCACTGACAATTACCCGTTCCTCTCCCAAAAGGGCGTTCACCATTGATGACTTGCCGACATTAGGCCGTCCGACAAGTGCTATTTTAATTACATCTTCATCGGTTTCCTCCGTTTTCAATACCGGGAAATGGGCTACCACCTGATCCAAAACATCATTGGTATTCATACCGTGTTCAGCTGACATTGGGATGGGTTCTCCCAGGCCTAAACGATAAAAATCATAGACGTCCTGGTTTTTAAAGTTTTCTACCTTATTGACAGCTAACACTACCGGCTTGTCAGCCCGCCGCAGAATATCAGCAATCATATCGTCCTCTGCGGTCATTCCCTCACGGGCATCAGCCACCATAATAATGACATCGGCTTCTTCAATCGCCAGCTCAGCTTGTTTTCGTATTTCTTCGGCAAATATATCACCATCACGAAAACGGATGCCGCCAGTATCAATAATAATGAAGTCCCGCCCGTCCCATTCTGATTTTTCATAAATACGATCACGGGTTACCCCGGCAACATCCTCTACTATGGCTTTACGCATACCAGCCAGACGGTTAAATAACGTTGATTTTCCCACATTGGGTCTTCCCACAATAGCTACAGCTGGCTTGGACATCTTTTTCCTCCCGATGTTTAATTACCAAGATTTTCTTGCAATTCTGGCCTTTGCTTTTCGTTTTCTCGTTTGCGGAAGCAAAGCCATTGCCTGTACTAAGTCTATTGCCCCGTTTCCTGCTACTCGTACCTGGTAACCGGTGGCCTCTTCGATATCACCCACAGTGATTTCGTCAAGCAGCCGGTCTTCTCCTTCTCTAAACATTATACGGGGCAATAGCACGATCCCGGAATCTGTACATTCCTTAAGACTAGCAATAATATCCTGCCCCGTCAAAAGTCCGGTAACGGTCACCTGACCGCCAAAGAAGTGATTTTCTACCGGGTGTAAATGCACCTGTAACTGCTCTATCAAATTTAATCGGTCAATCACAGGAGTCAGAGCCGGTAGAGCTGACAACCCGCAGATAATTATGTACTCCTGCCGGTCATCCAATTTATCAGGCAGATTATCCTTTACTCGCTCCCAACCAGTCCAGAATAATCGGCAGATACCGATACCGTTTTCCAGTTGTGGATAGCCATCATAATACTCTTCTTCGGGAAACGGAAGTTTTGCTTTGACAAAAAACTCATCCGCCAGATAAACAAAGCCTATGCCTTCCGGGGTTTGTTCACGAAAATGGTTTTGCCAAACCCAGCCCCGGCTGATTATATCCTGAGCCAGATCGCTGTCAACTGGTCTTAAATACGGCAGTTTACTACGATGACCAGTCAAACCAACCGGTACAATTCCGATCGAGCGAATCTGCGGCCGTAGGGAAGCCAGATCCCTGATAGTTCTTTCCAATACTTCTCCGTCATTCCAGCCGGGACAAAGCACAATTTGGGTGTGCATTTCTATCCCTAAGGCCGCTAATCGGCGTAAATCGTCCATAATATTCGGCTGGCAGCGGGGCCGCACCAGATCCTGCCTGAGTACCGGG
>JBLNAA010000093.1:0-12754 GCA_050259135.1 Methylocystaceae bacterium | reverse complement strand
GTGGAAGTACGGTTGTCCTCACAGACATAATAGGAACTATAACTGATCAGTACCGGTACGGGCCCTATGGAGAACTGGCAAATCAAACAGGGACTACAAATACGCCCTTCCATTATAACGGTCGGGATGGGGTAATGACTGATGATAATGGGTTATATTACATGCGGGCAAGATACTATAATCCAGAGGTTAAGCGGTTTATTAATATGGATGTTTTAATTGGTTCAATTAATGAAGGACAGAGTACAAACCGGTTTATATATGTATATGGTAATCCTGTTATGGTGGTTGATCCTCTTGGATTATCTGGGTTATGGGGATCAAATGGATTGTGGGGCGACCGTAGTTTATCACAAAATCTGAAAGATACCGCCCACTACTTAAAATCTGATGAAGCAAAAGAAGCCTATAAAAATACTGCAATTGTAGCGGGAGCAACTTATGGAACCTTAACGGGTATAACTTTTGCACCTGAAATTGCAGCAGGTGCAAGTACAACGGCAAGCATTGCTGCTCCGAAAGTGGCAGAAATTGCTAGTAAAGCTTCATCCAAAATAGTAAGTATTGCCCAAAATGGTGAAAAGTACGCTCAGATAGCGTACCAAAAGGTGGATTTGTGGATTTGGGCCCATACAAGAGAAATATTAACTACTCAGAAATACATAATGGATTTAAATCCAAAGGCTGGTACTCCGCCAGAAACAATGTTAGGAGCATTAATTGGGTTTATTCAAGCTAATGTTCCTGAAGCTTATGAACCTCAGTCTCCAAAGCCTTTACCTGGTACCCATTTGTCAAGTTCACCGGCTAACACTAGATGCCGTTAAACTATTGTTATCAGGGGTATTAAAATATGGAAAATGAATTTTTATTTAAAATTGCGAAAGATTACTTTGACAATATAAAACCGCCGTTTAGGCATCCCTTGACTGGGAGACCATCATTTCATCAATTACATTTTGGCCATGATATGTCAAAGAAAGCTATTAATAGGGCTACCAAATCTTTTGCAAAATATAAGCAAATAGAAGAACAACCAATTTTGTTATATCAGCAACTATTTTTTCGAATGGTTATTGGATTGTTGGTAACAAATAAATGTATTTACTATAACCTGTATGGAATTGGGATAGGTGATCAAATATGTGGTAAATACTATCTAAATGAAGTATCAAGCTTCAAAATAATTTATCAAAAAAATTGGATTGTCTATGTAAATGAAGTACCTATAGGTGAATTTGGAGGATTAGAATCCGTGCGTTCTGAAATAGATATAATCGTTGAATTAATAAATAAGATAGTCAATGCATTAAGACAATACGGAAACTCTTATAAGGAGGGAAATAAATGAGGCTTAAAAAGAATGCTACAGTTATATTGATAATATTAGTGATCTTTGGTTTCGGCTATAGTGAGCTAGTTAATGCGGCGAGTTATACCTATGACAATCTAGGGCGGCTAATATCAGTCAATAGAGCAAACGGTTCTTATTCAACCTACACCTGTGATGCTGGAGGAAACATTTTAACCGTTACAAATGTAACAAGTCCGGATTCTCTAACCGTAGTTTTTACTGACCCCCAGGACCAGGCAACCAATATAACAACAGATCAAACCATACATATTCAGTTTAATCAGAATATTGAACAAGGCTATAATTTTGTTAACATTAACCTTCTGGAAGGGTTAAACTCGGTGCCTATAACAAGTACGACAAGCGGCGATACTTTAATCATAGATCCAGACAATAACCTAACGGGTAGTACATCATACACATTATTTGTTCCGGCTGGAGCCGTAAAAAAGCTGTCCGGAACGGAGACAAACAATGAGGTAACACTTCAATTCACCACTGCACCTTAAGTTTTATAAAAATATTAGATATCTGTTATATTCAAAACTCTTGCATATCATTACTTTGTCTTGCCATGAAAATAGAGAAATTATTCAATCCGGGAAGCTGAATAATCAGCATGGTTTCGGCCATTATGATTGGTTGACAATAGATAAGAACGGCTTGTCTCGAATACGTGCAATGAATGGTATTTGACCAAAAAACAGGTAGATATATCAAGCGATTGGCCAAGGAGCAACAGATTTCCCTTGAGTACCCTGGTCAGAATGATAATCCGTTCGTACCTGACCAGGAAGGAGGAACCAAGGGAATAATGGAACGAATAACGATGGCAGCCTGTTAGCCCTTAACCGGGTGAGAGGTGGGCCATCTTTTTATTTGGGGGATAAGGGACAAGCAAAGGAAGGATGTGCCCCAAAAATAGGGTATAGGACAATCCTACACCGATCTGATACATACCTCTCAGGCCGACATAGTTTCTGCCCTCTCCCCAAAGTCAAATAAACGAAAAATTTAAATTAAATATATTGAAAGGAATTGCCTTAGTTAAATAGAAATGTACTAAATAGGTACGTAATTTTTTGTCCCGAAATGAGCTAGTCGTAATTTTAGATGCAGTAAAGAATTCTTAAATTAATACTTTGTCCCTTGCGTTTCAGCCAGTATTTTGGGCGGGAACAACCAACGTTAAGTGTGAAAAACAGAAGATATAGACAAATAAGGGTCAAACCAAACAATGAATAATGCAGGTGAAAGGGAATGATAATTCCCCGACATGGTGTATTTGCCATATCATTGCTGCAAACATCGCAAATTGTTATTGCGGCAGCAATTGCTAAAATATTCACAAGCTAATACTGCAGATCCTGTCCCCAAGACGATCTGATTAGTGTAGCCACAGAAAAGCTGACGTTCTAATCTGATACAACTGTCAGCTAAATGGTGCGGGAGAGCGGTATCAGTCGATAGTTGGAAACACCTGGTTCTTAAATTAGGGGGTGGTAGTACAGAAGATAATTTTAGAGAAATGTTTTATCGGGTATTTAGCGGAGCAACAAGTCTGGTCTCGTGGAAACAGGCTAACCTTAGTAAATAGTAGGGAGGTATATAATTTTGAAAAAGAGAATTCGGAAAGTCGCAATAATTGGTTCTGGGACCATGGGTGGAGGGATTGCTGCACATCTCGCCAATGCGGGTATTCGCAGTTATCTGTTGGATATTGTCCCTCGAGAACTAAATGATAAAGAAAAGGCTGCAGGTCTAACCACGGCAAGTCCTGAATTTAGAAACAGAATTGCTACCGATAACAAAGCAATACTAATGAAGTCCAAACCGGCTTCATTTATGGACAAAGCTGAAGCTGACCTGGTTACGGTCGGCAATACCGAAGATCATATCGGTGTATTGGCTGAATGTGATTGGGTTATTGAGGTTGTATCGGAAAATATTAATATCAAAAAGATCGTTCTTAAACAGATCGCTGAAAATATCACACCTGGTACTTTTGTAACCAGTAACACCTCAAGTATTTCCCTTAATAAAATTTGTGAAGATATGCCGTTAGAATTCAGACAGCACTGGATGGGTACCCACTTTTTCAATCCCGTAAGATATATGAAGCTGTTGGAACTCATTCCGGCTAAAGACACCCTGCCGGAAGTGGTACAATTCTTTGCCGATTTCGGCGAAAACGTTCTGGGCAAAGGCATCGTTTATGCCAAGGACACTCCTGCCTTTGTTGCCAATCGTCTGGGTTGCTACGCGGGGCCTTCCTGCGCCAAGTTGATGCTCGAACTGGGATTGTCTATTCCTGATGTCGATGCACTGACCGGTGCTGCGATCGGCCGTCCCAAAGTTGGTACCTTTGGATTGTTCGACATGGTTGGCGTTGATATAGCAGCCGCGTCAACTGGGGAAGTTGCCCATAATGTCAGTGATCCGGCTGAACAAGAAGCATACACTTACCCGCCATTCCTGCCGGCCATGTTAGACAAAAAGTTATTGGGTGCCAAGACCAAGGGTGGTTTCTATCGGAAAGTTACCGTTGATGGCAAAAAGGTAAAACAGGTTATTGATATTAATACCTTTGAATATGGCCCCATTGAAAAGCCAGCTTTTGCATCTCTGGATGCTGCCAAGAAGGCCCCGACGCTGGGCGCCAAACTGGAAGCCTTTTTCGAAGGAAATGATAAAGCTTCTGAATTTGTTTGGAGACATCTTACCAGTGTGTTCCTCTATACAGCCTCCAAGATCGGCGAAGTATCAGACGATATTCTGAACATGGACCGGGCTCTCAAATGGGGCTACAACCATGACAAAGGCCCGTTCGAAGTGTTCTCCGAAGTGGATCTGCCCAAATACATCGCTCGTATGAAGGCTGAAGGTATGGCAGTTCCGGCCTGGATCGATGAAATGATAGCCGCCGGAATCACCAAGTTCTATAAAACCGAAAACGGTATTGATTACTACTACGATATCGCCAGCAAAAAGTACAAAGAGATTGGCCATAAACCCAGCATAATCATCCTAAAAGAGCTCAAAGCGCAGAACAAAGTTGTTAAGGCTATGAACAGTGGCACGTTATATGACCTGGGCGATGGAGTTCTCGGCCTGGAAACCCATAGCATGGCTAATTGCGTGACTGACGACCTGTTTGACTGCATCGCTGAGGCGAAGGCGGAAATGGACAAGAACTGGGAAGGTATGGTTATCTCCGCTGCTGGTCCTGACTTCATGGGCAACGTAACCGACTTCTTTACCATGATGAACTATGCCAATGAGAAGAACTGGGCTGCTATCGAAGCGAATCTGAGAAAAGGCCAGAAGGTCTTAATGGATACCAAATACAGCCTGAAACCAATCGTAGTTGCGGCAGAAGGAAAAACGCTCGGCGGCGGCTGTGAAATAATGACCATGACTTCAGCGGTCCAGGCGGCTGGGGAAACTTATGGCGGCCAGATTGAAATGGGCTTCGGCTTAATTCCACCTTACGGCGGAATGAAAGAGTCGGTTATGCGCATCAATGCCAGACTGGCAGGCAGCAAGGCTCATCCGACTGATTTCGCCCAGGCAGAATTTGAAAACATCGCAATGGGTAAAGTCGGTACCAGTGTGAAGGAAATACGGAAGCTTGGCTATATCCGCCCGACCGATGGTATTTCCCTGAATCTGGATATGCTGCTCGGCGATGCCAAGAAGAGAGTGCTCGACATGGTCGAAAGCAACTGGTCGGCACCGATCAAGAGACCGTTTGCAGCTTTTGGTTTGACCCAGATGGCGTTGCTAAAAGTTGGTACTTTCCAGATGAAACAAGCCGGACTTTTAACTGAGTATGAATGGGAGATCGCCTGCAAGATGACTGATATCTACGCTGGCGGCAGTATGACAGCCGGCTCCATGATCACTGAAGAATATCTGAATGATCTGACCACAGAAGTATTCATGAGCCTGATCGGCAACCAAAAGTCCCTGGACAGAATCCTGAGCATGGTTACCAAGGGTAAAGTCCTGCACAACTAATGCTTTTAGCGCGTAGATATATTTATTCGAGGAGGTAAGAAGATTGAGAGAAGCTGTTATAGTATCAGGTGTCCGTACAGCCGGAGGCAAAGCTCCGAAAGGAACTTTAAAAGATACCAGACCAGAATTTTTGACCAAGATTGTTATGCAAGAAGCTATAAAAAGAGCTGGTGGCAAATTTAAAGCCGAAATGATAGAGGATATTATCTGGGGTTGTTCGACTCCCGAACAATCATGCGGAATGAACATGGCCAGAACTTCATCGATTTATGCTGACATTCCCTACACGGTTCCCTCAACTACAGTAAACCGTTTTTGTTCTTCTGGATTACAGGCTATTGGTCAGGCAGCGGAAGCCATTGTCGCCAACCGCACTGACATCATGATGGCCGGCGGAACCGAAAGCATGAGCATGGTTCCCATGGGCGGAATTGTCAGACCTAATAATGAAATGGCATTGGATCCCTTCTGGGCTACCGTTTATACCAGCATGGGACAAACCGCCGAGCATGTTGCGACCAGATACGGCATCAGCAGAGAAGAGCAGGATGCTTTAGGGGTAAAAAGTAATGCCAATGCACTGGCTGCCAAAGATAAATTCAAAGAGGAAATCGTTCCTGTTCCAGTCAAGGTGACTACTTTGGGCGCTGATGGCAAACCGGTGACCAAAACCATTATGTATGACTATGATGAGGGAGCCAGACCGGGTACGACCATGGAATCTTTAGGCAAGCTGAAAGGCGCCTTTGTACCGGGAGGTTCGGTAACTGCGGGTAACAGTTCCCAGACCACTGATGGATCAGCCGGCGTAATATTGATGACTCCGGAAAAAGCTAAAGAACTCGACTGCAAGCCCCGCCTGAAATTTGTGGGCTGGTCAGTGGCTGGCTGTAAACCCGATGAAATGGGTGTTGGGCCGAAATATGCCATCCCCATGGCACTAAAACGGGCTGGTCTGACCCTGAACGACATCGGATTGATCGAGCTCAATGAAGCTTTTGCTTCCCAGGCCATCTATTGCATGAGAGAACTGAATATCAATCCCGATATCGTCAATGTAAACGGCGGTGCTATTGCTATCGGTCATCCCCTGGGATGTACCGGAGCCAAATTGACGGTTACCCTGATGCACGAGATGGAAAGACGCAATGTTAAATACGGTATCGTTTCCATGTGTATCGGCGGCGGCATGGGTGCCTGCGGAATCTTTGAGAATTTAAGTTTCAAATAATCTCGTAATACTTTAAAGCTGGAGATAAAACTGTAGATGTAGCTAACGGGCGGCGGTCTTCTTAGGAGGGCCGCCGTTCTATCTATGATCCGCTAATAAAACCGTTCATTATATAACCAGCGCTAGGTAGACCATTACGCCTTGATAGCACCAGCTCGTCTCAAATACGTGCAATATATTGTATTTGACCTAAAATAGGCAGATGATATCAAACGATTGACCAAGGAGCAACAGATTTTGCTTTAAGAGTCCTGGTCAGAATAATTCGTTCGTACCTGACCAGGAAGGATGAATCAGGGGAATAATGAAATGAATAACGATGGCAGCCTGCTAACCCTGACGGGGTGAGAGGTGAGCCATTTTTTTGATTTTGGGGAAGGGGTATGTAAATTAGTGGTGGGGTAAGAAAGGAAAAAACAATCGAATGCAGGGAATTAAAATATATTGACAGGTAAAATGGTAAACGGATATTATCGGTAAAAATATGTGGAATATAAGGGATAGCATATTTAAGGAGGAATCGGTTTGGAAGCAATAATGATCAAAGAAAACGTATACTGGGTTGGGGCTCAGGATCCAGGTTTAAAGATTTTCGATATTATCATGCCGACAGAATATGGGACCAGTTATAATGCCTATTTGATTAAAGGTACGAACCATACGGCACTGGTGGAAACCGTTAAAGCCCGGTTTTTTGATGAATATATTAATGACTTGCAGAAATTAGTTGATCTTAATCAAATCGATTACCTGATCATGAATCATACTGAACCGGATCATGCCGGATCAGTTGAAGAGCTGCTGAAAAAGATTCCGGGGCTGACCGTGCTGGCCAGTCCCACCGCGATCCGCTTTTTAAAGGAGATAACCAACAAGAAGTTCAAGTATCTGGAAGTAAATCATAGTGATGAAATCGATCTGGGCGGGAAGACCCTGCAATTCATCTCGGCCCCTTTCCTCCATTGGCCGGATTCTATGTACACCTATCTTAAGCAAGATGAAATACTGTTTACCTGTGACTCCTTTGGCTGCCATTTTTCAGATCCGCGTCTGTTTAACGATTTAATCGACCGTGATTTTTCTGATGCCTACCGTTATTACTTTGATATGATTATTAGTCCTTTTAAGCCCTTTGTATTAGAAGCTTTAGACAAGATAAAAGATCTGCAATTGCAGATTATTTGCCCAGGTCATGGACCAGTTCTGCGTAAAAATCTGGACTATTATATCAATCTCTACCGGGAGTGGTCGACACCAATCACCCCAGATGAAAACGCCTTGCCTAAAATAGTTATGGCTTATGTTACTGCCTATGGCTATACGGAGTTAATTGCCCGGGGAATTGCAGAAGGGCTGGCCATGGTTGGTGACTTCGATTTGCGGACTTTTAATTTGGGCGAATCTGAGCTGCAGGAAGTACTGGCGGAGATAACTGCTGCGGATGGCCTTTTGATCGGTTCGCCAACCCTGAATGGGGATACCCTGCCTCCGGTATGGAATCTGCTGACTCATTTGTCACCGATAACCCATGGTGATAAAGTGGCAGCCGCTTTTGGAGCTTATGGGTGGAGTGGAGAAGCAGTTCCCAATATAGAAAACCGTCTAAACATGCTGCGCATGAAAGTGCTTCCCGGGTTAAGAATCAACTTTAAGCCTTCGGAGCGTAATCTGGAAGAAGCATTTAACTTTGGAATGGCATTCGGTAAAGCGGTGCTGGAAAAGAGACAGCCGAAATCGAAAAGGCGCTGGCGCTGTCAGGTCTGCGGTCAAGTATTTGAGGGGGAAGAACCGCCTCAAGTATGTCCGGCTTGTGGTGTAGGAGCAGAAAATTTTGTCCCGGAAGGCATGGAAGAGGAATTCCGGAAAGATACCGATGAAAGATTTTTAATTGTCGGCGGCGGAATAGCTGCCTTATCAGCTGCTCAGGCGATCCGTAAGCGCAACCTGACGGCCAGTATTACCCTTTTAACGGAAGAGGATTACAAGCCCTATTACCGCCCGGCTTTATCAGATCTGTTAAGTGAAGATCTGCCGGATGAAAGGCTTTTTGTAATGAACGACCAATGGTATATAGATAACAGCATCGAAGTCAGAACCTCCTGCCAGGTCAAAGCACTGGATACCGCCAACAAAGGGGTCGTTCTGGCTGGTGGAGACAGCCTGGCTTACGATAAGCTTATTATTGCTACCGGGGCACGCAGCAATATACCGCCAATCAAAGGAGTTAATACCCAGGGGGTATATGCCTTGAGAAATTTAGCTGATGCACTGTCACTCAAGGAAGCAATTAATAAAGCTCATAAAGCTGTGGTTATTGGCGGCGGAGTACTGGGATTAGAGGCGGTTTCGGAGATGATTGCTGCCGGCTTAGAGGTAACAGTGGTTGAGCATTTCGATCGAATTATGCCGCGGCAGCTGGATGAGTCGTCTTCAAAACGGCTGCATGATCTGATGTCTTCTAAGGGAATCCAGCTGTGCCTGGGCGTTGATACTGAGGAAATTACCGGTGAAACCACCGTTTCCGGGGTTAAACTAAATGACGGCCGGGTACTGGAAGCTGATCTGGTCTTGCTGTCCACTGGGGTAAAACCCAATATTGAATTAGCAGTTGCGGCCGGAATAGAAGTCGCACGGGGCATTACAGTCGACCAGCAGCTGTGTACTTCGGTATCAGGTGTTTATGCGGCAGGGGATGTAGCACAGGTGGGAGATAAACTGATTGGGCTGTGGCCGGTATCGCTGGAAATGGGTAAGATTGCCGGAGCCAATGCAGCGGGCGACTGGCTGGAGTATAAAGAACCGCTTCTTTCCACTGTGCTGGCGGCATTTGACATGGAAGTATTCTCGGTGGGTGAGGTAAACCTGCCGGCTGCAGAAGTACGGGTTGCCGAAATCCGGGACCCCCAAGAAAACTTCTTCAAAAAGAGCTTCCTCAAGAATGGTGTACTGGTGGGCGAAATTATTATTGCTCCGAAGGTTGATACCAGCGAAGCTTTTAGTAATTTAGGCCGTGACAAAAGCGGCAAGAAAGCCGCCAATAAGTGGAAGTGCCGGGTCTGTGGCTATATTCATGAGGGGCCGGAGCCGCCCGAGGAATGCCCGGTTTGTGGCGCTTCCCGGGACATGTTTGATCCGGTTTTCTAGTGGGATTGGATAACGACGGGAGGTGTTAAGTCTTGGAAGATGCGAATGCAGCAGCCAGGCAGATATATAAATGTTCAATATGTGGTTACCTTTATGATTCTGCGACCGGAGATGTTGAACATGGTGTGCCAGCAGGGACCCCATTTAATGAGCTTCCTCCCGATTGGGTATGCCCCATTTGCGGAGCCAAACGGGAGCTGTTTAATAAATTAGAACCGGCGACGTTGTCATCATCAGCAGATAAACCTGTCGTAAAAGAATACCAGAATGAAGACATTATTGTATACTGGTATCCGAAAGAATGCTCCCATGCCGGTAAGTGCTGGGGAGGGCTGCCCCAGGTTTTTGATGTTAGCAAAAGGCCCTGGGTTAATCTAGCTGGCAGCAGTGCGGAAGCGATTATTCGCACTATCGACAAGTGCCCCAGCCATGCTTTGCAGTACAGTTTGCCATCCGGGTCTTCAGTAGATCCTCAAAACGCCAAAGGCCCTGGCTCCAAAGCCTACAAATCCGAATCGGCAGCAGTTGGGCAAATAAGGGTAGTAAAGGATGGCCCGCTTTTGGTCGAAGGCCTGAGCCGGATATTTGGTACAGATGGCAAGCTGATTAAAGAGGCAGATAAAATGGTACTATGCCGGTGCGGCAAGACGAAAAATGCGCCATTTTGTGATGGAGCTCATATTCCAGAGAGCCATAAATAACCAGGGTAAACATTAGATACTGGTACAATGTAAGCCAGGTCTGGGTATAGGTTCAGACCTGGCTTGATTTTCTGCGGTCTTATTTAGCTTTACTGGTCCAAATTTGTGGCAACAAAATCCCAGTTTATGATATCCCAGAATTTTTCTATATACATGGGTCTGGCATTGCGATAATCAATATAATAAGCGTGTTCCCATACATCACAGGTTAACAAGGGGGTTTTTTCTTCGGTGATCGGGGTAGCAGCATTACTAGTGCTTTCAATGCCCAGGCTGCCATCGGTATTTTTAACCAACCATGTCCAGCCAGATCCAAAGGCAGCGATAGCTGTGGCGGTAAATTTCTCTTTGAAGGCGGCGAATGAACCAAAGTTTTGGTTAATTGAGTCCGCTAATTTTCCGGTCGGCTCTCCGCCTCCGTTGGGGTTCAAGCACTTCCAATAGAAATTATGATTAAAAATTTGGGCTGCATTATTAAAAATACTGCCGGAAGATTTTTTAATAATAGACTCTAAATCCATATCTGCAAACTCAGTACCGGCAACCAATTTGTTTAGATTATTGACGTAAGCTTGATGATGTTTTCCATAATGATACTCAATGGTTTCCGGTGAAATTACTGGTAAAAGGGCATCCTTACTGTAAGGTAATGCTGGTAACTGGTGTTCCATTTTAACGCCACTCCTTTCACTGTTTCATAATTGTAATTAATTGTACTTAACCGATTCGATTTATTCAAACCTTACATATTGGTATTACTGATCAGCGGGGATTGGGGATTGATTTATGAGGTTATTTAAGTAACTGGCGTCCTGTTTAAGAAAAGGAAATTAAACGACGGCATCGAAATGCAAAATAAATATTATGGTTTTGAAGTTGGCCTTTTTATAAATAGTGTGTTTTTAGGGGTTGATAGAAATTTCGCATTTGGTTTTACGTTGTTACTACTTTTTAAGAGAAGAGCCCGAGCACATGGAAAAACTTGCTCAAGTGCTGCGTAGCAATAGGCTTTCTGAATATAAGAATCCCCCATCGTTTGATCAATCTGATATGTTTTTTGGATTAGACTGTTCTCAGGATAGAATGACCGCGCTCGTAGTCAAAACCGAAACGGCTGACGGTTGGGGTGGAGCTTTGCAGCAGTTGCAGCGATGGGAGGAACAGGCACAATTAAATCCTGGCGAACTGATGGGAAAACTAACACTGTTAGTCGGGACCCCCTGCCGATGGACCGAACTTTTAGAAGAAGCTTGCACCGTAATTCCTTGTTCTGAAGCATTGGGCCTGCATCTGGAGCAGGGAATGCTGGCCTGCCTCCCGGTTGATCAGCAAGGTGATGAAACATTTTATCTCTGTGGTCTGGATAATACGGATTCAGCTTCCGTACAATTTATATCCCGGAGGTTACCGCTCTGGCATGGAAGCATAATTAGATTGCGGGCATTGGATGGGCTCTTGCACGATCGTCATTTAGCGATTGGCAATGAACTGGAGAAGTTGGAGAAGAGCCTCGTACAGACTCTGCACTCAAAATTGGTTATGGCAAAAGGGTCCTTAACAGTAACTGAAGAGCTGGAATTAGAAATTAACGGTTTGGCCAGCGGTTACAGCAAGCTGGTGGGAGACCAAAAACTTATACTCGATGGGGTAAAACGTTTGGATTTATTACTAAGCAATCTGGAAAGGCGGTTAAGCGCAGAATCGGGCCTGAAATTACCTCAGACCTGGTTTAGGCAGTTAACAGAATCCTACCAGCAGCGCCGAATCGATTTGTTAAACATTTATGACCAGTTAAAAATGGTAAGGGAAGACTACCAGGCGGCTATAGAAGTGGTACAAAGCAAGATTGATATTATGAACAGCAGAACCAATATTTCAACACAGGAACAAATCAAAGGCCTGTTAGAGATTAACACCTCGATGCAGAAGCAGAGCTTGGTATTCCAATATGCGGCAGGCCTGATTGAATTTATTGTTCTGGCCTATTACAGCCATACGTTGTGGTCCCACTTGGCCCATGCTGCTTATCTGGCAATCCCGGCTTGGCTTCAATTTGTGATGGTAATGTTATTCTCCGGAAATACGGTGATCTTAACTCATTTACTGGCAGAATACAAACACGGTGAACAGCATGTAGGCAGAAAAATAATTATAGCAGCAATCACATTAGCCCTGATTATCCTGGTTATACTGATTGCCAGCGGTCTGACCGGAAGCCATGGTGCAGCCGATTAAAATCTAACTGCTGGTGGGATCGTGCTGGTTAGAAAAGTATGATCCCGCTGAAAGATTACATAATCACAT
>JBLNAA010000092.1:0-5841 GCA_050259135.1 Methylocystaceae bacterium | reverse complement strand
CGCGCTCGATACGCACCGGCGAAGAGGTACGGGTTTCCACACCGGTCAGTACGGCATTGTCACCGGCAAAACCGGGCAGTTTTCGTTCGAAATCTTTAAAGGCCCTGGCCAGCGGCTCGGTCAGCTCACCGGGCAGAACTTCCCAGAAATCGCTCGGGGTTACCCCGGGACGGTAGGTGGTATTTAATCCTGCCAGGTCTTTGGTGGGCTGTTTGGCCAAAAAATCGGCCACTTTTTGTACCGGGGCATGATAATTGCCGCCGCCCGCGATAAAGGCGGCTCTCTCCAATCGCTCCTGCCACTCCATGCCGCCAAGAGGGGTTTCATCCCAATCTCCCGGGTTGACGGTTACTACCAGAGCGCTGTTGGCGATGCCTGAACCCCGCTCGTGGTAGCTCATACCATTGGTTACTACCTGTCCCGGGGCGGAAGCACTGGCAATCACATAGCCGCCCGGGCACATGCAGAATGAATAAACATTGCGCCCGCTGTCATTATCCTGATAAGTGATCTGATAACCGGCCGGTCCTAACCGGGGATGTCCCGCGTACTGTCCGTATTGATTCTCATCGATCATTGCTTGTGGGTGTTCCACCCGAACTCCCATGGCAAAACCCTTGGGCAGCAACGAGATTTCCATTTGGTTTAACATCCGGTAGACATCACGCGCTGAATGACCCACGGCCAAAACCGCAGCCTGAGCCGGCACGGTCAATTCATCATTGATTATCAGTGCCTGCAATCGGCCCTGATCCTTGATTAATCCGGTAAGCCGGGCATTAAAATATACCTGACCACCCAGGCGGATGATTTCAGTTCGTATATTCTTAACTATTCCCCGCAGATGGTCGGTACCCACATGCGGATGCTTGGTATAAGTGATCTCGGCTGGTGCTCCCATGGCGACCAATTGTTTCAGCACCTGATCAACCCGCCGGTCACCAATCCTGGTGGTCAGTTTGCCATCAGAAAAGGCTCCGGCCCCACCTTCGCCATACTGTACATTTGATTCGGGATTTAGTCTCCCCTGCTCCCAAAACTCCGCTACATCCCGTACCCGCTGTTCAATTTCCCGTCCTCTTTCGAGGAGGATGGGGCGGTAACCGTGCTGTGCCAATAAAAGGGCGCAAAATAGTCCGCAGGGACCCATCCCTATTACCACCGGGGAGTTGGTTAAAGGCAGGCTTCCCTCGGTCAAAGTAAGATCTTCTTCCGGTTCAACAACCGACAATTCCGGATTATTGAAAAATGACCGCGGCAGTCGGGTGTCCTTTCGCAGCTGTACATCAATCGTATAATTAAAGAACACTTCCCGGCGGCGAGCATCAACTGCCTTTCGCACCAGGGTCAACTCCTGAATACGCTCGGCAGTAATCTGCAGTTTTTCGGCAGCTCGCGTGAGCAGCAGGGTTTCGTCTTCGTCTACATGCAACCTCAGGTTGCGCACACGTACAATCATGTTATGGATTTGCACTCCCGGCTTTTATTTCGACCCTGACTAACACCGAGGTCGGGTTAAACACTACATCTGGTATGGCAACCAGCTTAACCACCTGATCGATACTTTCGGTTTTACCTTCAATATCTACCGGTTCCGTGACTACCTCTTTTAGCTGACTGACCACTTCCTGGTTGCCATACACTGTGATCAAGGTTGGTTCCGCAGTTATGTTGGCTACTGAGTACCCATCAGCCAGGTAGCCTTTTACCTCTATCTTGATCGGCAGACTTATTTCCTTTTTATCAGCTTCCACCACAACATAGGCCTGACCATGTTCAGGAACGACGCTGACATTGGCTACCACCTGTCCTTCACGATCAACCGGAGTAAAAGTGAGCGGCAGAGTGGTGGCAGTTTTTGCCTCTGACAGATCAACATTGGCCTGCACTTTATCTACTTTGATTACATCAGGATAGCCTCCCCGTACCAGTACTTGGGCAGGACTGGGTATCATCCCGGTTACCCGATATCCGACTGGGGGGTCTTTTTCCAGGTGTACCCCGACCGGAACCGTCTTTTCAGTTACTTCCATTATGTTAACCGTAATTTGGGCAGGTACTACTTTCACCAGTTTAACCCCGCTCGGGGTTTTTACCCGCACTGGTACCTGATGTTTTCCCGCACCCATACCGTTTAGATCCACAGTCGCTTTAAACAATGCCCGGTCGGTTACTTTTCCCGACACCTCCAGGTCAACTGAATTATTGTAGACGGCTTTCAATCCGGCACCTAAATTTTCCGCCGTTACACTGACCCCACTCACTGGATGGTTAGTTATAATAATGTTTTCATTAGTGACGAAAAGCCAGAGCAGCAGGCCCAATACTATAGAAATGCCTTTTAAGGCCAAAGTATTACGTTTATTATGATTCACTCGCACCAGTCACTCTCCAGCCTCTGGTTTATTTGTCCCTACCAGTTATGTAAATAGTATAGTGTAATATGCTATAAATTACGATTGACCATATCCTGGTCCGCCAGAATATTTATTTAAAAGTTGAATTTCAATCTTTTCAAATATGAAATTTGATAAAATTATGTTACGACTTAAGTAGGTTTTCTACTAGGTCAAAAGTCCCATCTTTTTTTAATATTGCCCCGGTTGTGGTGGCAAAGACTTGAGAATAAATCATATAACTTAAGTAATAACACTAATAAAAGTGATTAGTGGGAGTAGTTTTATGCAGGATCCGTTTCGTCCTAATCAGTTAATCGAGCTAGAGCTTAATACCAGTGATCAAAGTGAGCATAGAGATGCCTACACCAGCCGAATTGAAGAGGTGCTCCCACAATCATTGATCGTGGCAGCTCCGATCAAATATGGAAATCTGGTAGCAATTGCTCCCGGCTCGCTGATTACTCTGCGGGTGCATAATAACGGGATTCTATATTCGGCACCAAGCCGGGTGCAGTCCCGCAGCAACAAGGGCATAGCCGTACTGCAAATCTCCAAGCCCAAGGACTTAACCAAGGTACAACTTCGTTCCTGGGTAAGGATTGAGCTTTTATTGCCCATCGGTTACCGTATGGCGGGATATCCCATTGACTATTACCAGGGCCTAACGGCTGATCTGAGCGGCGGTGGAATAATGTTAGTGACCAGTCATCCTATTGATGTTGATACCCTGCTGGAACTGCAATTGAAGCTTACCAATGAATTCACCCTGGAATGTCTGGGACGGGTAACCCGCTGCCTCAAGGATGAAAACATCAACAAGCGCTACAAAGTTGGCATTCGGTTTGAAGATGTGGATGAGCCAACCGTTGAGCGTATTGTGGCTTTTGTCTTCCTAAAACAGCGGGAAAGTTTAAAGAAAGGCAATCTTAACATCAAATAGATAGATCTATAAAGAATAATTAAGAGGCAGGGTATAAGCCCTGCCTCTTGTTTTTGGCCGGTAAAAATTATTTGTGCCAGCGCGGCCAGCGGCTGTTTTTTCGTTTGCCCATGGCTTTGATTGCTATGCTGCTGCCATCCCAATAAGCCATTTCTGGTGCCAGACAACGGTCAAAATCACTGCTTAAGCAGGATACTTGATCACCGATACGTATCTGGCGGGGAAACAAGTCCAGCGCAAAAACGGTGCGGGTCAAGTCCCCATAACACCCGGCATGGGCAATCCCTTCCAGCTTTCCGAGTACGATTATATCATGCCCGGCCACCACTTCGGCGCTTTCATTTACATTGCCCACAATAACAATAGAACCTTCGCTGTGCACCTTCTGCCCGCTGCGCAGGGTAGTTTTGATAACCATGTCTTTCCCGGCTGAATGGTAAGGTGCCGCTTCCTTCACCCTGACCGTGTTCTGCATTACCATACCGTAGTCCAGGCACAGACGCTGCAATGATGCAATCTCATCGACACTCATCTTTTTCAGGCCTTCCCCGCGGAAAACCACCTGCATACCGATGAAGAAACGCGGGTTGGCAGCAAACTTCTGCTCCAAATCCTGAATGTATTCTTCCAGCTTGCCCCGGCTAAAATTCAAGACCAGATTGTTATTTTGCCCTTTGATATCGACCATCAGTTAGTGACTCCGTAAGGGAATATTAATGTCCAGTACCGACTGCCGGCCCTGAGAGGTGATTGATATTTCGGGACGGCCGTCAATATCAACATGGCGGGCAATTACTGCCAATAATTCTTCACGCAGCTCATCCATCCGCAGCGAAGAAGAACCTATCCGGTCATGCATTAAGACTACCCGTAGACGGTCATTGGCACGGCCACGGCTATTCTTTTTCTTATTGCCCCATAGGCCAAACATGCCGTCACCTCCCTAACCGGCCTGCCGGCCGAATATGTGTCTGATCTTCTTCCACAGGGATTCGGGAGCCTCAAAATCGATTACCTCGACCTCTTCTCCCAGCAGTCGGCGGGTTATGTTGTCAAACGCCTGTCCGGCCTGGGCGTGGCTTAAGATGACTGGTTCTCCGTTATTGGTGGAGATCACCACGCTGCGGTCTTCCGGCACCACCCCGAGGAGCTCAATACACAGATGCTCGAGCAGATCTTCCACGCTCAGCATGTTGCCGCTCTTAACCATATCCCCGCGGATACGGTTTACGATCAGCTTGATATCTTTAAAATTGCGGCTTTCCAGCATACCGATTATACGATCAGCATCACGGACCGCTGAAACCTCCGGATTAGTTACCACTATAGCCTTGTTGGCAGCGGCTACCGCATTGCGGAACCCCTGTTCAATACCTGCCGGGCAGTCGATGATAATAAAATCAAACATGGTTTTCAGCTCGTCACAAAGCTTGATAACCTCGGCTTCAGTTATTTCATCCTTATTGCGGGTCTGAGCCGCCGGCAGCATATACAGTGAAGGAAAGCGCTTGTCCTTTACCAGGGCTTGTTTGAGGGTACACTCACCTTCCACCACCTGGACGATGTCATAGATAACCCGATTTTCCAAGCCCAGGATCAAATCAAGTTTTTTGAGCCCGATATCCAGGTCCAGTGCCACCACGCTATAATCACGTTTGGCCAGTCCTACACAAAGATTGGCAACTGTAGTGGTTTTGCCCACTCCACCCTTGCCGCTGGTAATAACAATAACTTGACTGTCTTCTAACTTTTTCTCCATAGACCATTCGGCGGCTCTAATACGAGTCTCCGCCCAGTCACCTCCCGCTGCTGCCGAGTTTTTATTGGTTTTTCTCATCCTATGTATTCAGTTTGTTATTTCTATAACCCTGTATCGTTTGCCCCAGGGGACTAAAGAAATAACTATTTACTCATTTAATAGTAACATTTAGCAACTCCTGTCGGGAAAAAATTCTTGTTCGACAGCAAAAGGCAGCCTCTAAAAAGAAGCTGCCTTCAAGAATGCTATATATGGGTCTTGTTAAAATCCTACCGCTAAATCTTTGGGCATAACAATCGGATTCTGGGGCTTTAGCTGGTATACCGCCGGAATAACCGGACTGCTCAACTTCACGCTGCTGTTATGGGGAGTATAAGCTGAATCGGGCAGTACCCGCCTTACCTCATACAGCTGTTCCCCATACCAGTAGGAGAAACCATTGATAATTCCAATGGCTGTGGGATGATCTTTGGCCGTGTTAATGATGCAGGGTTTGCCGTTGACCACACCCATGTAGAGCGCAACATGGGAAATATATTTAGCGCCATTACTGTCAGTAGCCCAGAAGGTAAAGATATCTCCCGGCCGCAGTTTATCTACTCCGACCAAGGTCCATTTGCCGGTGGAGAGCTTCTCGGAGTAAACCCCCTCCACCTTGGTACCGACCGTGTTGTATTTGCGGGCGGTTGAGGTTACAGTATAGCCAAAATCTTTGTAAACCAGGGAGACAAAATTGGAGCAAT
>JBLNAA010000091.1:0-11575 GCA_050259135.1 Methylocystaceae bacterium | reverse complement strand
GTATGGCCAATCAGGCTGAAAAATGTCATGATTAATGACGTATAATTTCTATTTATAGGTGGGCCTGATGTCAAATAAATTAGTCGCCCGTGCAGCACTTTTGGTGCTGGCCGTCAGCATTTTAGGCCGGCTGGCCGGGTTTGTTCGGGAACAGGTTATTGCGATAATCTTCGGTACCAGTATGCAGACAGATGCCTATTTAATGGCATTTACCCTGCCCAATCTTTTCTATGTCGTTATCGGCGGAGCCCTGGCCACCGCCTTTATTCCGGTGTTTACTTCCCAAACTGTAAACAAAGGAACTAATGATGCTTCCCGTACCGCCAGCACGATAATCAACCTTACGGCGCTCGCCATGCTGGTGCTGACAATTTTGGGAATGGCTGCTTCGCCGCTGCTTATCAGCGGAATTGCTCACGGTTTTAGCCCGGAAGCCAAAGCACTTACCGTTAAATTGAGCATCATCATGTTTCCCTGTGTTCTTTTTATGGCTGTTTCCCTGCTTTTAGGCGGGGTACTTAATTCCCTCAAGCATTTTGCTGCCCCGGCCTTTACCTCAGTTGCTTTTTCCTTAACCATCATTGCAATCATTTATATATTGGCACCGGAATTAGGCATCTATGCACTGGCTCTGGGCACTCTGCTGGGCTGTATTATGCAGGTTATCATTCAGCTGCCGGTACTGCGCCGCCGCGGGGTAAAATATTCCCTCAGCATCGATACTTCAGACCCGGCAGTCCGACAGGTGGGTAAGCTGATGCTGCCGGCCATGATTGGGACTACCGTCAATCAGATTTATATTGTGGTCGACCGTCTGCTGGCTTCCGGACTTCCAGTCGGGAGCATTGCGGCGCTTAACTTTGCCAACAAACTGATGTACCTGCCTTATAACCTGTTTGTCTTTGCAGTTAATACCGCAGTCTTCCCGGTTTTGGCCGAGCATGCCTCCCGGCAGCGCTTTAATGATCTGGGTAAAACCACGGTTTTTGGGTTGAATCTAATTGCCTTCTTTACCATCCCGGCCGCCGTTGGACTGGGTGTTCTCTCCCGGCCACTAGTTATTCTCCTCTTTCAGCATGGAGCCTTTGACCAGCGGTCGACGGAAATGACGGTATTTGCGCTCAACTTCTTTGTTATCGGATTATTTGCCCAGGGTGCTTATAATATTATCAACCGGACCTATTTTGCTATGCAGGATACTCGTACGCCGGTCCTGGTAAGCCTGTTGGTCGTCGGATTAAATGTAATATTCAGCCTGGTTCTGATCCAGTTTCTGGCCCACGGCGGACTGGCTCTGGCTAATGCCCTGGCTTCCACCGTCAACATGTGTTTGATTTATTGGTTCCTGCGGCGGCGCTTACCCGAACTGCCCGAACGTCAGCTTTTTCTGACTTTGGGTAAAATAATTGCAGCATCCTCTGTCATGGGACTGGCCGTGTATGGAAGCCGAGTTGTTTTAAGCAGCTGGCTGGGAATGGCAACCCTAATCAGCCAGGGTCTGGTCGTTGCACTTGCTATTATTATCGGTTTAGTGGTATATACAGCAGCGATACTGCCCATGAAGATAGAAGAAGTGGAATATGTTAAATCCCGAATGCTCAGCCGCCTATCACGATAAGCATCTTTTGAAAAAAGGGATCTGACCCCTTTTTTCAAAAAGCATATTAACAGTAATGGAGAATCTTTATGTCACGTGTTATGCTCTGCGGTTACTATGGGTTTGATAACCTGGGGGACACCGCCCTGCTCTACAGCATAATAACGGCTATTAGGCAGCACCTGCCGGCAACCCAGCTGGTGGTGATGTCGAACCGACCCCAGCAGACCGCTTCCCAATACCAGGTGGAAACGGTCAACCGCTGGCATATTCCATCCGTCTGGCAAGCACTGGGACGGTGCGATGCTCTGGTTATGGGCGGCGGGAGCCTCTTGCAGGATATTACTGGCTTAAAAAGCCTGCTCTATTACCTGGGAATAATTGAAATGGCACATCTTAAGGGAGTACCGGTCTTTTTCTATGCCCAGGGCATCGGGCCGATTAAGACCTTGAGCGGCCGTTTGCTTACCCGGCAGGTGGTAAACAGAGTGGCTGCGATTACGGTACGTGACGAAGATTCAATTACCGAATTGGCAGCCTTAGGGGTTAAGCGTCCCCCCATAAAGCCGTGCAGCGACCCGGTACTGGGACTTACTATCAGTCCCGATCAAATTAATTCCCAACGGCAGCTGCTTAAAAGCCGGGGAGTTGACATTGACCGCCCTCTAATCGGTATTTCGGTGCGCCATTGGTCCAACTGGGATAATATCAAAAAAGAGGTGGCTCATACGGCCGACCTCCTCAGTCAAGTTGGGTATTCAATCTGCTTTATCCCCATGCAGCCGCCAGGTGATGAGGAGGCTTCCCAAGAGGTAGCGGCTTTGATGGTAAACCCTGCCCCGGTCCTGGATAAAGTGAATGAGGTGGCAGACATCGCCGGGATAATCGCTAACTGCGATTTAATAATCGGGATTCGCTTACATGCTCTTATTTTGGCAGCTACTGCCGGTGTTCCGTTGGTTGGCATTTCTTACGATCCCAAAATCGATGCCTTTCTGCAGCAGATCAGGCAAACCCCGGCAATGAGTACTCACAGCCCCCGCCACTCAGACCTGCTGGCAGCCGCCAACCATCTGCTGGGCGATCTTGAAAACGCCCGCTCCGAGCTAGCACAAGCCGTTGCCCCCTTGCGCACCCAGGCTCACCTCCCCCTCACCATCCTCCAATCCATCCTAAAATGAGAAAAGGTGCCAGGCACCGATTCTCATTTTTGAATTAGGCGGTACAACGTTGCCGGGCTGGTTACACCAGTAAGTTGCCCTATTTCTTTAGGACTAAGGTTTGTCTTTTCAGCCAATATTCTTACTACTTCACGACGTATTGCCCGCTGGTTTGCATTTTGGGGGTTTAATAAAGCTTCAATACTTATGCCCTTTTGTCTTACAAAACTATCTAATATTTGAACACTAGATTGGGGTTGCACTTTCGGTTCTATTCCTTCCAAGACAAATGTCTTATAAGCTTGTGGCGTAACAAAATGCTCATTTACGTACTCAGTAACAATCGGCACCAGATCTGAATGACCAACATATACTCGGTAACTGCTATACGGGTATTGTTCGGGCAAATCAGTTATTCCAGCTCGTACCGGATTAAGGTGAATATAGCGACTAACCTCTAGCAAATAGCTGTCATTGTCTATTCTTTGGCTGTGATACCGCCCCTGAAACACATGCCCGCCGTAATCATAGGCCAAGTTATGGTATTTGCTATATCGACTGTTTAACCAATGCATAAATTGGCTCAGGTTAGTCTGCGGAGTCATAATCAGCAGATGGTAATGGTTTTTCATTAAGCAGTACGCTGCGTATACAACCCCAAACCGCTCTGCTCCTAACTGTAGAAGCGTTTTCATACGAACATAATCCTGTTCTTCATAGAACAAATCGTTTCCTTCAATCCGACGAGCCGTAACATGATAGAAACCATTCGTTTCTAACTCTCGAGGCTTTCTCCCCATAACATCACCTGATTTTTTTCCTGATTATACCATAAAAAATGAGAATCGGTGCCAGGCACCGATTCTCATTTTTAGTTGCGGTATTTAATCTAAGCAAAGTGACAGGCACAGAAATGTCCGGGTTCGATTTCGCGCAGCTCCGGGGCTTGCGAAGTGCATAGCTCCTGGGCTTTGAAACAGCGGCTGGAAAAGCGGCAGCCCGGTGGTGGATTGACGGGGCTGGGTACATCTCCGGTTAATATTATGCGCTGTTTTTTAGCTCCCGGCACCGGCTGAGGTATAGCCGATAACAAAGCCTGAGTATATGGATGAGTTGGCCGGGAATACAACACCTCATCGCTGGCTACTTCAGCCATTTTACCCAAATACATTACTCCCACCCGGTCACTCATATGTTTAACCACATTAAGGCCATGGGCAATAAAGACATAGGTCAGCTTAAACTCCTGCTGCAGGTCCTTGAGCAGGTTTATAACCTGTGATTGAATCGATACATCAAGGGCTGATACCGGCTCATCACAGACGATCAATTTAGGTCTGGTGGCCAGAGCCCGGGCGATACCCACCCGCTGGCGCTGACCGCCGCTGAACTCATGCGGGTAGCGGCTGGCCATATATGATGCCAGCCCCACATAATCTAAAAGCTCCTTTACCCGCTTGTCCATCTCGGCTCCAGAGGCCAGTTTATGCACCTTCAGCGGTTCCGCAATAATATCGCTTATCTTCATCCTTGGATTTAAGGAGGAATAGGGATCCTGGAAGATAATCTGGATATCCTTACGCAAGGGGCGCATAGCATGACCGCTGACACCAGTAAGCTCCTGGCCGTTAAAGAATACCTGTCCCCTGGTCGGTTCCTCCAGACGCATTATCAAACGGCCGGTGGTGGACTTGCCGCAGCCGCTCTCTCCCACCAGGCCAAGGGTTTCCCCGGATTTCACTGCAAAGGATATGCCGTCGACCGCTTTAAGGAGTTTGCCATCCTGTACCTTGTAATACTTGGCGAGGTCTTTTACTTCCAACAAAGCCTGACTCATTGGGCGCTACCCCCTTTCGCATACCGCCAGCAGCTTACCCGGCGTCCATCTTCCATGTCCTGCATGGGCGGCCGGCTTTTTACACACTGTTCGGTAACATAGGGGCAACGGGGGCCAAAATGACATCCCAACGGCAAATAGAGCAGATTGGGAACCATTCCTTCGATCATGTATAACTTATCTCGCTTTTCATCCAGCCGGGGTATCGACATCAGCAGTCCTTCAGTATATGGGTGGTAAGGCTGGGTGAGCAGGTCAGCTACCGGACCTTCCTCTACCACTTTGCCGCAGTACATAACCACCGCGCGGTCAGCCATCTCCGCCACCACCGCCAGGTCATGCGTAATCATTATGATGGCAGTGTTGAATTTCTCTTTCAGTTCCACCATCAGCTCCAAGATCTGGGCCTGAATGGTAACATCCAGCGCGGTAGTCGGCTCATCGGCAATCAGCAGCTCGGGCTGGCAGGCCAGAGCCATGGCGATCATAACCCGCTGCCGCATTCCCCCCGACATCTGATGCGGGAAATCATCAACTCGTTTCTCAGCCGCGGGAATACCGGTTACCCTTAACATCTCTATCGCCCGATCATGAGCATCTTTCTTGTTCATACACTGATGCCGGATTAAAGTCTCCATAATCTGGTCACCGACCCGGTAAACCGGATTCAGCGAGGTCATCGGTTCCTGGAAGATCATTGAAATTCGATTGCCGCGGATATCCCGCATCTGGGCATCAGTCTTGACCAGTAAATCATCCCCGTCAAAAAGGACTTTGCCCCCGACTATCTTGCCCGGCGGGGTGGGAACCAGGCGCATAATTGACAGGGCGGTAATGCTCTTGCCGCTCCCCGACTCACCAACCACGGCTACGGTTTGACCTTTATCCACACTGAAGCTGACCCCATCCACGGCAGGTACAGTTCCGTTATCGGTATAAAAATAAGTCTTTAAGTCCTCTATTGTTAACATTGACATTTCGGGGTCACCTCCTAACGCTGGCGCGGGTCGAGCGCATCACGCAGCCCATCGCCCATCAGATTAAAAGCCAGCACGGTTATGGTAATAGCCAGCCCCGGGAAGGTTAACAGATGCGGAGCATCCCAAATATAGCCGCGTCCCTGGCCCAGCATGGTTCCCCATTCGGCATAGGGCGGCTGAACCCCCAACCCCAGGAAGCCAAGAGCCGCTGCATCCAGAATGGCACCGGAAATACCAAGGGTGGCCCTTACCACTAAGGGACCTAAAACATTGGGCAATATATGGCGGAATATGATTCCGGCGTCACCGTTGCCTACAGCCCGGGCTGCTGTTACATAATCATTTTCTTTGACACTGAGTACTGAACCACGCACAATCCTTGCGTATTCCGGTATTGAAACCACGCCGATGGCAATAATGGCATTTTCGATTCCCCGTCCTAAGACCGCCATAAAAGCAATAGCCAGCAGAATAGACGGAAAAGCCAGCATGATATCCATTACCCGCATGATGGTCATATCGATCCATTTACCATAATAACCGGCCAGAGCTCCGAGTACAGTCCCAATAGACAGGGCAATGGCCACTGCTTCTATTCCCACCCGCAGAGATATCCGGGCACCGTAAATTATTCGGGAAAGAATATCACGGCCCAATTCGTCACAACCCAGCCAATGCATTGCTGATGGTTTGGCCAGGGACATCGGCATTTGCGCATCATAAGGATCATAAGGCACGATATAAGGTGCCAGTATCGCTACCGCTACTAATAACAGCAGCAGGGCAGCACCAACCACCGCCGCTTTATTCTTTGTAAACCGTCGGTAAAAATCTTTAAAACCTGAGATTTCAGGCATATCCATTTCATTTTGTTCTTTTAACACTGAAACAGCTTCGTTGGTCACTGATCTCATCCTTTCTTCCGGTCTCGGCTAACCCCTCATTATGAGTAGTGAATCCGCGGGTCAATATAAGCATAAAGGATGTCGACCAGCAGGTTTACCAGCACAAACACAGCAGCTATCAGGATAACAGTCCCCTGAACCAGAGGATAATCATTGGCCAAAATGGCTTCCACCAGCCGCCCGCCGATACCCGGCCAGGAAAATACCGTTTCAGTTAGTACTGCTCCGCCCAGCAGCGAGCCCATTTGCAGCCCAATTACGGTTATAACCGGAATGAGAGCGTTACGTAAAGCATGGCGGTAAATTACCACCCGCTCGGCCAGTCCTTTCGCCCGGGCGGTACGAATGTAATCCTGACGAATTACCTCTAACATGGTTGAGCGGGTCATTCTGGCTATGATAGCAGTCGAATACGAAGCCAGGGCTATTCCCGGCAGGATAATGTGCCGCAATGACGAGTTCAGAGCCTCCCAGTTACCGGTTATTATTGAGTCCAAAATATACATGCCGGTAACATGCGCTGGTTCCAGTCCGATATCAATACGTCCGGCGGCTGGCAGCCAGCCTAGAATAACTGCGAAAAGAATAATCAAGAGCAGTCCCAGCCAGTAGATGGGCATCGATACCCCGAGCAGCGATATTACCATGGTGCTGTAATCCCATTTGGTATTTTGCCGGACAGCGGCCACTACCCCCATGACAACACCAAAAACCGTAGCCAATAGAATCGCAAATAGAGCCAGCTCTATGGTTGCCGGGAAGCGAGCTCCAATTTCACTTAACACCGGGGTGCTGGTCATTAAGCTGCGCCCAAAATCCCCCTGAAGAATCTGGCCCAGGTAGGCGATAAATTGCACATATAATGGCTGGTTCAGTCCCAATTGCTGCCGCAGCTGTTCAATTTGTCCGGTAGTAGCATGCTGCCCTAACATCATTGCTGCCGGATCTGTTGTAAAACAGCGCAGGACAACGAACACTACTACCAGGACTCCCAAAAGTACCGGCAATAGTAAGAGCAGTCGTTTTAAAATGTATCTGGCCACTAAACGGCCCCCCTTGTACTACTTTAATTTAAGCTGTGATTGGCAAAACCAGATAATATGATACCTGGTATCCGAAAAGCAATAAAAACCAGACCCTCGCTCCTGGCTTTAATGTCAAATCTTTAAGACTTGTCCTAAATCGATAAGTGAGAGTCCGAGCCTTAATATATTTTGATACATTTAATATTCTACCGAATGTGACGGTTACTGCAAGATAAAAACCACTTCCAAGTTATGTAAGATCTGGCTATTGGATACTGCTGTTGGTGTTGATGTATTGGTTTCTGGTCTGCGGACGCCATTAGCATCCCGACAGCGATGTCACCAAGTGGGCTCCCTTCGGTCGATTTAGTTGCGTAGTAATTGGATAGATAATACCTTTTTAATGCTTACTTTGGGGTGAAATACCAAAGAAGGCGATTGCCAAGGTTTCGGTGAACAACTCGCGAAGCCGACGACCCGAACCAGGGCGAGCTGCACGAGGCGGCGAGAGCACCACTAAAGCATGCGCCCTGAAGGCACGCAAGGGCCTGAGGAAGTCCTCTTGGGGGAAGGTAGGAGACAAGCGGCAGTTGTTCCCGAAGCCGCAGGCTGCCGCCGTGGTATTCGCCCTCAGAAAGAGATTATTCTCACATGAAATAAAAAAAGAGGCAGGCCTTTAAGCCTGCCCCTATTAATTCGTTAATTTATTCCTTGCTTACACCAGAAAGATACACAACACCAGTGGGATGGTATTTAAAGTTCTTAACTTTTGGATTGTAGGCTGCCAGGGTCTTGCCATGGGAGATAAATACCCAGGGAGCATCTGCTTCCACAATCTTCTGCATCTGCTTGTAGATCTCTACCCGCTTGGCCATATCCTGTTCAACCACACCCTGCTTGAGCAGTGCGTCAACTTGCTTATTGGTGTACTTGGCTGAGTTCAGGCTGCCCTCAATTTGGCTGCTGTCAAGCAGTGACAGGAAGTTGTCGGGGTCACCGTTATCACCAGTCCAGCCATAGAAACCGATATTGGCTCCTCCGTCGCCCTTAAACAGAGCGTCTTTGTACTCCTTCCAGGGATAACTCTGAATGGTAGCCTTGATTCCTACTTTAGCCAGGTCTGCCTGAACGGCAGCCGCCAGTTTCTCTCCGCCGATCGGGTTGTAGGGGCGCGGATTGGAGTAGGTAATCATCTTAACCGTCAGCGGTTTAGCATCAGTATAACCAAGCTCTGCCAGCATGGCTTTAGCCTTGGCGGGATCATAGCTGATGCCCTTTAAGCTGGGATCATAGCCCGGAATAAAGGTGGGCAGCATGCTGGGGGCAACCTCGGCCAGATCTTTATACAGGTACTTCACCAGTTCTTCTTTATTGATGGCATAGCTGACTGCCTGGCGCAGTTTGACATTGTTGAAGGGAGCCCGGTCACACATGAACAACATATAGTTGATGTTCATCCCGGCATCCTTGGCTACCGTCATTTTGCTTTCTTCCAGCTTCTTGACATCGTTAGGGTCAACGCCGTCAATAATATCAACCGCACCGGTCATTAACTCAGAAGCACGTACGGAATTCTCTTTGGTGATCTTGAAGACAACCTTTTTGGTCTTGGCTTTGTCACCAAAGTAATCATCATTTCTTTCGAGCACAATCTGCTGACCCTTATCCCATTTGACAAACTTGTACGGGCCGGTACCAACCGGGTTGCTGTTGTAGTCGGTACCGTACTTCTTAACCGCAGCCGGGCTGACAATCGGGGCTGCCAGAGCCATTGCCAGATTGGCCAGGAAAGGAGCATACGGATCATTGAGGATGAATTTGACCGTATTATCATCCACCACCTGTACCTCTTTTACCGGGCCAAATACGAAGGAGGCATACGGCATATCGTCGGTACGCTGCGGAGGCAGCTGCCGATCAACACTAAATTTTACTGCGGCAGCATTAAACGGAGTACCATCATGGAATTTAACCCCGGAACGGAGTTTGAAGGTCCATTCCTTGCCATCCGCTGACGATGACCAGCTGGTGGCCAGGCTCGGTACGATTTCGGTGCTGTCTGGTTTGTATTTTACCAGGGTGTCATACACGTTGCACATTACCTTGGCAGACTCGCCGTCATCAACCATGGCCGGATCAAGTCCACGTGGATCCGCACCCTGTGCAAATATCAAAATATCCTTACTGGCGGTTCCACCACTCTTATCACTGCTCTTGGCACCGCCACAGCCAACCACCATGGTTGCCAGCAGAGCCACAACCAGCAGCAGACTGATCGTTAATCTCCCTTTACGCAATACAATTCTCTCCCTTCTAATTAACCGCAGGTATCCCACCCTACCTGCACGAGCTAATAACTTCGACGCTGATCCCAAGCTTCCTGCTAAAGTCGAACTTTATGGGTATGTTATTTATTGACAATAAAAAATGAGAAAAGAGTGCCTGGCACCATTTTCTCATTTTATCAGGTTCAATCGAGTTTATTCGCCAGCCGGAAGGGGGCGTAAAGTCGGGAAAAGAATAACATCACGAATAGATGGACTGTCAGTCAATAACATAACCAGCCGATCAATACCGATTCCCTCACCGCCGGCGGATGGCATACCATAAGCCAATGCTGTTACAAAGTCCTCATCCATCATCTGAGCCTCGGCATCACCCCGGGCCCGTTTCTCCATCTGTTTGACAAAACGATCCTTTTGGTCGATCGGATCATTCAATTCGGAGAAGGCATTGGCAATTTCCCGGTTCATGATATACAGTTCAAAACGTTCGGTAAATGCCGGGTTCTCTTTATTCTTTTTAGCCAGCGGAGAAATCTCCACCGGATGTCCGTATACAAAAGTAGGCTGAACCAGTTTTTCTTCGACAAAGAGTTCAAATAACTCATTGATGATGTCACCCCGCCGGGTATAGTCATCGACCTCCAGGCCTTTGGCTTTGGCGACCTGGCGCGCATCCTCATCGGTCTTGATCTCGTTAAAATCAATGCCCGCATATTCCTTGATGGCATCAAGCATGGTTACCTTGCGGTAAGGCGGCTTAAAGTCAATTATCTGCCCCTGGAATTCCACCTGGTCAGTTCCGAGAACTTTGGTGGTAATATGCTGCAGCAAACGCTCAGTAATATCCATCATTACCGACAAATCAGCAAAGGCTTCATAAAATTCGATGGTGGTAAACTCCGGATTATGCCGGGTATCGATACCCTCGTTTCTGAAATTGCGGTTAATCTCAAAGACTTTTTCGAAACCGCCCACTAACAGCCGTTTCAGGTAGAGCTCCGGTGCAATTCGCATGTAGAGGTCCATGTCCAAAGTATTATGATGAGTAATGAAAGGCCGGGCGGTAGCTCCCCCCGCTATCGGATGCATCATCGGGGTTTCTACTTCCAGATAGCCCATATCTTCCATAAAACGTCGTATCTCCCGGATGATCAGGCTCCGCTTCTCAAAGACATCCCTCACTCCGGGGTTAACAATCAGGTCGACATAACGCTGACGATAGCGGGTATCGACATCCTTTAAACCATGCCACTTTTCGGGCAGTGGATTTAAGGACTTCGAAATATAAACGAAATCTTTAACCAGAACCGTTACTTCTCCCCTTTTAGTCTTGAATACCTCACCGGCAACTCCGACTATGTCACCCAGATCCAACAAGCCAAAAAGTTCGTAACGGGCTTCCCCCAGTTCATCCAGCTTGAAATAAATCTGAATATCACCGCTGCTGTCCCTTAAGTTCGCAAAACTGGCTTTGCCATGACCGCGAATAGCCATAATACGTCCGGCAATCCGCACTGGTTGATGCTCCATATCCTCAAACCGAGCCTTTATTTCCGCAGCAGAAGAAGTGCGTTCAAAGCGTTCGCCGTAGGGCTCGACGCCCAATTCCCTTAGTTTATCCAGCTTGTCCCGGCGTACCTTGATCAGTTCGTTATTATCCCAGTCGCCCATATAAAACTGTCCACCTCTCTTAATTATGTAAAAAGCCCCTCCTCTCTGAAGCAGAGAAGAAGGGCAGCCGTTTATTTCTCGATTTTAAGGATTTTGTACTTAATCGTTCCAACCG
>JBLNAA010000090.1:0-7475 GCA_050259135.1 Methylocystaceae bacterium | reverse complement strand
GATATTTGCCATAACCATATTCACCGTAGCTGTTCTGCCACGGGAATAATTCGTAACCGACTGCCATAACCACCGCGCCTATATCCTCGGTTATAATGCGGTCGGTATCTTCATAATTGATAGCCTTGGTCGGGCAGACCTTTTCACAGACACCACATTTGCCTTCAGTCAGTTTCCGGCAGTTTAACGGATCAATAACCGGTTTGTTCGGAACCGCCTGAGCAAACGGTTTGTAAATTGCAGTACGGGTGCCCAAACCCAGCTCAAATTCACTCTTGATTTTCTTGCTGGGACATTTGGTTTCACATAAACCACAGCCGGTGCAGACACTATGATCCACATAACGGGCCTTTTGTTTGATCACAGCCTTGAAGTTGCCGATATATCCGGTCACTTCAAGTACTTCACTATAGGTCATCAGTTCAATGTTAGGGTGCTGTGCCACAGCACTCATCTTGGGGGTGCTTATTCAAGAGGAGCAGTCCATCGTGGGGAAGGTCTTGTCCAATTGGACCATTTTCCCGCCGATGGTGGCCTCCTTCTCCACCAGAATGACCTGATGGCCAGCTTCAGCAATATCCAGGGCGGCTTGCATACCGGCAATACCGCCGCCAATAACTAGAGCCTTCTTGGTAATGGGAATGGTACTGGCAGTCAGCGGCTGGTTTTTGGTTACCTTGGCTACTGCCATCCGTATCAATTCCAGAGCTTTTTTGGTAGCTCTCTCCTTATCATTGGCATGAACCCAGGAATCCTGTTCCCGGATATTAACCATTTCCATCATATACTCATTAAGTGCTCCGCCGGCTACTGCCTTGCGGAAGGTTTTTTCATGCATTCGCGGTGAACAGGAAGCAACCACCACCTGCTCCAGCTTGTGCTCAGCAATAGACTTTTTAATCAAATCCTGACCCGGGTCTGAGCACATATATTTATAGTTGGCGGTAAATACAACTCCTGGAAGTTTGGCAGCTTCGGCCGCTACAGTCTTGGTGTCAACCACGGAAGCAATGTTGGTACCGCAATCACAGACGAATACTCCTACCCTTTTCACTGGTTAGCTCCCTCCTCCCCAGTAACACCTGCTTTTTTCAGGTAAGCCAGGGCTAGCTTTTGCGCCTTGTCCTCACCCTTCTCCAGGAACTCTTCTATCTTCTGAGCCTTCAATTCATCTTCTGCCATCAATTCAGCCAATTTGAAAGCCAATTCATCGTCACTTACCACTTTCTTGGCCAGTGGGTAGAAACGATTGACCTCTGCACAAACATCGGGTTCTGCCTGCTTGGCAAGATGTTCAGCGGCCTTTTCCGCTTTCTTGACCGCAGCAGCATCTTCAGCATCCTCCTTGGGAGCTTTGACCGGTTTAGCTTTAGGTTTTTCCTCTACCGGCGGACGCTTTTTCACTTCCTCCAGAGGTGTTACTGCCTCAACAAAATGCTTATCCATGCCGATAGCTTTATAACCTTCACCCATAGCCAGAGCGGCCAGCTCGGTAATATAATATACCGGCAGTTTAAAACTTTCACCAAAGGCCTTCTCAGTTTCTGCCTGACGCATATCGAGGTTCATCTGACACAGCGGGCAGGCAGTGGCGATACAGTCAGCACCATTATCACGGGCATCAGCTAAAATATCATGTATTAGCTTTCGGCCGATTTCCGGACGGGTGGTAGCCAGACCAGCACCACAGCATTCTGTTTTATAAGACCATTCTACCGGAGCGGCACCCAGAGCCCGGGTGATTTCATCCATCGAAGTCGGGTGCTCTGGATCATCAAAGCCGGTAATTCCAGTCGGGCGAACTAACAGGCACCCATAATAACAGGCAACCTTTAATCCATTAAGCGGATTTACTACCTTATCTTTGATGGCATCAGTTCCCACCTGGTCACGCAGCCATTCCAGAACCGAATAACTGGTAACTTCCGCTTTAAATTCGCGGCCCAGAGCTTCATTTACCTGACTGCGCACCTGCGGATCGTTTTTTACCACATGTTCTACTGCCCGAAAACGGCTAAAGCAGGCCGCACAGGGGACCAAAACATCAAGCCCCATATCTTCAGCCTTGACCAGATTACGAGCCGGCAGCGCATAAGAAAGCAGTTTGTCGGTATTGTGCGCAGAGCTGGCACCGCAGCAGTTCCAATCGGGAATCTCAGCTAACTCGGTACCCAATTTCCCGGCCAGCATTTTAACCGATTGATTGTACTCGGTAGCAGTAGTCTCCAGGGAACATCCAGGGTAATATGCCATTTTCATCGTGATTCACCCCCTGTTTCCCGGTTAATCTTTTCTACCCGTTTAAAGATGGCGGCGACTTCACCCCGGCCTTTTATACTATCCGGCAGAGGATGTAATTTTCCGCGTTTCAGCATGGGCAGACCCAATCCAGCATCTTTTAGAGGATTAAAAGTCTTCATATTATGAGATAGGAGTAACCCTGCCTCATATTGACGGCCAAATTGTTTGACCATACCCAGGAACGATTCGTTAAACGCAGCCACTGATCGATCAGTTTTAATACCACGCTTGAGAGCTTCCTGGCGCAGAGTATCCATTAACTCAGTGATGCCAACTCCCCGTGGACAGCGCGTGGAACAGGTCTCACATGTAGCACAAAGCCAGATACTTTCCGCTTTTAGCGCTGGTTCTACCAATCCAAGCTGCAAAAATCGAACGATCTGCCGGGGGCCATAATCCATTGCGAAAGCTACCGGACAACCGGCAGTACATTTGCCACACTGGTAACAGAGGGTGACGTCAGTTTCTGCTCTTTCCGCCAGGTCATGGATAAGAGCTTTGTCTTCAGTTCTCTGAATGCCCAGTCTCAGCTTCTCCATCCTGCTTCCCCTTTCCCAAATCCGGCTAAGCGGAATTCGACATATTTAGTGTTGTATTAAATAAAATAAAAGACAACAAATTAGTTTCTATGTTAAAGTAAGTCACAAATAATCGCAATATATCGCGACAAAATTCAACAGAGTAAAATTCTGTCTTCAACCGCCGAATATACTTTCGTCAAATATTCCCTTGCAACCGACACTATTTTAACATACCTTCCTCAGATTATTCCATCTTACTAATATTGGTATTAATGTAAGGCAGCTGTATGCAGGCCCGGAGTATTCCCGTTAACACGTATTTACTAATTATGCAACGGAAGAATTTGTCATACTGTCCGGTATTTAATACAAAATATTATCATTAAGGATGTTTACATGCAAAAGATTCAGCTTTTAATACAATATACATTTGGAATTAGGAGACAAAATTAGGTTTATACGCTGCATTTTGTTATACTAATTCTTAAAATAGCGGCACCAGGGAGGTCATTAAAATAGAAAATTTATTTGCAACTCGAGTATTAAGTACTCCTCGCTCCTTTATACGTGAAATCTTGAAAGCTTCAGCTGATGATAACGTTATATCCTTTGCCGGTGGTTTGCCAAATCCTCACTATTTTCCGCTGGAAGAAGTAAGAGAGGCCAGTAATAAAGTGCTGGCCGGTAATGATCGCAATGCCCTTCAATACAGTACAACCGAGGGATTTTTACCTCTGCGGGAGTTTATTGCCGCAAGGCTTACCAAGAACCGTGGTTTTCACGTTGATCCCGATGATATCTTAATTACCAATGGTTCGCAGCAGGGTCTGGATCTGCTTGGTAAAACCTTTTTGAATCCCGGAGATGGAGTGGTTATGGAGCGTCCGGGCTATTTAGGTGCTATTCAGGCCTTTTCCATGTTTGAACCCAGATTCTATTCAGTTCCACTGCTTGAGGAAGGCCCCGAAATTGCCTCAGTACAGGAAATAATCAAAAAATATGCTCCCAAACTGTTTTATGTGGTACCAAATTTCCAAAATCCATCGGGTATAACTCACAATATGGATAATAGGCGGCAGTTAGCGAATGTATTAAAGGAAGCATCGACTATACTGGTAGAAGACGACCCCTATGGTGAACTGCGTTTTATTGGCCATGATCTGCCGGCAATTAAATCTATCCTACCGCAGAAGACCATTTATCTGGGTTCTTTTTCCAAAATAGTGGCTCCGGCGATGCGTTTGGGATGGATCTGTGCCCCACCACAGATCATGGACAAACTAATTATCGCCAAACAGGCAGCTGATTTACATTCTAATTTCTTTGCTCAGCAGGTGGTTAATCAATTTCTCAATGATAATAATTTAGATGAGCACATAGCCAGGATTCGAGCCGCTTATGGCCAGCAGCGCAACTATATGGTGAAAATGATAGAAAAGTATTTCCCGCCGGAAATAAGCATTACCCGTCCAGAAGGCGGTATGTTCCTTTGGGCAGCCCTGCCCGACGGTATGTCTTCTCTGGAGCTTTTTAATCTGGCAGCTAAAAACAATGTGGTTTTTGTCCCAGGAAACCCTTTCTATGTTGATGGCGGCGGGAATAGTACCCTGCGTCTTAATTACACCAATTGTGATGAGGCCACTATCGAAGAAGGTGTAATTCGGCTGGCCCAAGCGATTAAAACACTTATGGCCAAATAGAATTTAACCATAAATGAGAAACAAAAAAGGTAACGTCAGGTTCTTTAATCCCGTGCGTTACCTTTTTTTATTACCAATTAATTGTCCAATGATCCTAATAACCTGGCCTGTTCACGGAAGAAGTCTCAGGGATCCTGATCTACCCTTGTTCTATCCTCCTTACCAGGTAATTATTTTGCCAATTATGTACTTAACTCAGCGGCCAATTATATCCTCTATAGATTTTTTGTGGCTGCCATTAATTTTCGCTTTTTCAAAACGCTCCTTTTCTCAGACCAGTTTTATGGGTCAGCTAATAATCCTGCCAGCACTTTTAAGAGGTCACTGGCACATAGAATGCCTACTAGCTGATCGAGCTGCACCACTGGCAGGCAGCTAATATCATGGTAATACATTAAATAGGCTGCTGCAGCTAACGGAGCATCAGCTGCAATGGTCTTTGGTTTGCGGGTCATAACCCATTCTACCGGTGAATTTAAGACCAAGTGGGGACTGCGGACAGCCCTTTCAATATCATGCTGAACCAACAGTCCAACCACCTGGTCTTGATTAACCACCGGCAGTTTATAAACCCGTTTTTCTTTCATCAGCCATAATGCTTGCTCCAGGCTGGCACAGGAATTTACCGTAACAACTTCACGCGTCATGACTGATTTTACTAACATAACGGCTCCCTCCCCCTTTAATCCCACCTCGCTTAAAATTTATTCCTGTAACCAGTACCTTTATAACTGTTAATCCCAGATCTCCAGCTCACCTCGATTGGCAAACCAGGCATAATCAATGTATAGCTGTTGTTTAAGGTCCGGCAGCGAAAGATACGGAACACCTTTGATAGATATAAATGGGTGGGTCAGGTTCCCACTCTGTTCATTGCTATAAAACTTCTTACTATTGGCCGATAAACGTAAATAAATTCCGCCGGAGGGATTGAAGCTGAATAATCCGTACCCATAAAGGTCGTCATAACCAATGTTTCCCAGATCGATGGTATTGAGCTTCAGGTACTTATAGGTCCATTCCGGATTCGGTATACTGCCAAAGTTCCTCAAATGGTGAGATTGAATTAAAGCAGCAGCTCCGGCTATGTGCGGTGAAGCCATGGAGGTCCCGGACAACTGCACATATTTCCCCCCTGGATAGGTGCTGAAGGTATCCACCCCCGGTGCCACCACAGCGATGCGGTCATTGGCATTGGTAAAATTGGCCGCTTTGAGGGCTAGATTGACTGCCCCTACTGACAGCACCTCCAGCCAGTATGCCGGGTAAGAAATTTCGAGTGTGGCAGGGTTGTCATCACCTTCATTGCCAGCTGCCGCCACCATGGTGACCCCGCTATTGGCCACCTGGATTACCGTCTGATGTAATCTGGTATCATCAACAGGCATACCCAGGCTCATATTGACTACCGAGGCTTGTTCCCCATTGGGTCCGCGCCAGGACCCAATCCAGTCCAGAGCACTGGCAATACTCGCAGCATCCCCCTGTCCATTTGCATTCAAGGCCCGAGCTATCAGCAGTTTGGCTTCAGGTGCTACCCCCAGTAAGCGGCCATTAGCCGCTATTATTCCGGCTACATGGGTTCCATGTCCGTTCAGGTCATAATAATCGTTACCATCCGGGACAAAATTTTTCCCATCAAGGATCTGATTCTGTAAATCCGGGTGGCGGTAATCGATTCCAGTATCTATAACCCCCACCACAATATTTTTTCCCCGGGTAGATTTCCATTCCCGGTGAGCTCCGATCACGGCCACCCCTGGAGGAAACCAGGGATCTGCCGCCAGGGTTTTATTAAAGACCCTTTTTACTCCTTGATTGCTAATCATTTTTAACATGGTTATTCGCCCCTTACCTTTGTTAACAACAAGGTATGTGAACGGAATAGCCAAGGTGTTACTGTGTGCAGTATCTGGCTGACAGGCTAACTAGTCCATATTTACAAGGAAAATTAAAAAAACAAAAGGAACTCCTCGGATAAGGAGTTCCTTGATGATGATCTTTTGGGTAGCAGGTATTACTCTTCTGGTAAAAATTTCTCGCCCAGGGCAAAGATCAGAGCTAATATCATACCGACAATAGTAGCTAAAGCCATACCTTTTAAGCTGACTGCACCCATATTGATTTGGGCCCCGCTGATACCGATGATCAGAATTACCGCTGTTAACACCAAATTTTTTGGCTGGCTGTAGTCGACCTTGCCCTCAACCAATATCCGAATACCAGAAGCGGCGATAACGCCGAATAAGAGCAAGCAGACACCGCCCATAACCGGTGTCGGTATCGAAGCAACCGCTGCTGAAAACTTGCCAATCAAGCTTAGTACGATTGCGATTATAGCGGCTCCTTTAATTACCCAGGTCGAATAAACTTTGGTCAAAGCCATAACCCCGATATTTTCACCATAAGTGGTACTGGGGGAACTGCCAAATAAGGCCGACAAAGTAGTGGCAATACCATTTCCGAGCAGAGATCTGTGTAAACCGGGGTCTTTGGTAAGATCCCTTCCAACTATATTACTGGTAACGATTAGATGGCCAACATGCTCCACCACTACCACCAGAGCAGCCGGCAGTATCGTAAACATCGCCGCCGGGACGAATTTGGGGACATAGGTATGAGGCAGAGCAAACCAGGCGGCGGCCGCCATCCCCGACGCATCAACCAGGCCCATAAAAGAAGCCAGGATATAACCGGAGACTACACCGACTAAAACCGGAATAATGGCTAAAAAGCCACGGAAGAAAACATTACAGATGATTGTAATTGCCAGGGTAAACAGGGAAACTTTAATCCAGGCCATCTGCATAACCGGATTGGAAGCAATCTGCTCGGCACTCAAACCGGCTGGGCCAGCAACCAGACCAGCCATTTGAGCGGCTGAGCCAGCTAATTCGAGACCAATTACCGCAACGATTGCACCCATGGCTGCCGGCGGGAAAAGTACGTCCAT
>JBLNAA010000089.1:0-3507 GCA_050259135.1 Methylocystaceae bacterium | reverse complement strand
TCCGCTGAGAGGGGTATTACTATATTGTGGATAGGTTGAAGTTTATCAAATAGATTGTTTACTCAAAATAAGTGTTGGCTAGGATATAAGCCTTATATTAAAACGGGACTTTTCTCCTTTTTATTTATATTTTTTTACTGTAATACTGGCTTATGGGATAATAATACTAGAATCTTAATCTAATATTTGGGAGTTGTATGATTTGCCGCGACGTCGATACTTGTTGCCCCTGTTAGTACTGGCTTTTTGGCTGCTCAGCCTTAGTCCAACCTGGGCCCTGGAATGGGGAGAAGTGCTGGTTAAAGAGGCTCAACAGGGCCCCCTGCTGCTTACCGGTGCCCGCATTACATCCGATGCCAATATTAGTGGTGATGTCTATTTAGTAGCGGAAGAGGTCACACTTCGGGGTACTATCAAAGGTGATGTCTTTTGCCTGGCCCAAAAGGTTACGGTCAATGGCAGAGTTGAGGGTGATATCCGGTTATTAGGCGGAGAAATCGAGCTAAACGGACCCTGTACTGGTACGGTTACCGCTCTCGGAAATTCGTTTTGGCTCTGGCAGGAAGCCAGCTGCGGCGATACCTTTTTGGCAACCAGTTCGGCGCAGATTAATGGCAAAATCAATGGGCGTCTGCGCGGTCAGACCGATACCATATACATAAATGGCACTGTTAATGATAATACCGATTTGCGGGTCAATAAACAGCTGACTCTGGGGTCAAAAGCGCTGCTCCAAAACGGACTTAATTACCAGTCTCCGGTTAAGGCCAAGATGGAAACCGGGGCTGTGATTAAAGGTGAAACCGATTATAAGTCGATCCCGCCGCTGGCTGAAAAAGGAGTAAACTTAACGGCAGTGTTAATCAGCTGGCTGGCAGCGCTGATAATCTGGTGGCTGGCGGGACTGATAAAGCCGGACTTCTGGCAGCCCTGGGGGTATAATCTGGCTCATCACCCCTGGATATCGCTATTCATCGGTACGCTTAGCATATTTGTGCTTCCCCCCCTGATAATGCTGCTGGTTCTGTCAGTTATAGGTATTCCGGCGGCTTTGCTCCTGACAACAATGGCTGTAATGGTCGGCTATCTGGGGCGGATAGTGGTAGCAGTAGGTTTTAGTGTATATATAGCGCAGAATATGAAGTCGAATCCTGGTTTATTAACCATGATTATCTTGATTCCATTAATACTGTTGACCTACCTGCCCGGGGTAGGCATTATGTTTGTTATAACCTATGGCTGCCTGGGATTGGGTTCGCTAATATTCACCCTCAGGTTTTATCGCCATCGAACCGGGTTTGACCAGATTATATAAATAAGTTGGGGAGGGGCACCTGTGGCCCGCACAAAAGCTCATTATGTATGTCAGCAATGTGGATATGTCAGTCCTAAATGGTGGGGGCGGTGCCCGGAATGCGGAGAATGGAATTCGCTGGTTGAAGAAACCGGCGTGAGGAGTAAACCGACATCGGGCGCAGCAGCGCTGCCTGCTATGGTGCCGATAACTGAGGTAAGATATCAGGATTCTTTGCGGATCAGTACGGGTATCGATGAATTTGATCGGGTATTAGGTGGGGGCATCGTACCGGGATCATTGGTTTTGATTGGCGGTGATCCCGGGATAGGTAAATCTACCTTGCTGTTGCAGACTGCCAGCCGATTAGCGGATCAAAAATTGAAGGTTCTCTATTTGAGCGCGGAGGAATCCGCCAGTCAGCTGCGCTTAAGAGCAGAACGTCTGCAGGCGGTTAAATCGGAGATTATCCTGGTTAATACTCAGGAAATCGAACATCTGCCGGATTTGCTGAAACAATGGCATCCGAGCCTGGTAATAATTGATTCCATTCAGACGGTATATTCCAGCGCGGTTACTTCTGCGCCCGGCAGTGTCAGCCAATTACGGGAGGCGGCTGCCTTTTTGATGCGCCTGGCCAAGGATACCGAGGTGCCATTTGTAATTATTGGACATGTTACCAAGGAAGGATTTCTGGCAGGCCCCAGGGTTTTGGAGCACCTAGTGGATACCGTGGTCTATTTCGAAGGGGAAAAAAATTATGCCTATCGGGTATTGAGAGCGATTAAAAATCGGTTTGGCTCAACTGATGAAATGGGCATACTGGAAATGACAGCGGCCGGTTTGACCGGCGTCGGCAACCCTTCTTTGCTGCTCATGGGGGAGCATAAAGAAACACTGCCCGGATGTGCTCTTACCACCAGCCTGGAAGGGTCAAGACCCCTGGTGTTGGAGCTCCAGTCCCTGGTAGCCAGCGCCTCTGCCGGATATCCCAGACGTATGGCTCTGGGCCTGGATAACAGCAGGTTGTCTCTGATGCTGGCGGTTTTGGAAAAGCATGTGCAGAAGGATATTGCCTCCCTCGACGTATATGCTCGGGTCACGGGGGGAATCTTCGTCCGCGATCCGGCGATTGATTTGGGATTAGCCGCGGCAGTGCTTTCGTCATATCATAATGTCACCTGTCCGCGCGAAACCATATATATTGGTGAAGTTGGGTTAACTGGCGAGGTAAGGTCAGTACCTTTTATGGAGGCCCGCTTAAAAGAGGCGAGCACTTTGGGCATAACCCAAGCGGTAGTACCAAAAGCCTTGACCGAGGAAGGCCGGATACCAGGATCAAATCTAAAATTAAAAGGAATTACCAGCGTGGTGGAATTAATAAATATATTGTTGGTGTGAGGAGGCAGGTTATGCCAGGGGATGACGTTTTTCGGGAATCGTTTTTAAAATCCCTTCTGTTAGTGGCACCAGGCACTGCTTTTCGGGTCGGCCTGGAAAATGTGCTAAAGGCTAAAACTGGCGGATTAATAGTGGTTGATAACTCAACGGAGACCATGAGACTGGTTGACGGCGGCTTCAAAATTGATTGTGAATACAATCCGGCTAGTTTATATGAACTGGCCAAAATGGATGGAGCTATTATTATGAACCGGGAGGCAACGCATGTAAGCTTTGCCAATGCCCAATTGATTCCAGATGCCGTCATACCATCATCGGAAACAGGTATCCGCCATCGAACTGCTGAAAGAATGGCTCGTCAAACCGGGAACCTGGTAATTGCCATTTCTCAGCGCCGGGGCCTGATTACCCTCTATCAGGGAAATAACAGTTATGTACTCAGAGACCTGCCGACCATTCTGGTTATGGCTAACCAGGCTCTGCAGACCCTGGAGAAATACCGGATGGTTATGGATAAGGAACTTAATCGGCTTTCCGGTTTGGAGTTTGAGGAAATGGCGACCATGGCTGATGTGTGCCGGGCGATAACCCGCTGTATGCTAATGGTCAAGGTATCACAAGAATTGGACCGTTACATCATTGAGCTGGGAGCCGAGGGGCGCCTGGTCAAGATGCAGCTGGAAGAGATGATGCTGAATGTCCGCGATGAGAGTATTCTGCTGATTAAGGATTACCAGCGGGGTGCGGAGAGATCAGCAGCCGAAGTATTCTCTCTGCTGTCACGCAGCTTTGAAGAGGATGTCAATGACTCG
>JBLNAA010000088.1:0-4818 GCA_050259135.1 Methylocystaceae bacterium | reverse complement strand
CAGGTACCGACCCCATTGGAGATAACCGCCTGCAAAGATGCTTGCTGGTATAGCCCATAATCAGCCAAAAATACCCGCCGGGTTATGTAGTTCAGCGGCCACATCTGCCCCAGATGAGTATGCCCGCAAAACAACAGGTCGACCCCGGCAGATGCCGCTTCGTTGATTCGTGATGGAACATGATCCATTACCAGAATTGGCTTACCCTGATCAGTCCCTGCCAGCAATTCTTTCAGCCTTATGCTCTTATCGTCGGCCATCGGGTTCTCACTCTTCAGGCTGCGTCCTGCCAGATAAAAGCGGTTATTAACCAATACTATTCGGTCCCGCAGCAAAGTAATGCCCGCCTTCTGCAGGTATTGATCCACTTCACTAATCCGGCCGCTGTAGTATTCGTGATTGCCCAGGCAGGCATAAACCCCATACCGGGACTTTATCTGCTTTAGTTCATCACCCATGTTGTAATCAATAACGATCTGCAGGTCCTCATCTATAACATCCCCCGGCATTACCACCAAATCAGCATGCAAATTATTAATCGTGGTTACCAGTTTGACCAGGCGCTCTCGGTCAACAATAACCCCCAGATGCAAATCACTGACCATAACTATGTGCAGGGGTGTTTCGCCTGCCGATGGTTTGTCGATCGTCAAATCATAATGTGTTATCACCGGATGACGGGAATTCCAGGCTCCCCCCAGGACAACCAGCAAAACCATTAAGGTTATAACCAGGCTGACTATCCTGGGATCTTTTAGCCCAACCGGCAGCCAGGGAATATACCGGCTGCCCAGCCTGAATAGGTCAGCAGCGGCTGCCAGCATAACCCCGTAAAACATTACTGCCAGCCAGTAGTCGCCTATTTTCACGAACAATACTGGCAGGGCCTGCCCGAAAAGGTGGCGGGATACCTGCGCCAGCAGAAAGATACCAGCCACAAGCCAAAAGAAAACTGTGAATATTGCGGGGGCAACCCCTGGCAGCCAGCTGGTAAGCATAAACTGCACCCGCAGATAAAGGTAAAAATTAAGACCCCCATAGATAAGAATTACGATGAGTAAGAAAAACAGTTCCGCCAATTTTGATCCCCCTGCTATTGCCAAATGTCGGCAGCCTCTTACGTGGTCGGCTTTATAATAATACGACTGTAAAGAGCTGACACCTGCACCATTCAAAATAACAAGACAGCCACTCTTCTCTTAAGGTGTGACTGTCTTGATTATTAATTATTTCATACTTTAATTAAAATTCGCAGGTTTTAACCGTCCGGGGAAAGGGTATTACATCCCGGATGTTGCTGACTCCAGTGACATACATTATCATCCGTTCAAAACCCAGGCCAAAACCGGCATGCTTAACACCGCCATATTTTCTCAGCTCCAGATACCACCAGAGATCGGTTTTATCCATGTTAATTTCATTCATGCGCCGTTCCAGAACATCGCCCCGCTCTTCACGCTGGCTGCCGCCAATTAATTCACCGACTCCCGGTACCAGCAAATCCATAGCGGCTACCGTTTTTTCATCATCGTTTAGCCGCATATAAAAAGCCTTGATTTCCTTGGGATAATCAGTCACAAAAACCGGTCGATGGTAAACCTGCTCGGTCAGATACCTTTCATGCTCAGTCTGCAGGTCAGCGCCCCAATCCACCGGATATTCAAACTGGGTTCCTGACTCCTGCAATATTTTCACTGCTTCGGTATAGGTAACATGAGCAAACTCGGCGGTTACTATGGCCTGCAACCGCTCTTTTAGTCCTTTATCCACAAACTCATTGAAGAAATCCATCTCCTCCGGGGCATTTTCCAGTACATAACCGATCACATATTTAACCATGGCCTCCGCCAGCCGCATATTGTCCCGCAGGTCAGCAAAAGCTATTTCCGGTTCGATCATCCAAAACTCAGCAGCATGCCGCGGGGTATTGGAATTTTCAGCCCGGAAGGTCGGGCCAAAGGTGTAGACATCGCGAAATGCCAGCGCAAATACTTCCGCCTCCAGCTGTCCGCTAACCGTTAAACTGGTTTTACGGCCGAAGAAGTCTTTGCTGTAATCAATCTCGCCATTTTCCGTCCGGGGTGGGTTATTCAAGTCAAAAGTCGTTACCCGGAACATCTCGCCCGCTCCTTCAGCATCGCTGGCAGTTATGAGCGGAGTATGAACATAAACAAATCCCTGCTCCTGGAAGAACTTGTGAATAGCATAAGCAACCAGTGATCTGACTCTGAAAACCGCAGCAAACAGGTTAGTACGCGGACGCAAATGAGCCATTTCCCTCAAGAATTCACGCGTATGGCGCTTGGGTTGAATCGGATAGTCTTCGGGGGAATCCCCTTCTAATACCACATTGACTGCTTTGATTTCAAAAGGCTGTTTACTTCCCGGGGTCTCTACCACAACCCCCTGAATGGTCAGGGCAGCTCCCACCCGGAATTTAGCAACGTCCTCAAAATTAGATAACCGATCCTTCTCATATACCACTTGAATAGTATTAAAATGGGTACCGTCATTAAGCGCAATAAATCCAAATGACTTCTGATCGCGATTGCTGCGAATCCAGCCGCTGATTTCAATTTCCTGATCGGCATACCTGCTGGTGTCACGGACCAGCTGCCTGACTACTACCCTTTCCATATCGCGAGCCCCCTTGAGGTTTGTGTTTAATTCCCATGACTATATAGTAGCATGTGAGTGAGCCAATGAAAGTAAAACCTTAACGAGAATGCGGGAATCAATTTAAGAGCACTGAGGCTGAATGCCGTCAGTGCTCCAGTAATATCTTATGGTAGTTTCCCTTTTAAGCACCCATCTCTTCAATAAAGAAACCCTGAGGGTGTTTGCAGGTCGGGCAGATACCAGGTGCATCTGTACCCATATGAATATGTCCGCAATTGGTACATTTCCACTTGGTCGGCTGGATAGATTTATACAGGGTACCGGTTTCCAATTTACCTTTGAACTTGGAAAACTCCTGGTGATGACCCTTTTCTATTTCAGCTATTTGGCGAAAAGCCTGTTCCACTTCCGGGAAACCCTCCTGGCGGGCAATATCGGCAAAAGCAGGGTAAACCTCATTCCACTCATGTTTTTCACCTTCGGCAGCATAGCCCAGATTCTGTATGGTACTTCCCGATGCAAACGGATAGGCAGCGGTAAACTCAAGTGCGGTATTTCCCATCCCCTGGATTAAAAGATCATAAAATACCTTGGCATGCGCCCGCTCATTCTCCGCAATAAAAGTAAAGATGGCATTTAAAATGTAGTGGCCTTCGCTTTTGGCATACTCCGCATAGATAGTGTATCGATTACGAGCCTGTGACTCGCCTGCAAATGCCCGGGCTAAATTATCCGCGGTCTGAGTACCCTGTAAACTTTTCATCCTGGAGGTCTCCTCCAATTTGTTTTTATCGGCAATATTGTTCTCCGAAAACGGAAATTTATACCTTTTTTCTTGGTCATTATCTTGACATTGATTGATATTAAGCATATATTGATATTACTAATTTACTAAATTACTAATTCACTTGTTGATTAATTGGAGGAATAAAAATGAAAATACCTACCTCTTTAAAACACAAACCGGTTATTGTATCTGAAAACTACGAAAATGTTGACGGCAGATATGCTTATAATACCGATGCTAAAGGGCTTTCCCTGGGACTGGCACAGTGGAATGACCGCGGGAAGGTTGAAATCTCAGCCAAAGTATGGCGATATACCGGCGAAAAATGGTCGCGGCAGTCTGAGGAATTGCCTCTCCATCGTGTACTCGACCTGGCCATTCTGGTTTGCCGGGCCAAACAGTACTTTGGTGAGGCTTATCGCTATGAAAAATTATATAATCCGGAGAACACTATTATTGACCGGGTAGGTTTACAGGGGGATGCCATGACCGTGGCAGTCTGTACTGATAATGAACTAATTGATGAAGATATTAAGCTATTCAGCCAGGCTCTCAGCAATGATGACGAACTGCTCAGTGAACGTTTGCATACTCTTTCCCGGATATTAAAAGAAATGGGGTATTAGTTAGATGGGTAAGAGCAGAAATATCAGCGTCTTCCTGGATGATACCGGAAGGATCGTACAGCTCCCGGTACCTAACCGCACCAGGATGCCGGTTTTGGCCTATTTAGCCAGCAAATTCGAAACCGGCCGGATTTATAACGAAAAAGAGGTTAATGAAATTATTAATAACTGGCATACTTTCAACGATTACTTTATTTTACGAAGGCTGCTGATTGACTATAAATTCCTGGAACGGACGCCGAATGGCGCTGAATACTGGGTGATTGAAAAGACAGAACCGGCAAGCCTGACGCTCAATGGCACTGATTCATTTAAGACGCTGAATTAAACTTAAGGTCAGCCGTTAAACGCTGACCAATGCCGAATAATGATTAGGGGATGATTTTTCTTGGACCGACGCAAAGAACTTAAGCTTCAGTACAAACAGAACCCCCCGCCTATGGGGGTATATCAGATACGCAACCAGGTAAACGGCAAAGTCTGGGTAACCAGCGCCATGAATTTGCACGGGGCGGTTAACCGCTATCCCTCCCAATTTACCTTTGGCAGTTTCCAGATTAAAGCGCTGCAGGATGATTGGAACCAATACGGGCCTGATGCCTTCGTTTTGGAAATACTGGAGACGGTTGATCTGAATGAGTATCCGGAGAATGAATGGCCGGCAGCAGTAGCTATGCTGGAGGAAATGTGGATAGAAAAGCTGCAGCCCTTTGGCGAAAAGGGCTACAACAAACCGAAAAAGTAGAGCAAACGCCCGCACTGGTTGCCCGTGCGGGCGATATGTTT
>JBLNAA010000087.1:0-9871 GCA_050259135.1 Methylocystaceae bacterium | reverse complement strand
CTATAGCTGGCTGATCAGGGGAGAACGGAAGCGGCTCTCATCAATGGTGAGTGCCCGATCAATTTCCGCCAGCATATGTTCGCGGTCAGCAGGAATAATGCCTTCGACATTCCAGTAGTTTGACACGTGGTCGGAGAGCACCTGAGTACCGTTGGCTTCCAGATTTTTTACCAGAATATAAATCTCCCGTAAAGCCTGATGGGGTGAGAGTAAGCTGAATTCTCCCCTTTGGTATTGATCCCACAAGGGAGTGTTCGGTACCGGCACCAGGGTGCGCAGCCGCAGGAAGTCAGGCCTGATCGCACTTACCACCCGGGCACTTTCCTCGGCATGCTCTCGTGTACGTTCCAGGCCGCCGGCCCCCACCAAATAGTACATGGACAAATCAATTCCAGCTTTCTTGACTTTGGTTCCGGCATCGATGATCATCTCAGCGGTAGAGCCTTTCTGTAATTGCTGCAAAGTTACATCGTCTCCGCTCTCCATACCCATGTGTATCCGGCTTAATCCGGCTGCCTTAAGCCGGATAAGATCTTCCATACTCTTTTTGGTGATAAAGCGAGCAGCTCCATAAAGAGTAATACGCTGCAGGTGTGGGAATAATTGGTGGGAGTAGGTAAATATTTCCGCCAGCTGATCGGTCTTCATGATAATGGTATTACCGTCAGGGAAAAAGATATTGGGAATAGCTCTGCCATAACGCTGTTCAGCTTCCTTGAGGTCAGCTTTGATATCCTCTACCGAGCGCAGGCGAAATTTTACTTCCTTGTACATGGCACAGAAGGTACACTTATTATGGGGACAGCCTATCGTAGCCTGAATTAGAAGGCTGTGTGCCTCACTGGGAGGGCGGTAGATAACTCCCTCATAACGCATGGATTAATCACCTCGGTTTTAGCTTAACAGAATTATCGGCAAAGATGAAAGGGGAGTAAACAATGGCCAAACACCAACTGCAGCATGAAGACTGTGTACTGCTGATTATTGACCTTCAGGATAACTTGATGAAAGCCATGGATCAGGCTGAAAAGGTGTATAAGAATACTCAATTGCTGATCGCCACCTGCCGACAGCTGTCGATGCCAATAGTGGTGACCGAGCAATATCCCAAGGGACTGGGGGGTACTGTCGCTGCCATAGCTGACCACCTCGGCAACCATACCCGGATTGAGAAAACAGCTTTTTCCGCCTGTACTGAAGATACCATGCAGGCACTGTCCAAATTAGGTAGAAAACAGGTTCTGATCGTGGGCAGTGAGACCCATATTTGTGTTTTCCAAACCGTACGCGACCTGATTGCTGCCGGGTATATACCCTATGTTATCAGTGATGCGGTTTGCTCACGCTACAAACTCAATTATAAAAGTGGTATTCACCTAATGCAGGAAGAAGGCGGCATTATAACCAATGCTGAAACCGTGGTTTTCGATCTGCTGAAGAAATCGGGAACCCCACAGTTTAAGGCTATATCGCCCCTGCTGAAGTAACTGCATAATCGGGGAGGGGTTGAATTGACTATGAAGGTTATGGTGGTTGATGATGACGATCGGGAACGCATCGTCCTCCGCTACATGCTGGAGCAAAACCCCAATGTCGTGATTGTGGGTGAAGCTAAAAATGGTACCGATGCCCTGATATTAGCACGGGAAAAATCACCGGAACTAATATTTCTGGATATACTCATGCCGGGAATGTCCGGTTTGGATGTTGCCCAGCAGTTAAAGACCTGGCCCTCCCCTCCTCTGTTTGCTTTTGTCACCGGACAGCGTGATTACGCAGTTGAGGCTTTTGAGTTAGGGGCACTTGACTACATTAAGAAACCGCTGACCCCGGGACGGGTGGAGGAAACGCTGCACCGGGCACAATATTGGCTGGAACAGGAAAGGCTCATTGATGAACTCACCGAAGTTAAAATAAAGGAACGGATTGAGCGATTTTTAAAACGCCTGCGTCAGGACGATGTTTATTTTGATCGATTGCCGGTGCGTGATCGCAATCGTGTAATTCTGCTGGATCAGGACGATATTATCTGCGTAGCCAGTGATAAAAAGAAGGTAGCTATCGTAACTACCAGCGGCCAGTATCAAGCGGGATACACCTTGAGCGAATTGGAGAATCGGTTGGACAAAGGCCGATTTTTACGGGTACACCAGGCTTATATAGTTAACCTGAATTACATCAAACATATTGAAACAAGAGGTGACGGAAGTTACATAATTCGACTTAATTGCAGTGATCGGGAGATTGTATTGTCACGTTCCAGAGTAAGACTGCTCAGAAAACGTCTGGGAATATAAAATGGATAATTAAGACAAGAACAAGCAAGTTTATCCCATAATTATTGCAATGTGGTAAAATGATAAAGTGAGCGAGGCTTTATTAGTTGAACCTGTAGGGCCGGAGCAATAGTCTTTGCCTGAATTGTCAGTACAATTCGACGTGAACGGTTGGGTAAGCAATGAGTCTTGCCGGCCGTTTATCTTTTATTTGCTACAACTTAATACAACCTTACAGCCAATTGACCGGAAGCATAGTGAAAGATATAGCAATAGCGGTATCATTAGTATAGAACATATCCATCTAATTACTGGGTTAATACTTTTTGGCAAAAAGACACATTAAATTGTAGGCGGTTAATTGGGAGGCGGAGAAGTCAGGAAACCGGGCACTGACAGATATAGAGAGAGGAACTAAGGAGGAGGCGTTTGAGGGATGAAGCCGTATTACAAACTGGCCCGACATGAGGGAAACAAAACCCTGTTTGACCTGGTGGAGATGTCGATAATTGCCACCCTGTCAGAAGAACCTCTCCATATTCATGCCGAGGGTCTGAGGGGTACCGGCAAGACTACAATTTTACGTACTGCCAGACAAATTCTGCCGAAAATCACCCGTATCAAATCCTGCTTGTACAACTGTGACCCGCAAAAGCCACATTGTCCTCTTCATCGAGACCTAACTCCGGATGAGGTCGAAGCTCTGGGGACCGAGGAAATTACCATGCCATTTTTGGAAATCTCCCATTCTGCTAAAGTGGGTACCGTGGCCGGGAGTATTGATCTGGCTAAAATTACTGATACTTCAAAACCGCAAGCCGCGCTGCTGCCTGGCATTATACCTCAGGCTCATCGCGGTATTATTTTTATAGATGAGATTAACCGTTTAGCCGACACTTCGCCGGAAATCACTGACATATTACTTGATGTAATGGGTAATAAACCGGGGCGTATCCAGATCGAAGAGGCAGGAATGCCGGTAGTTGATATCCCGGTAAATGTGTCGGTTTGGGCCGCTTCCAACCCGGACGAGGAACCGGGTCCGCTTGAGGAAATCCGCCGTCAGCTGTCAGATCGCTTTGATATGGTCTTTTACATGGGGCGGCCTTCCCAGGTTGATGTAGTTGCCAATATGCTGGAGGAAAGCGATAACTGTCGGCGCAATCGGGTAGAAGATGAACAAATTATTGAAGAAAAGGTTTCCGCAATTGCCGAAAAGCTAGCGGAAATGTCTGGGCGTTATGATGGTGCGGAAATGCCTGACTTCTTACGCAGCTTTATCGCCCGCCTGTATATCAAATACAGCCTTGAAAGTCTGCGGGCGATTGAGGCCATCCAGCAAGGGGCGATTCTGCATTCCATTATTAAGAATCAGAAACAGGTGCAGATGTACGATGTGCTCGAAGTAGTCCCGCTAGCCTTAAAACATCGGGTAGATGGTGATACCCTGGTTAAGATTATGAACAGCCTGGAAAATAAGAGTTCACGTGACAGTATATTATCTTTCCGTGATACTAAATCCAGCAAAGATAAGAGCCTCGAGGAACAGGAAGAAGCGGCCCATTTTGATAATGGCGGGCGCCGGATGCGTGACATTTCACGCAACGAACTAATCGCCTCGGAGCGGGTTTTAAACCCCAAGGACTGATACAGACCGGATCAGAAAAGGGGGATTCTTATGGCGGAGAGTGGTTTTAATGATAGCAAAATCGTCGGCAATTACCTGACCATGTACTTTAACCAGGATCAGGGAGTGCGCCTGGGTGATAGTGCCGTGGTCAGTCAGAAGCTGCATGGCCTCTATAGTAAACGGCGGGGCTGGGTAAAAATCTATTCCAATCAGGATGCCGGCAAAAACTATCTAAAATTTGTTGATGAAAAACAGGTAATACACATTGATGTTTATCATGAACTGGGCGAAATAGATCCCCGTTTGGTTGCCCGCAGAATTTTTAGGGCGGTTCAGGACTTTTTACTGGAAGAGGAACCTTCTTTAAAATATGTAGAAGATATGATGTTCCGTCAGGCGATCGACTTTTGCCATAAGCTGATGATCAGTACCCGGGTGGGCAGCGGCAGTGCTTATGATCTGCTGCAGGGCCATATGGATGTGCCCGAGGATCAGAAACTTGAGCATGTGCATATCCTGGCCAAACTAAAAAGTGAAGAATATTACTGGGTGTTGATTATTGCTGAAGCCGCCGAAGAGGCAATTCTGGAATCAGGGCTCAAACTGTCCCGGGTAAGGGGCATCAATCACGGCTTCCAGAAGCAGCCGGAAGCGGATTTGTCCAGTTTCCTGCCTATTCCCTGGCGGCGCGGCGGCCGCGGCGAACCGGAACGCCAGGTGACAAGGGAGAAAAAGAACCGCCTGGTGGTCAAGTTAGCTGAGCGGTTGGGTAGTGTAACAGAAGTCGAAGAGTTTTTAAACAGTATGTCCACTAACCCCTTGAAGCGGAAAACCAAGGATTCGCAGATCCGCAGATGGGGGGAAATAGATCAGCTGGTGGACCAGCTGCTCAACGCGAATGTTCTTAAGAAGTCACTTTTCGGCTACACGTTGAGCAAGGATGGTGAAGCTTTGCTTGATTATGTGGCTAAACATCACAATGAGTTGGAGACGGAAATGCGCCGTTCCATTCGGCGCTCGCCCCAGGGTTCCCATCGGGCTCACGGGCCGAAACAACAGCTCAACCGGGCTACCCGGGTTTATGTAACCAATCATAATAAGGTATTGAATTTGCATGACCATCCCGAAGTAAACGGCGGCAATATTGCCATCCCGGAAACCATAATTCAGGCTAAAAAAGCATGTTTTCGGCGCGGGGATGAGCAATTTCATATCACTCGCGACGATATCTGCGTTTATGATCGGCGTTCTTATGTGCCGGTTGATGTCTGTCTGCTCATGGATGCGAGTGAGAGTATGGCGGGAGCCAAGCGTCATGCTACCTGTTACCTCGCTGAGCACATGCTTTTGACCAGCAAGGATAAACTGGCGGTTGTTACTTTCCAGGAGATGCGAGGTTCGGTGGCGGTGCCCTTTACCCGCAACAATGATGTACTCTGTGCCGGACTGGCTCGGGTGGTTCCCAGCGGGCTCACCCCGATGGCCAGCGGCATTGTTAAAGCGGTAGATTTAATTATAAAATCCCGGGCGAAAAACCCCATGCTGGTTATGATCAGTGATGGTGAGCCGAATTTCCCGCTCTGGAGCATGGATGCCAAGAAGGATGCTCTGGATGCTGCCAAGCGTATTAAGAAAAACCGCATTAAATTCGTCTGCATTGGAGTCAAATCCGATCAGATGTTTTTGAAAGAACTTACCCAGGCCGGTGGTGGCGTGTTATATGCAGTTGACGAAATTAACCGCAACACACTGGTGGAGATAGCCCGTTACGAACGGCGAGCTACCGCCCTGGCAGCGATGTCTTCCTAATGGTTGGTCAGCAAACTGTGTTTGCTTGATTAATTTAACTCCTCCTTCATATCATTTATCCTGGGCACCGGCAGTTACCGGTGCTTCTTTTTTAGCATAACCGGCACCAATTATCATAAATTGTACAGACAGCAAGGAGGACAAGGAGGTGGGCTGCAATGAGGCGTCCGGTGTCAGTTTTAATGGTGGCCCTGTTGCTGCTGGCAATCAGTGGGTGCAGTTCAGCTAAATTAAAGGAGTCAGTGGTTACCCCCTGGGATAAATGGGTGAAAACACCGGTAACCAGTTCGGGGGATGATACGGGTACGCCTGATCTAAGTTCGGAGGCTGCAGGAAGTTCGGGAGAAACCATTCCCGTAACCTTGTATTATTTAAAGGATGGCAGTTTGACCAGACAAATGAAACAGGTACCCAAGGTGGAAGGGATCGCCCGCCGTACCCTGGAAGAGCTGTTTAATAATCCGGCACCGTCTGGCTTTAAATCAGCTTTTCCTAACGGATTGCGCCTTAATGATATTAATCTGAAACCAGACGGCACCTGTATAATTGACCTGGGGCCGGAAATCCTCAAACTGAAAGGGACCGCTAAAAAAACTGCAATTTCAGCATTAACCAGAACTTTGGGACAATATCCCACCATAAAACAGGTAAAGATCCTGGTTAATGGGGAGGAGGTTCCTGAGTGGATTGGACCCTGGCAGGTTGGTAGCAATTAATTGCGAATGAAATATAAAGGCCGGACAGTTCAAATGTCCGGCCTTTTAATAATTTTATCCTTAAGCTTTAGCCTTACCCTTGGCACTGGCTGGAGCAGGAGAATTTACCCAGGGGCCAAAAGCAGCCCCGACCGGCAGCACTACCTGATTATAATGGGTATTAAGTACAGCGGCGGCAGAACCATAGAAAGCGAAGATGGAGATGCCGAGTTCGGACCAGGCAGCCAGCATATGCCACATTTCTCCGCCAAAGAGATTATTCATGAATAAACCAAGGAACAGAGTATCGATCAGGAAAAAGATAATAAATAGTACCTTGTTGACGCCCATAGCACCGAAGGTCATATAAACGGTAAAGATAAAGTAGGCCAGGAAAGCAAATCCCATCTGATGAGGATCAATGTTTTCTGCGGTTTTAGCACCGAAAACACCGTTCTGAGCAGCCCAGGACAGAGCCATGCCAAACCAGAACATACCATAAGAGAAAAACGCAGTGGCGCCAAATGTATTATTATGTTTAAAGTCATAAATCCCGGCAAACATCTGGGCAGCGGCCCCTAAAAAAATGGCCCAGGGGATGATCCAAGCGGTACCGGTGGTAAGACCGAGTTTGGCCGAGGACGCCACCAGAGTAACTACTGCCAGACCAAATAACCCCAATGGGGTAGGATTAGCCACCAAACTTTGAATATGTCCGTGTACAGTAACCTCTTTAAGGTCATTACTATTAGAAACAGCCATTATTCTTTCCCTCCCAGCATAGATTGATATGGATGTAAAATTTGAGGATAGAACCTGTTGCGGCCACCTCCCCTGCGAGCATGTTAATAATTCCTACAAAAAACGCTGGCAAAATTATAACATTGTGGCATGACTAACAATGTCGAACCAGTGCAGGTATAAACTAACAACTGGGTTAGAAAATAGCAGGAGGGGCCAAGGGGTAGCGGCCTAAAAGGAAAAATGATACATTTAATAAGGCTCAAGTGCCGTTAGTAAAGAAAAAAAGAGGAGTTCTTATATGAATCCGAAGCAACCAATTGGGGTTTTTGATTCCGGTGTCGGTGGTTTATCAGTGGTGCAAGAACTTCGCTCCCGGCTTTCGGGTGAGGAGATAATATATTTTGCAGATACTGCGCATGTTCCCTACGGCGGCAGAAGCCATACCGAGCTGCTGCATCTGGGGGAATGGATACTAAACTTCTTTGTTGAACATCAGGTAAAAGTAGTAGTAGCTGCCTGTAATACCAGCTCGGCCGTTTCGATGCCGATTTTAAAAGAGCATTATCAGATACCAATTATTACAGTTTTGGAACCAGGAGCAAGAGAAGCAGCCCGGGTATCTCATGGCAAGATAGGGGTTATGGCTACTCAAACCACGGTGGCCAGCCGTGCTTATCCGCGCCGGGTTGCTGATTTCGCTCCCGACATGGAGGTTACTCAGGTGGCCTGTCCGCGGTTTGTACCATTAATTGAGGCCGGTGTAATAGAAGGACCAGAAATTGAATCGGTAGTTCAGGAATATTTAGAACCATTGCTTAAGGCCCGGATCGATACTCTGGTATTGGGATGCACTCATTATCCTTTTCTTACTCCGGTTATCAGGCGCTTTCTCCCGGAATCAGTTCAGATTATTGATCCGGCATTGCCAACCATAACTCAATTAGAATTATATTTAAATGAGAATAACTTGGATAATTCAGGGGCAGGCAGTCAATACCAGTATTATTGCAGCGGCTCTCCCCAATCAATGTATGACCTGGACCACAGAATTTTAAATTTGGGTATTAAACAGGCAACCGTTGTGGAAATGGATTGAGCGGTTCGGCTATTTGCCGGTTTCTTAGCCAATAAAACAAATCCTATAAGGAAGGTATTCTCTTAAAATGCGACTGACCGTTGTTGGCTGCTGGTCACCCTACCCGGCACCGGGCAGTGCCTGCTCTGCTTACCTGGTAGAGAGTGACCAGACGGCACTATTGCTGGATTGTGGACATGGGGCTATGGCCCAGTTGTTCACTTACATAAAGCCGGAACGGCTTAATGGAGTGGTAATAACCCACAGTCACCCCGACCATTACAATGATTTACCAGCATTGCGCCATTACTGGCGGTCAAGGCGCTTCTTGGGGCAGAAATTACCGCCCCTGCCGGTATGGTTCCCGCCCGGTGATAAAGAAAGCCAGCGTTGGTTACAGGTACCAGAACTTGAAGTTAAAGCGGCGTCAGGTGTTGACCGAGCGGGCAATCTGGAACTGGAGTTCTGGGAGGGTCAACACGCGATTCCTACCTGTCTGGTTAAGATCAAAGCGGGAAACCAATCACTGCTGTATACTGGAGATACCGCTTATTCAGAAAAGATGATAGCTGCCAGCCGGGGTTCGGACCTGGTGGTAGCTGAATGTACCCTGCCCCCGAGTGAAGCACATTTATCCCAGCAGTTAGGGCACCTTACCTGGGAAGAGTGCGGGCGCTGGGGAACCAGGTCAGAAACCCCCCGCTTAGTGGCAACCCACTTATGGCCGGAATATGACCGTGAGGAAATAAGACAGGCAGTTGCCAGGGAGTACCAGGGTAGCCTGATGATAGCTGAGCCAGGAATGGTGGTGGAATGGTAGTATGAGGATAATTACAGCTGGACAGATAACTGAACAGATAAAGGCCGCAGTCCTTGATGCTAATCGCCGACTGCCGCAGGACATAACCGGTGCCATTAAGGCTGCCCGTCAGACTGAGACTTCGGATTGGGGCTGCCACTTTCTCGATATTATCAACGAGAACACCCAGGTGGCTGCCCGGGATAATCTGCCTCTGTGCCAGGATACTGGATTAGTTACCGTGGAGGTGGAAATCGGTCAGGAGGTACATATTCAGGACGGCTTCATCAGCGATGCTATTAATGAAGGAGTAAGGCAGGGATATCGGGAAGGCTATTTTCGGGCTTCGATAGTAAGAGATCCCTTGAGGCGGGTTAATACCGGAGATAATACCCCGGCGATCATTAGTTATCAGTTGGTACCCGGTGATCGTTTGCTTATTCAGGTGATGCCCAAGGGAGGCGGCAGCGAAAATATGGGGCGGGCTGCCATGCTAAAACCGGCAGCTGGCTGGAAAGGTATTAAGGAATTTGTGATCAATGCGGTGGAAGAGGCAGGCTCTAATCCCTGTCCGCCGCTGGTGATTGGGGTAGGTATCGGCGGAAATATGGCACTGGCGGGACAATTGGCCAAACATGCCTTACTCAGGCCGATTAACAGTCAACATCCGGACCCGGAGTGGGCGGAGCGGGAAAAAGAACTGCTGCAGGCGGTGAATGCAACCGGAGTAGGTCCGCAGGGATTTGGCGGGAATACGACCGCTTTAGGATTGCATATTGAAACTTATCCGACCCATATTGCCTGTTTGCCGGTGGCGGTCAATCTCGGGTGTCACGTAACCCG
>JBLNAA010000086.1:0-9485 GCA_050259135.1 Methylocystaceae bacterium | reverse complement strand
ATAATAATTTCTTGGCTCCCTCGGTTCGATTCACATAAATACCTCCTTCCTATGTAGGGAAAAATATACAGAAAAATGGGAATATTCCGTAAATGATTCTATGATTACCAAAAAAGGAGGTCAATGGACAAAAATCAACATATATGAAATGTAATATAGTGGAAAATTGGCATTTGGATAATAGGACAGAAAATAAAACGGCGGCCCCGCTTATCATAGGCCGCCTAAAATAATTTCTTTAATTTAAAGTAAACATTATCAGGGCATAAACATTCCGCCATCACAATGAATAACCTGACCGGTGATATAGGAAGCGTCGTCACTGGCTAAAAACAGGCAGACATTAGCCACTTCCTCTACCGTACCAGCCCGGCGCAGGGGAGTGATTAACTTGGCCAATTCCCGGATATTCTCCGGAATGGCTAAGAACATATCGGTGGCAATTGACCCTGGTGCTACCGCATTAACATTAATACCTTTAGAGCCTACTTCCTTGGCTGTCGCCCGGGTCAGGCCGACGATGCCAGCCTTGGAGGCCGCATAATTAGCCTGGCCGACATTGCCGAAGCGGCTGATCGAGGAGATATTAATTACCTTGCCATAACTTTTATCCCGCATTATAGGTATAGCTGCCCGGGTACAGTAATAACTGCCATAAAGATTGACCTTTATGACTCGATCCCAGTCATCATCATTCATCTTGTGAATCAACACGTCTTTGGTGATACCAGCATTGTTAACCAGAATATCAACGGTACCCCAGGCCGAGACCACGGTTTTAAACATGGCCTCCACCTGCTGTTGGTCGCTGACGTCGAGCATCTGCACGAGAACGGGATAACCCTTGGCAGCCAACTCAGACTCTAACTGCCGGGCTTTTTCCTCCTGCAGGTCGCAAATGACCACTTTGGCTCCTTCCCGGGCATAAGTTCTGACAATACCGGCCCCGATACCGCTGGCTCCACCGGTAACAATGGCTACTTTATCATTCAGCCGCACGGCTTATCCCCCTCCCCCAAAACTTAATTTTTGGCGATTTCGGCCTCAACTTCCTGCCGGAGCAGTTTCTTTTCGATTTTGCCCAGGAGGGTCATCGGCAGCATATCCCGGATAACATATTCGCGGGGGATTTTATAATCAGCCAGGTATTGAGCCAGGAATTGGGGAAGCTCTTTGGTATCAATGGTAACCCCGGGCTGGGGAACAATATAAGCGCGGCCCACTTCACCCTGGATCGGATGGGGAACTGCTACACAGGCGGCCAGCATCACACCGGGGAAGCGGTTGATATATTCTTCAACTTCCGCCGGATATACATTGAACCCGCCGGTGATGTACATTTCTTTAGCCCGTCCTACCAGATGGATGTTGCCGTCAAGATCGAGAAAAGCGACGTCCCCGGAATAGAACCACCCGTCCTGATCAATATCAGCGGCCGTTTTTTCCGGCATCCGGTAGTATTCCTTGATCACTACCGTACCCCGATAGGCGATTTCCCCGGCTTCGCCTACCGGAAGCGGCTGCCGGTTTTTATCCACAATCTTTATCTCAATTTCCGGGGCGATACGGCCTACGGTTTCATTAAGCAGCGAAAGGTCTGAACCCAGCGGAGTATACGCAACCAAACCGGAACATTCGGTTAAACCCAGACAGTTGCGCACTTCCGGACAGATACTGCTTTGAATTTTAGCCAGCATTTCGCGGGGAGCAGGGGCGCCGCTGATAACTGCCACCTTGACTGAGGAAAGGTCATAGTCAGCGAAATTTGGCAGGGCGAATTCCATGGCATACATGGTCGGTACCTGACCCAGGAAAGTGACTTTTTCTTTTTGGATCAATTCCATAACCCTAATAGGGTTAAAGGGCTCCAGGATCATGGTAGAGTTAGAAACAATGACCGAGGCACCAACCTCATTGGCTCCGCTGATGTGGTTGACCGGCAGATGGCAGAGCCAGACATCATCAGGAGTAATCCCGGCTTCGGTGACCTCAATCAGTGCAGTATGAATAATGTTTTCATGGGTCATGACGGCGCCCTTCGGCTGTCCGGTACTGCCGGAGGTATAGACGATAATCAATCCATCGTGGGTCGATACAGCATCTTCGCGTGTTTTTAATTCATCAGCATAGGCTGAATAATCACCGGCCATTACGCTGTCAAAGCTGACGGCCAGATCCAGGGTGGGACTGCCATCTACAACTACTACCTGCCGAACCCGAGGGCAATTCGATAATATCTGGCCCAGTCGCTCCTGATAGTCAATGTCATACATGCTGGCAACGGTAATAATCATATCGGCTTCGGAATTGAGCAGGAGGTACTCCATTTCATTCGGTGTATGCCGGGTGCTCATGCCGACAATGATCGCCCCAATTTGGGCAGCCGCTATATAAAGATAAAAAAATTCCGGCCGAGGCGGAAAGATGTAGGCAATACGGTCACCATGTTTTACCCCGGCGCTTAGCAGATAAAGTGCTAATTGACGAGCCTTATCGTTGAATTCACGGTAAGTAACCCGGTTGTCCCCGGAGATCATTGCCACCTTATCAGGATACAAAGCGGCAGCTTGCTGTAAATAATCGGATAACAATCTTTTGGCTCCGTCAGTTCTGCTCAAATGTTTATCCTCCTTCCCTTAAAAGCCCGAATGAGGCTGTCACACTGGGACAGCCCCTGGCTAATACAGGCTATTAAAAGAAAAGAAGAAATATACCATTTAATGGGAAATAGCTGGAGTCACATTTATAAATGAAAAGATTGTAATAAAAACAAAAAAGGAGGTCATTTAGACCTCCGGTAAATTCGATGGTGCGGCAGAGAGGACTTGAACCTCCACCCCCTTGCAAGGACTAGAACCTGAATCTAGCGCGTCTGCCGATTCCGCCACTGCCGCACGGGTTATTTGATTGTATCGATAAGCTTTTGACCGCCACCGACAAAGATTATTATATAACCCGTGAAGCTGCCTCGTCAAGGACTAAGGCAAGTTTAGTTACATTTATCTTATCCAACTCGAAGTCCAAGGATAACCAAATCTCTTTCTATACCATCAAGAACAGCTACTTTAGGTAAAAACCCCCAACGTTCAAAATTATATTTCAAAAATAATTGTAGGCTTGGTTCATTATGCCCAAAGATAAATCCCAGTATAGTTGTAATTCCTAATTTCGGAGAATCCTGAATTGCTTTGGACAGTAATTTCTTACCTATACCCTTTCCTCGGTACTCTTTATCAATATAGATACTGATTTCGGTCGTAGCATTATAGGCTGGCCTACTATAAAAAGAAGAAAAACTTAACCAACCCAGGATAATACCACCCTCATCAACGACCCAAACAGGACGATTATTGGGGTCATGTTCGCGAAACCAGGTTAACCTGCTTTCAACTGTTACTGGAGTGGTGTCAGCTGTAACCATTCGAGAAGGAACGGTGGAATTGTAAATAGCTACGATAGCCGGTAGATCGTTTTCAACAGCATGTCTTATATTCAAAGATGTCTCCTCCCATATTTTCATTAGATTTTATCATATTATCAATGCCAGCTATTACAATGAAAATAGCAGAACAGTTTGCCTGTATATCCGTGCTGCAGAAGCCGAATCGGCAGATTATATATAGGCTAAGGAGAGTATCAAGGTTAGTTAAAAATTAGATAATAACAGATTAGATTTATCAAAATTAATTAAATTTAGCTATTTAATTATGTATACATTGGCTAATACAGTCGATAAATAGTGGTTAATTATACTATACTATCTTCAAGTGGGGTCGTTATTTCTACAAATTATCTGTTATCGTAACAGGAACGTTTCAACAATACATAATTGATTTTAAACACCCATGGTTAAGATAGGGGACCACGACATGAAAAAGGTCGGTCTTATCGTCAACCCGGTTGCTGGTATAGGCGGCAGGGTAGGTCTTAAAGGTAGTGACGGGATTGAGGTACTAAAAAAAGCTCTCGCCTTAGGGGCAAAGCCCGAAGCAACACAGCGAGCTGCCGAAGCGTTACAAATATTAAATCGAAGCCAGGAAAACTTTCAGCTATTCACCTATCCCCAGGAAATGGGGGAATATGCCTGCCGGGAAGCCGATATCAGCCCGGTGGTCATTGGCAGTATTAACCACGGTAATACCACCCCGGATGATACCATTACCGCTGTCAGGGAATTGGAAAAGGAACAAATAGATCTGCTGCTTTTCGCCGGCGGTGATGGAACAGCCCGTAACATATACAGTGTGCTGGGAGATCGCCTTCCGGTATTGGGTATTCCCGCCGGAGTAAAAATACATTCGGCGGTATACGCAGTTAACCCGCGAAGTGCCGGTCAGGCCGCTTTATTGTATTTAGAGAACAAAGTGCATTCCTTTAAAGAAGCCGAAGTTATGGACATTGATGAAACAGCGTTTCGAGCGGGAAGGGTAAGTGCCACCCTTTATGGCTACATGCGAATTCCCGAGGTTCGGCGCTTACTGCAGAATGTAAAGGCTGGATCCCACTCTGAAAAAAATGATATGGCCGGTATGGCTGCTGATGTTATTAAACATATGGAACCCGGAGTTATGTACATTATCGGTCCCGGGACCACTACCCGAAATATTATGGACCGATTAGGTTTAAATAACACTCTGCTGGGTGTAGATGTTATACAAGATGGCCAGTTGGTGGCCAATGATGTAACGGAAGAACAGCTGTATAGCTTGTTAATAGGCCATCCGGCTAAGATTGTGGTTACTGCCATTGGGGGGCAGGGACATATATTTGGCCGGGGTAATCAGCAAATTAGTCCTCGTGTTATTCGAATGGTAGGCAAAGAAAATATTGTTGTTATCGCCAGCAAAAACAAGCTGGTAGCATTACAGCCCCTTCCTTTGCTGGTCGATACCGGAGATGCGGTACTTGATCAGGAACTATGCGGTTATACCCGTGTTATAACCGGATGGGAAGACGCGGTAATTTATAAAATTGAAGCTTAAAACATCCTCTCTTAAAGGTGTTTCTATTTTTCGGCAGGTTCTCGTAATTAAAGTTTGTTGAGATAAATTTTTAACTTTATCTGAACGCCACGATCTCGTCAATGGTGACGAAACCCCAGTCGGCTATTAATTACTCTATTTAACGGGGGGGACGCAGCAGCTGATTTTCTGAGAGCTTTTAGACAGAGAACATGTCTACCATTATCAAAGGGAGGGAATTTGATTTGAGTAACAATGACAGTGCTGCCCTGCAACAACTCGGGTATAAGCAGGAGTTAAAACGTGAGCTTGGATTCTGGGATGTCTTTATATATGGGGTAGGCATGATGATGCCTATCGCGCCAATTGTGGTTTTTGGCTCGGTTACCATGGCCTCTTTGGGCCACATGGCGCTGGCTTATCTGATCGCGGTTATACCGATGTCATTTACTGCTTATAGCTATGGACAGATGGCAGGTGCTTATCCGGTAGCCGGTTCTGCCTTCGGATATACCCAGCGGGCTATTCATCCTTATGCCGGGTTTTTCGCGGGATGGACTATATTATTGGACTATGCGCTGTTTCCTATATTGAATTATATAGTTATCGGTATATTTACGCAGATGCTGTTCCCCAGTCTCAACTACTGGGTTATTGCCATCATTTCCATTGTTTTGGTCACTATTGTCAACCTGTTGGGAGTCAAGAATGTTTCGCGGGTAAACGCCTTTTTAGTAGTGTTTATGTTTATCGCGGTAATTTATTTTGTTGGTGCTTCCTTTAATGTACTGGGAGCGGGAACCGGGTGGGGCTTTACCAGCCTTCCGTTTTATAATCCCGAATCCTTTAAACTAAGCGCCCTCCTCATGGGGACTTCGATTGCCTGCTTCTCATTTATGGGTTTTGATGCTATGACCACCCTGGCTGAAGAGGTGCGGGAGCCAGCCAAAACTCTTTCCAAAGCCACGATCAGTGTGTGTTTCTTTATGGCGGTAGTGTTTATTCTGCAGGCTTATTGTGCCCAGTCAGTTTTTCCCGATTGGACCAAATTCCAATCTCCCGATAGTGCTTTCATGGAAGCTGCTGGTGTAGCGGGAGGCAATACCCTGTTTACTGTACTTTGTATTGCCATGATTGCCGGTGCAGTTGCCAATGCCATTGACTCTCAGGCCGGTGTGGCCCGGGTACTTTATGGTATGGGACGTGATGAAGTACTGCCGAAAAAGATATTTGCTTATCTGCATCCGAAAACCAGGGTCCCGGCCTATACCATCATTATTCTGGCGGTGATAGCTGTGGTGGGTGCCTCGCAGGATATGGGAACCATAATAACTATGATCAATTTTGGTGCCCTGACCGCATTTATGTTTGTTAATCTCTCGGTTATCGCTCATTATTATATAAAAGAACATAGACGTTCGGGGGCAGAAACCTTTAAATATCTGATTGTGCCGGCACTTGGTTTTGTAACCTGCTTCCTATTGTTTATCAGTCTTTCCACTAACGCTAAGATTGCAGGTACCATATGGGTATCTATCGGAATACTCTACATCCTGTTCAGCACGAAGTTTTTCACCAAGCCCTTCAAAGAAATCAAAGCCTTTGAATCAGTTGACGATTAATTAGCTTAATACAATTTAAGTACTTGCGAGGAACGTAGATTAGAATAGCCTGCGTTTTCAGCGGGAGAAAATAGCGGGGTAGTAAAGCCCTGCTATTTTATTAGAGGAATTGAGCCCAATAATATCCTTCGATTTTAACTAGCTTTAATTGACACCAATGGGAGGAGTGCAGGAATGAATAAAATACCAATTGTCTATCCCTATATCCCGAATTCGGTCCCCTATATCAAGGCCGAGATGATGCGTGAAGTTGGTGTTAGTGATGAGATGGAGCTTTTCGAGGAGGTACCCGAGGCGTTAAGGATGCCGGGTAAAATGAATCTTCCTGATCCCATCCGGGACGAATACTCTATCAAGCGGCATGTAGAAAAAATACTAAAGAGGAATAAGAACTGCAGTGACTATCTAAGCTTCCTGGGAGCAGGGTGTGCTCAGCACTTTGTTCCTGCGGTTTGTGATGAAATCAATGGCCGGGGCGAATTTTTAACCGCCTATGGTGCCGAAACCTGGGCTGATCATGGAAAACATGTGGCTTTGTTTGAATACCAGAGTCAGATGGCAGAATTGTTAGATATGGACTTCCTTACAGTGCCAACTTATGATGGCCCCGGTGCGGCTGCCACCTCCCTTTGTATGGCCAACCGTATCACCGGCCGCCGGCGGCTGCTCTTGCCCCGTTTAATCAGTCCTGAAACCCTGGCTGTGGTTAAAAATTATGTAAAATCAGCTCAAGTGGGTCAAGGACTGGAAATTACCATGGTTGATTACCACCAGGAGAGCGGTTTGCTGGACCTGGATGATTTAAAGGCCAAAATCTCAGAGGATGTTGCAGCGGTACTTATTGAAAATCCTGGTTACCTAGGCATTATTGAAACTCAGGCTAAGGAAATCGCCAGTATCGCTAAAGGCACTGGCGCAGAATTCATTGTTTATGCCGACCCTATTTCCCTGGGGGTCCTGGAGGCACCGGCCAACTATGGAGCAACCATCACCTGCGGTGATTTTCATCCTTTGGGTCTGCATCTGGCCTGCGGAGGTTGTGTAGGCGGATTTATTGCCACTTTTGACGATATGAAGTACATGCAGGAAACCAAAGATTTGGTAGATGGGATGACTGAGACCACGGTGGCAGGCGAATACGGCTTTGCCACCACTCTGATTGAACGTACTCACTATGCGCTGCGGGAAAAGGGCAAGGAGTTTACCGGCACCGGGGTTAACCTGTGGGCCATAACGGTTGGCGTATATCTGGCTTTGATGGGACCGCAGGGAATGCAGGATGTAGGCACCACTATCATGAAAAATTCCCGCTATGCCGCCAAAAAAATTGCTCAAATTCCCGGGGTGAAAATTCAGTTTAACAGCCCCTTTTTCAAGGAATTTGTAGTCAACTTTGATGCGACCGGTAAAAGTGTAGCTGATATAAATGATCTTTTATTAAGCGCTGAGATCATCGGCGGTAAAGATCTTTCGGCTGATTTCCCCGAGATAGGGCAGAGTGCATTATTCTGTGTTACCGAGGTTCACACCCAGGAAGACATTGATCAACTGGCCAGCAAACTGGCAGCCATTGTAAGCACTGATTAATTACGGTCTTTAGATAGAATGCAAGAAAGGACTGATAACGAATGGCCAGAGATAACGAGACCCTGCTAAGAGACTTTCATGAAGCCAAATGGGATGAACCGTTAATCTTTGATATGAGCATTCCTGGTGAGCGGGGTGTCTTGCTGCCGCAGCCCAGTGAAGAAATAGAAAAAGAAGCCGAAGATTGTATGGCAGAACTGCCTGATTATTTACTCCGAAAAGCTCCTCCAGTCCTACCCGAAGTAGGCCAAATGAGGGTTAACCGTCATTATTTGCACTTATCCCAGGAAACTCTGGGGGCGGACGTTACTATCGATATAAGCCAGGGAACCTGCACCATGAAATACAGCCCCAAGTTCCAGGAACATCTGGCCGCCCGCAACCCCGACATAACCGAAATACACCCTTTGCAGCCATCATCAACTATGCAGGGAATATTGGAGATTTATCATAAGGTAGAGGGATTTCTCAAAGAGATTTCCGGGCTCGATGCTTTCTCCTTTCAGGCTGGAGGCGGTGCTCAGGGAGTGCTCGCCAATGCCTCGATTGTGAGAGCTTATCATGAAAGCCGGGGGGACCTGAAACGGGATGAAATTATAACCACCATTTTCTCTCATCCCTGCGATGCGGGCAGTCCGGCTACTGCCGGCTATAAAGTGATAACCCTGATGCCGGACGATAATGGTTACCCTGATCTGGAGGCCATGAAGGCAGCTCTCTCTGATCGTACAGCAGCGATTTTTATTACCAATCCTGAGGATACTGGTATCTACAACCCCCGCATCAAAGAATATACTGATGCTGCCCGCCAGGCGGGTGCACTCTGTGTCTATGATCAGGCTAATGCCAATGCGCTTTTAGGTATCGCCCGGGCTAAAGAAGCCGGGTTTGATCTGTGTCATTTTAACCTGCATAAGACCTTTTCGGCTCCTCATGGATGTATGGGGCCGGGGGTAGGTGCGATTGGGGTTAAAGAGTTTTTAAAGCCCTTTTTACCGGTTCCGCGGGTTGAATTTGATGGCAGCGAGTACACCCTTAACTATGATTATCCTCAGAGTATCGGGCGGGTACGTTCCTTTTTTGGTAATGCCCCAATTGTGCTGAAAGCCTATATGTGGATCATGCAGATGGGTGCCGATGGCTTAAAAGAAGCATCGGTGATTTCAGTTTTGAACAACCAGTATATGTGCAAACATATTGCCCAGATACCCGGTGTGGTTATTCATTATGCCGAAGGCAAGAGAAGAATGGAGCAAGTCCGTTACAGCTGGGAAAAATTGAAGGCTGATACCGGTTTCGGAACTGAAGATGTCCA
>JBLNAA010000085.1:0-13694 GCA_050259135.1 Methylocystaceae bacterium | reverse complement strand
AACCGTTTGCAGCGAAGTCGATATCTTCGACAATTGCTCCAGAGCCAAAACGTAAGCCAGGTATCCAGCCCCGGTCCCGCCGTACTTGGGGTCAAAAGGCAGACCGAAAAGATCAAGCTCCGCCATTCCTTCTACAATCTCATCGGGAAGATGGTTTTCTCTTTCTATCTGGTCGGCAATAGGTGCCACATACTTCTCGGCAAATTCCCGTGCCATACTCTGGATCATAGCCTCTTCCTTGGTTAGTGAAAAATCCATTTAGATAACCTCACCTTCTTTTAAGTCGTAAAGATTTAAAAATGATATACCACATGTTTAAATTAATAATTCTGAAGATTTGAATAATTATTTTTTCTACATTAAAAACCCCAAATCCTGCCATAAATACTTAAATAAAGTAAATATGATCTTCAAAGCACAATTAATTAGTTTATTCTTGTTTAACTGGGTTTGGCTCGCTCGCAGTTAAGTTTTCGGGGTTACGGACTGCCACCTTTTGGCTTACAGTGATAATTAATTGAGTAACAAGGAGACAATTCTTCTGTTACTTGCCAGGTGTTTCATGTTAAATAAAAAGTCCACCCCAGGGGATGGACTTTTTAGCTTTATGGAGTTTGGAAATAACAGAGATTTAGCAATACGGAGCCCGATACAGATCTTTCTTTTTAAGGCCATGTTTGTGAGCTTTGGATATCCACCCGAGGTTGCCTGACATTAGGTAAAGCCGGCGCGGAAATCTCATTTGAATGTAAATATTGTCCGGTATTGCGCTGGCATAACCCAAAATATCATTTGCTATCGTTAAAAAGGCCTGGTTTAATTCGGCAATGGTTTTTTTCATAATCGGTGCATCTTTAGCACCGAGAAGCATACCTCCTCCGCCTATGGAGATGCCCATTCTAAATTGTGCTCCGATTTGATCGCTGAAATTTTTAATAACCCGAATAGCTTCCTGGTTAATGTCGGCTTCCGGAAATCCGCAGTTTACCACCGCATATACTTTGGCCTTGCGTACTGCTTCTCTATGTTTTAAAACAAATTCATAATAATCCTGGAGAAATCTCATCAGCATCCCCGGAAGGCAGAAGAAATAAAGGGGAAAGGTAATTACCAGACCATCTGCTTCCGACATGGCAGCAAATGCAGTTTCAGTTTCTCTCCTGGTCAGGCACTGGCGTACATTCAGGCGAGTGACCATGAGGTTGTTAAGGTTCATTTGTTTGTCCTGCAGATCAACCAGCAGATCCGAAGCTGAATCCTCACCAATCTTCGGGCTGGCACTTAGAAGCACCACCTTTTTTACATCTGTCATAGTGATCCCTCCACCCGTTTCAGGTCAATTTTATCGAGGAATTCTGTGATATCTGTGTCCGGTCCCTGATAAATAAACACCTCAACATTATTCCGGTGCTTTTTATTAATATCAATAAAGAGCTGGGCATCATCTAATGAAAGATTTTCGGCATAACCAACCATAACCTGTTGCGGGTAACTCTTATACCTGGGTGGATGCATGGTCGAACCATCCGAGCGGGTAACAAAAAACGGCAGCATATTAGGCAGCGACCGATCAATAGCATTTTTAATGTTGGCGCTAAACTGACCAAAGATTAGGGGGCACAGATAGATGACCAGGTCACTATTCATTACAGTACGGTTGATTTGTCCGATTGAGTCAGTAATAACGCATTCGCCTGGCTTCTCAGTCCAGCAACCAAAGCATCCCGTGCAAAAAAACAGGTCCTTAGGCCCGATTGATACTTCCTCAATTTGAAAACCGCTTGATTGCAGGTATGATAATGCCTGTGCTTTTAATTGGTGGAAGCTTTCGGTTTGATAATCCTTGTCGGAGATGATTAAAGCTTTCATGGTCTCACCCTTTCCGCGCCCGGATAAAGCTGTATTATTCTAAAAATAATGTGAACTTCTCTTCCGATTATAACAAAAGCTGTGGCATATAATACCAATCAACCATCGACAGTTTTTAGACATTTCATTTGGCAGGGAACCCAGAATAACTAAGATAACAGTATTAAATATTGTATAAAATAGGACTCCTATCAATTATGATAAGAGTCCTAAATAGCCTTCATTGCCTATCTAGTTAACAGGTATTGTGTGACTAACAATTGAATTCTTCTTTATCGCTATAGGGAGTAGCTTTAGTTCCTATAAGATCGATTATAAAACCGGCTATTTTTCCGGCAATAAACGCAATAACTATGGTCGCAATAATACCTAATATCTGAATTCCAGCCGAACCAGTTATAGTGATTGCGGTTAGCCCTCCTAAAACACCTGGCATCCCATGAAGATTATGGACTCCGCAGGTGTCGCTGCCTTTGATCAGTTTCTCCAGCCTGGGTGCGATTATGGCATAACCAATGGTACTTAGTGCCCCGGCTGCGATACCGATAAATAAGGCATAACCGGGATTAGCCAGATTACAGATTGACCCGATGGCAACCCCACCAGCTAAAGATGCATTGGCAATATCAGCAATATCAATCTTACCTCTGATTATTTTAGAAAATATGAGCGTGGCAATAGTAGCCCCGCAAAGGGCAAATACTGTATTGATAACGGTTAAAATGGCTCGGTCCGGAGATACCAGTGCACTGGTGAAAGATGGCCAAAAGATCCACAGCATCATACTGCCTAGCAGTGCAAACTGATCACTGGTGGCGTCGCTTTCACATGATGGTAATTTCTTGAAGCGTGCCAGGGTTCCAGTCACCACGCCCAACCCAAAATACGCGCCAAATGCGTGGATAACTACTGATCCCCCAGTATCAAGAAACCCCTTCAGGTATCCACTATCTAAGATCAGCCATTCGTTGAAAATATAAGCGGGTATAAAAAGCAGCGCCAATATAAAGTACTGCTCCATTTTTAGCCTTCCTAAAGGGGCTCCGATGGCGATCAATAAACTTGCTGCAGCAAACTCAGCCATAATAAAAGTATTAATATTGATCGTGGTCAGGGCAAAATGCTGACCACCGAAGCTCTTTAACAACATATACATGGGAAGGGCAATACTTACCACCAGAAAGGTAGCGGTGATAGAGCTAAAACCATGTTTCCTTACAAAAACCATTAAAAAACCAAAACCGACGAGTAACATCGCCAGTATATGAATTGACTTCTCATACTTAAAAGCATCAAAGATCGTGCCAATTTGCCCCTGTAACGAGGCTTGATTGCCCGTAAGTGCCCTCATACCGGAAGCAACATTGTCATTTAATGCCGGTAGAAAAGCAAGTGCGGCGACAATGGTCAGCAGCAAAAAGAAAATATATAATCCCCTGGCAGAACTATTCTGAACTTTCAAAGCTGCTTTGTTTGATGTTTTAATCTGTGTCATACTCTGCTCCATCCTTTAACTGCTAATAAAATTGGTTAGGCATTTACTATTCTCATACTCTTGCCCCGGGCGGCCTACGGTCGCATGCAGAAACAATTGGCTTTGCTTAACTGGTTGATATCCAGACTCCCATCTGAATTATTTCTATCAATCAGCAGGCAAAGACTTCTATATGATTCTTTAACCCCCTGCCTCCTTTGGTCTTGTTTTGTTTCATTATCATAACAGCATTCCTAATTATAATACAAAATACATAATACGGAGCCAATTTATCGAACAGAGTTCTTCCGATACCTCTAGATTGTACTCCGAGCCACACAGACTCTTGCGTTATTTGAGGTATAACAGTTATATGTTTTCGGCTTCATTAATGCGCAGGGCAATGCAATGCATTTACCGCAGCTTTTGAATACCCTGACTCCACCAAAATATTTGTTTGTATTATCATTCAAAGGAAACACCCTCAACATAGAAATTCCATGTTGAGGGTGTTAAGGGTGCGCTGATTGGTCTTGATTATATTTTAAATGAACTTACCATTTCATTAAGGCGTTTTACCGTTTCATCCAGGCTGGCTGCCATCTGAGATGTTTCAGTGGCAGAAACAGTGGACTGCTCAGTCGCTCTGGCAATTTCCTGGGCGCCAATCGAACCCTGCTGCATGGTATCGGCAACATTATCAATAGCCTTAATTATCTGCTGCATTGCCACCTGCATTTCCTGGTTCATCTTATTGGTTCTAGTGGCGAAATCGGCATAGCTATTAGCATCATCACGATACTGTTGGCTTATTTTTGTCATTGACCGATAGTCTTTCATTACATTCTCATTAACAAACTGAAGCAGTTCCCGGGCATTTTCCACCAGGTTAGTGATAGCGCTCTGCACCTGACTGGTCATTTCCTGGATACTATTTACGGAATTTCGAGAGTCCTCTGCCAGCTTTCTAACTTCATCGGCAACAACCGCAAATCCCCGGCCAGCCTCACCCGCTCGGGCTGCTTCGATAGCCGCGTTAAGAGCCAATAAGTTGGTCTGATCAGCGATACCAGCGATATTATCAGCCAAACCGGAGATCTGCTCAACTATACGAGCCTGCTCAATGGTGGCTGTCATGCGATTACCGATATCAGCCGATAAGCTGCGGGCGTTCTCCACCGCCTTTTCAGCAGTAACCTGAACCGACTGGGCCTTGGTTCCGATCTCTTGAGCTTCCGCAAAACCTGCCCTGGCCCCCTCGGCCAATTCGGTCATATTATGGCCCACCGCTTGGCTGGTGGCAGTGACTTCCTCGGTAGCCGCTGACACTTGTTCCACACCCGCGGCTACTTCCTCAGTCGAAGCCGAAATCTGCTCCATGGACGAAGCCAAGTCTTGCCCCGCTACCGCTAATTGCCGGCTAAATGTGGATATATTTTGAGTGGCTATTGTAATCTGCCTTATGGCTCCACCCATTCTTTTAGTCATTATGTTAAAGGCTTGCTCCATACGCCCAATCTCATTATCGGCATAATTATCTTTGTTGTCCATTGGGCGTATATCACCATTGGCTATGCGCTCGGCATGCTCAACCATCAGGTTTAATGGCCTGGTTACCCGGATATTAATCAGCATTGACAGTATAACTGTCAGCAGAATTACTGCCAACAGAAAGCCTCCAAAATTAATAATTAAAGCTTGTCTAACCCCTGCAAAAGCCTCACTCTGAGGCATAACCAGCACCAGTTTTAAATTAGAATCGCCCACCGGTGAATAAGCAGCAAAAACACTCTCTTTACCAATCCGAGCTGGAATAACCCCGGATTTATCGGCCGCCATTATTTGTTTGCCCAACTCACGCAAACCAGTGTCTTTTTCTTCACTTATTTTGACGGTTAAATTCTTCTTAGCATCAGGGTATGACATGTAATAGCCATTTCCGGTCAGCACGAAGGCATAACCGCCCTGCCCCACTTTAATGTTCGAGACATATTTTTGGAACTCCACCATATCGAGGTCACAGGTGGTACAGCCGACTACCTTTCCACCCTTCGTTATGGGGCTGGTTACTGTAATCATCGTCACTTTACTGACCGGATCATAATAGGGTTCAGTATAAGCAGCTTTTAAATCAGTACTAATGCCGAGCTTATACCAGTCATATTTAAAGTAATCATATTCAGCATTGCTGTAATCCCAGGTCACTTTCAAAGCATTCTGGTCACGGTAAACATACGGTCCAAAATACTTTGATTCTCCGGTTACAAAAGGTTCTAACCAGTAACCAGAGCCATAAATTTCAGGATAAGGTCTAATATTGTTTTCCATTAGGGTTTGATAAATCTTGAGGTCATATGTAGGCAATGATGCGATAGTTTGGGACAGATAATGGGAAACATCACCGGCCTTCGAAATAAAATCATTCAGGACGGTTGCTTTCTGCTGACTCTGATAGTTAAGCGAGTTGGTAACGGTTGAGCTGGTTAGATGGTGCATCTGGTAGGCATTGATACCTGATTGGATAAAGAAAATTATGGCCGTGATTATAACCGCAATAACAATAATGGAATTACGTAGACTTTTTTTCTTCAATACCGTCCCACCCTTTCATATTTCCTAAATTTGTTGTAATTTCGATCAATAGTAGCAAAATTCTTTTAATTTAAAAATACCACTCTGCACCAACAAATGGTACTTATATAAAGTTTATAATTAATGAAACAAGGGGACGCGTAACAAGAAAACCGTCCCCTTGTTTCTGGTATACTTCCCACAAACTCTGGTCTGAAGATAGTAAACGATAAACCATTTTAGATTCCTCCCCTGCCGACCATTCACCAGTATCATGCCAATACTCAGTTTTACCGTTTCAAAGCGTTTACCTTGATGCCAGATACGTAAGGATTCCCCATTTTTATCGGCCATAATTTGAATCGGGACTTCTACTATCTTGCTCACAGGATTACCCCCGCAAAGGATCAAACAGCGACAGAACTTGTTCCCGGCGCTTTAACTGCAAGTCTCTCCTAGCAGGATTTACCACAACGCTATGGAATTTCTCCTTTTGAGTTGATTACTTTGGACAACGTTAGCAAAGGAAGTTAAATTAAAATCAAGAAGTTATATTCGATAGTGATATCTTCTGATAACCATTAATGAAAGGACGGGTATTCATTGCCATCCTATACCGTTTTTAAATGGAAACTCATCGCGATAATAATTTCGGTGTTATTTGCTTTATCAGGATTACTGGCACTTCCTGCCGGTGCAGCGGGAATAACCTTAACCACGCTAGGTATACTGAACGAAATTGATTTGTCCTGGGATGCCGTTCCCGATGCTGACTTTTATAACATCTATAGGGCTTCTGGTAACGGCACATTTTCAATACTGAAAAAATTAGCACCAGTTGAACTGCAATATCGTGATGAAGCCGTTGATTTGGGCCGGCGATATTCTTACCAAATTATGGCGGGATATGATGATACAGTAATTGAAGTTTCCAATGTCAGCAGTGCTATAGCTGGTGGTAATTCCAAACCATCTGCTCCCACACTGACTGCTAGGATCCGTTCCAACTTTGTTGAATTAGTTTGGTGTAATCCAGATCGGGCTATCAGATATGAAATAGAACGAAAAAGCAATAATTATGACTTTGGCATATTCTCACCAGAAAAGGAATTTCCTTATAAAGCCTATACCGGGTTCTATTGTATTGATCCTTTTGTATCACCGAATTTATCCTATACCTATCGAATCCGGGCTTTTAACGATTACGGCTATTCAGACTACTCCAATGAGGTTAAAGTAACAGCAAAGGTCCCGGGCGTTCCAAACACCCCTTCTGACCTGTCGGTATCCCATGATAAGACCAACAGCCAGGCTGTTTTGTCATGGCAATACGACGATACCGACATCACCGGCTTCAGGGTACAGAAGAAGTCTTACAGTAGTGATGATTTTAAGACATTAATGACAATAAATACCAACCGCAGCTACAGTGAGAACGAATCTAACCTGAAGAAAATGGGGATTACCATGAACCCTCCGAACTATACTTTTGTTGATAAAGATGTATTGGATAACTCAATCTATTATTATCGGGTAGGAGCATATAACGCAGCGGGTAATTGCACTTATACCAAAGAAGTATGTCTCAGTACCTCGGTTACCAAAGCCCCTGATACTCCAACGGGACTTAAAGCTCAAGCCGACTCTGGAGTTGTAACATTATTCTGGCAGGACAATGCCAGGAACGAGAGCAGTTATCAGGTCGAGCGCACAACGGTGGACAGTAAATCCTTCAGCGTAATTGCCAATCTCAGTGCGGATTGCACAAGCTATACTGATATAAATACAGGTAACGAGGCTTATTCCTATCGGGTCCGTTGCCGAAACAGTATTGGTGACTCAAATTATTCCAACGAGGTTTATGTTAATGCCATTACTCCCAATCCCAGAGCTATTCTATACAACAGCTTGAATTCGACTGCACCAGTAAAGACAGTAAATATGAGTTTAACGCCAGTTACCAGAGAAGGAGTTGTTTTCGTACCCCTTAGGGATGTTTCTCTTTTGTTAGGTGCAACTGTAAAATGGAGTACAGACAATAAAATCGTTATTATGTACGACAAAACAGTCATTGAATTATGGATAAATAAGAATTTGGCGCGTATTAATGGTAAATACACCCCAGTTGACGTTCATGATAAGAGAATAACTCCAATTATGGTTAAATCCAGATACACCATGCTGCCCAGGGAGTTTATGGAGCATTATTTAAAATGCAAAATAATATGGTCTCCTGACAGCGAAGTTATGTCGGTATATTACAATTGACAATGCTTAACGGCTCAGAGACGACGTTTACACCCCCAACATAGGAGCTTCCATGTCGGGGGCAATATTACTTCACTTGCCAAACAGATCTTTTGTATGTAAGCTTTGGCAAGCTAACGACCATCACTTACAATGGGTTGCTATTAATCATAAACTTTATATAAGTACCATTCGTTGGTGATAAGATTTTGGTATACTTCCCACAAACTCTGGTCTGAAGATAGTAAGCGATAAAACATTTTGGGTTCCTCCCCTGCCCACCATTCACCAGTATCATGCCAATACTCAGTTATTTTGCCGATTTCAAAGCGTTTGCCTTGATGCCAGATACGTAAGGGTTTCCCATTTTTATCGGCCATAACTTGAATCGGGACTTCTACTATCTTGCTCACAGGGCTACCCCCGCAAAGGATCAAACAGCGACAGAACTTGTTCCCGGCGCTTTAGCTGCAAGTTATAGTTAATTATTAAGTCAGGATATTTAGCCTTCAAAGCTGCAATTACATCATTTAAGTTTTGCTGGCTCTGGTGAGCCATATCAAAGAGGTCTTGCTCCTGATAAACCAGGTCATATAACTGACTGACGCTTAGAATCAGGCTGTGGATGGGCTCTTTTATCTTCATGGCTGCTAGCAAAATGCTGAAAACATCTCCGATTGATCGGCTGCTGGCCAGATGTCGGCCTAACTCGTACTTCCCTTTTTCCCCCTGTACCGATAAAGTTACCAGGTTACCGCCTTGCTGGCGCTCTTTAAGCTGCTTGTCAATAATCTGCGCTCCTTTTTGGAGACTTTGGCTTAGCAACATCCCATCGGTGCTGCCGCCGCCGAAACCGAACTGACACGATATTCTTTCAGGGGGATAGAGACCCACCAGGGGGTTACTGTCTTGCCCGCGGGAGTGCTGATACAGAATATAGGCATCATCGCGGCTGGTAAGTTTGGTTAGCTCACTCAAAGACAGCTCCTGGATATCAGCGAAGGTCTGATAACCCAGGGCATTTAATTTCTTTTTCGTTCGGGGTTGTATGGAGGGGTCATGGCGTAATGGTATTCCCGCCAAAAAGGAGGGGTTATTCTCCGAGGAAATTTCTGCGTAAGTAAGCTCTTTAAGCTTATTGGCTGATAAACAAACTGCTAAATAAGAAATAAGCTTAGTGCTTCCCAGGCCAACAATTACTGCTCCAAACCCTTGGCCCGAAAGTAATTTTTTTAAGTTCTGTATTTCATTACGAACACTGCAGCCGGAAAGATCAAAATAGTATTGGCCTTCGGTCACTGGTTCTATGAGCGGCGATATAGCAGCCAGAATTTCCAGGCATTGCTTGTGTGCCCGGTCAAAAAGTTCATGATCGTAAGGTACACACTGGGCGTGGGGGCATTTGCTGCGGGCCAGGTTTAGACTGCTCCCCTGAAGTTGAAAAGGCAAATCTTCCGAAGTACCGACGATTTGGTTGTCCAGGTGAATTAATAACGGACTGCTGCGGTATTCAGATTTATGGCGGCGTAATACCGAAGCCAAAAAGTAAGGAAACCTGATGAAACCAATCCGAGGCACAAAATCACCTTCCGAACATATGTTCTAGTAAGGTGATTATACGTCGGATAAGTCCGCAGGTCAATTGGCTAAATCTGGGTTATGCAGGCAGGGAAATCATTTTTTGGTGAGTTAACCAGAGGCGAAACCGGATAGGCTTTTAGCTCAGTTTCCGGAGCAATATGGTTTAGAAAGTCTGCCCTATCCTGATCAGATGCGGCTCCCCCAATCCACCTATCCTCCAGTTCTTTAGGCAGTATCAGCGGCATGCGGTCATGAATTTGGCTGACGGCAGCAGCCGGAGCCGTAGTTATTATGGTAAAAGATAGGATTGGATCTCCATTAGGACTTCTCCATTCATCCCACAACCCGGCAAAAGCAAAGACCTTGCGGTCAGAAACTATGATCCGGTAGGGATTTTTCTTATTGCTGGTTTTCTGCCATTCGTAATAGCCATCAGCTGGAACCAGACAGCGCCGCCGAGCCAGAGCTCCTTTAAACGCTGGTTTTTCCGCAAGGGTCTCCAGGCGGGCGTTAATGAGTTTGCTGCTGATACTTTTATCTCTGGCCCAATAAGGGATCAAACCCCATTGCATGGGTTTAATCCGTTTTTGTCCTTCCTCATTAATAATCACCGGCATTATATTAGTCGGGGCCACATTATACCGGGGCGGAAAAGTGTCAGCTGACAATTCATCTATAAAAATATTAAAAAGACTGATTACGTCTTCAAAAGCCAGGGTTAACGAATAGCGGCCGCACATGATTACTCCCCCTGTTAATTACGGTTATTGCCTTTGCTAAAGATTATACTGCAAACTAAGCACTAACTCTTGCCATTTGCTTAAATCAGCATTCCGCCGTATAATCATCGTACGAACATATGTTCTGGAGATGGTGAGTCCGTGTTTGTTCATTTGCATTGCCATAGCCCGTTCTCTTTCTTAGATGGTGCCAGTTCAATTGATGAACTGGTTTCCCAGACTGCCAGCCTGGGTATGCCAGCCCTGGCCATAACTGATCATGATAATCTCTGTGCTGCCGTTAAGTTTCAGCAGGCGGCTGAAAAGATGGGAATCAAGCCAATTCAGGGCGCTGAAATTACATTGGAAAGTGGATACCATCTGGTTCTTTTGGCAACGGGGCCTAAAGGATACCGCAGCTTGTGCCGGATTATAACTCGGGCTCAACTCAGTAACTCGCGTAAAGAACCAAGAGTCAGCTGGGATACTCTGGTTGCAAACCAGGAAGACCTTATTGCCCTATCCGGATGCCGGAGAGGTGAAATCCCGGCGCTGATTTGGCAAAGAAAATATGGATTAGCTCAGGAAGCCGCCCAAAGATATGTGGATGTTTTTGGGCCAGATAACTTCTTTTTAGAATTACAGGGCGGACTGCTTCCCGGAGATACAGCTATTAATGATAATCTGGCTAATTTGGCTGAAACCAGTGATATTGGTTTGGTTGCCACCAGCAATGTTCACTACTCTACGCCAGATATTTTACCCGTCCACGACATCCTGACCTGTATCCGGACTTTGTCCACGGTGACGGAAATTAATGCCTATCGGCCAATGAACAGCCACAACTATCTTAAGTCACCAGGCGAAATGCAAAGGCAATTTGCAACTTCCCCTTCTTCTATTGAAAACACTTTTAAGGTGGCCGAACGCTGTCAACCTGCCCTCAACCTGAGTACCTCACACTTCCCGGCTTTCACCTTGCAGCCAGGTGAAACTGCTCCGGGAAAACTTCGGGAGCTAACTTTTAAGGGGGCATACTGGCGTTACAAGCAGTTAACTCCCGGTTTGCAAAATCGTATCGAACATGAGCTGCAAGTGATTAACACTTTAGGATTTGCTGATTATTTCCTGGCCGTATGGGATATTACTCGATATGCCCGTTCCCAGAGAATACGCTTTGCGGGGAGGGGGTCGGCTGCCGATTCAGCAGTAGCCTTCTGTCTGGGCATAACTGAGGTGGATGCCTGGAATCGGGGTCTGTTGTTTGAACGGTTCATGAGCCTGGAACGTCGGGAGAATCCCGATATCGATGTGGATTTTGACTCGCGTTATCGGGATAAGGTTGCTGAATATGTGTATCAGAAATATGGCAAAGACCATGTGGCCAGCGTAGCCACCTATAACACCTTTCAAGCCCGCTCTGCTCTCCGCGATATTGGCAAAGCCCTCGGTTTATCGGAAGAAGAAGTTGGTGCGCTGGCCAAAAAGATGCCCTGGGTTCATGCCGATGGCATCCGCCGCGTCATGGAGCACCTGCCCGAGCTGAGAAACAGCAATATAAAGAGCCGGAAGTTTGAGCTTCTGCTTGATCTCTGTGAGAAAGTAGCTGGCTTCCCGCGTTTCTTAGGCACGCATCTGGGGGGCCTGGTTATTAGCCGGGAGCCTTTAATCGATATTACCCCCCTGCAAACAGCTGCCAAGGGTATGGTTATCACCCAGTTTGATAAAGACGATGTGGAAGCGCTGGGACTTATTAAGTTAGATTTACTGTCCCTGCGTACTCTGGGTGCAGTTGATGATGCAGTAGTTCTGATTAACCGGGAGCAGGAAAAAATCAATTATGATGAAATACCGATGGGTGACCCGGATACCTATGAGCTGCTGCGAACGGGTCATACTATCGGGGTATTCCAATTGGAGAGTCCCGCCCAGCGAGCGTTGCAGGCTCGTTTAGGAGCTTCAACTATAGAAGATTTGGTAGCCAGCGTAGCTCTGATCAGACCAGGGCCGATCAAGGGCAATATGGTGGAGCCATTTATTGACCGCCGTCAGGGAAAAGAACCGATTGTTTTTCTCCACCCGCGCCTGGAGCCAATATTAAAGGATACCTATGGGGTAATTCTCTATCAGGAACAGGTCCTGGAGATTGCTGAGGCGATAGCTGGTTTTACTCCCGGTGAGGCCGATCAGCTCCGGCGGGTGATGAGCCATGCCCGCTCCCAGGCAGCCATGGAAGAAATCGGGCGTCAATTTGTGGCTCGGGCCGAACAAAATGGTATTGAACGGGAACTGGCGGTAACCATCTTCAGCCAGATGGTTGGTTATGCATCGTATGGTTTTTGTGAAGGCCATGCGGCTGCTTTTGGCACTACCGCCTACAAGACCGCTTATTTATTGGAGCATTATCCGGCTGAGTTCTATGCGGCAATTCTCAGTAACCAGCCCATGGGCTATTATCCGCCCCATATTATCTGTTTGGAGGCTAGGAATAAAGATATCAGTATACTGCCTCCCGATATCAACTGCAGTGAGCCGTACTTTACGGTTGAAGAAGGTAATATTCGGGTGTCTCTCTCCCAAATCAAAGGCTTAAGCAGAAATGGAATTGAAGATATCATCAATCACCGCCCATTTACCTCGCTGGGTGATCTGGTTTTGAGAACCGGTCTGTCGATAGATGAGCTGCAAAGCCTGATTAAATGCGGCACCCTGGATACTATTGAGAAAAACCGCCGAGGTCTGATATCGCTGCTCCCCGCTTACGTACAACGTAGAAAACAGGCCGCCAGTGAACAGGCATCGCTTATAGATGAAGATATCAAAGATACGGTAGTAATTGCTGATTTTTCCGATGAACAAAAACGTACATGGGAAATCGAGCTGCTCGGTATTGATGTCCGGGGTCACGTGATGGAGAAACTGCGGTCAGATCTCAAAAACAGGGGGTATCTTAGCAGCAGGGATATTGCGCAGGCAGAGCCAGATAGCAGGATTAAGGTGGCGGGTCTTCTCTACCGGCCGCACCGTCCTCCCACCAGGTCAGGCCGGATAACCGTATTTATGTCCCTGGAAGATGAATGGGGCTTAACCGATGTAACAGTATTTGAGGATGTCTATCAGAAATATGGGCAGTACATTTTTGCTCCGCAAACCGGGCCTTTGGCGGTAGAAGGGATACTGCAGAAAAGGGGCAATGCGGCCAGTGTGGTGGCCCATAGGCTTAAACCCTATTA
>JBLNAA010000084.1:0-13950 GCA_050259135.1 Methylocystaceae bacterium | reverse complement strand
GTACCTCCGTGTGCCTGAACCAGGCCGCGGGCAATAGCCAAGCCAAGCCCCATTCCACCCTGTAAACGGTTACGGCTGCTGTCGGTACGATAAAAACGGTCAAAGACATGAGGTAAATCTTCCGGGTTAATTCCTGGACCGTTATCGGTAACCACAAAGCGGGTCATATTATCATCATGGGTAACCTGAACTAAAACTTTATTACCTCCGCTGAGATGCTGCATAGCATTGCTGAGCAGATTGATCATAACCTGTAACAGCCGGGTTTCATCTGCCTTAACGCTTGTAATCTCAGGATCGACCTCAATGATATAATTAAATCCTGCTTCCTCCATGGCTAATTCTATCGGGGATAACCGTTCCCATAGCCTCGACAGCGGCAGATCGATTATGTTAAGCACCATGGCCTTACTTTCGGCCAGGGAGATATCCTCCAAATCCTTCACCAATCTGGTCAGGCGAATCACCTCATCCAGAAGCAGAGTCACTTTCTCTCCGGTTAAAATCTGATCAGAATTCTGCATATTTTCCAACTGACCTCTGAGTAAAGCCAGGGGGGTACGCAGCTCATGAGCAACATCGCTGGTCAGCCGTTTACGTGCTTGTTCGGTTTCTTCCAAGCGTTGAGCCATCTGGTTGAAATCCTGACCTAACAGGGTAAGGTCGGGGTCACCCTGCGGCATTACTCTTACTTGGAGGTCGCCGCCGGCAACCCGATGCATGGCCTGGGAGATGTGACCCAGAGGGATGGCGATGCGCCGGCCAAGCAGCCAGCCCAGAATCAAGGCTACCAGTCCGATAGTCAATACCATCCAAATTGTGATAACCGTGGTACGGGAAATAAAGTCCTTTTCCAGGGAAGACAAGCCGGCGGAAAGGGGACTAAATAAATATAATGAACCGATCAGACGGTTATTTATCATCATCTTAACCCGAGTAGTCTTTAGTTCATCCGGTGGTATAACCTGACCTAATTTCGTAAATTCACTATCGGCAACGACCCGGTTGGATATATCGGTGACCAGGAGATGACGCCCGCGTATAAAACCGCCGCCAAACCCGGGACCGGGGCCATCATGATTCTTTCCCATCAAATCATTGTAGATAAGAGCTTCCTGTAAGCCGGTAAAACCGGCATTAGCCTGATAATAACTGATAATAAGCGGAGCCCATTGGGCGGCCTCCTGCTCATTGCCGCGGTTGATATAGGTCCAGAATTGCTGGCGAAAAACCCCTAATACCAGCAGAGAAGATATTATTACCGATGCTACTGCGGCGGTAACCAAATACAATGTAATTCGCCGAGACAACCCAGGCCTTCTCATTACTGGTCCTCCGATACTAACTTGTAACCAGCACCGTAAACAGTACGAATTTTAACTCCCTGTTCGTGGGTTACACTTTGTTCCATCTTTTTACGCAGGTTGCTGATATGAGTATCAATGGTTCGCTCGTAACCTTCATAAATATCACCAAATACCCGCTCTAATAGCTGCAAGCGGGAAAAGACCTGCCCCGGGTGTTCGGCCAGTACAGAAAGAATACGAAATTCACTGATAGTGAGCGGCAGCAGTTGTCCATCCAACAGGGCCTCATGTCTTTCAGTAACAATATCCAGGTTGCCCAGGGTAATTTGGTGGTTATCGTCCCGATTTAAGCTGCGTCTCAATACCGCCCGAACCCGTGCACTTAGTTCACGCGGCGAAAAGGGCTTGGTCATATAATCATCAGCACCCAATTCCAATCCCAGCAGTTTATCCACTTCATCGGAACGGGCGGTAAGAATAACCACCGGGGTGCTGTTTTGCTGGCGGACTATTTTCAGAACTTCCATGCCCGACAAAAGCGGAATCATTAGGTCAAGCACGATTAAATCGGGGCGCTGTTCACGCCATAGCCGGAGTGCTTCCTGACCATTAGCCGCAGTTATCACTTTGAAGCCTTCACTGTTCAGGTGTTCAGCCAGAAGTTCCCGCAGCTGGTTCTCGTCTTCAACCACCAAAATAAGTGCTTCCATTGGAGCCTCCCCGTAACCGATATTTACAGCCATCATAATATCTGCTGCCTACAAGATCCAAATTGGTACAAAAAGATTACGTAAATATTACCCGGGCTTAACATTAAGGTTACCAGCAGTTAAACCTGAAAGGTATAGGATAAATTAAGCAAGTCATAACGCCGTTTTCAGAATAGCATGGTTGAAATAGAAAACAAAGGGGAGGTCAGACCTCCCCAGTAAAAAATAGTGAATGGGTAAGTGAGAATATATTAACTATTAGCTGTTAGTTTTCGTACTGCTGTCGGTCTGGTTCGGAGATTGAGTGCCAGAACCCATTCCCGGGCCACCATGCATACCCCGGCCATGGCCGCCACGGCCAGGACCTTCCGGTCGGGTAGAGGTTACTTCTTTAGTAATACGGTCTTTAAGATCAGTAAGACATTTGTCATACTGCGACTGCGTTATTTTGCCATCAGTTTTTGCGGAATCCAGTTTGGCGGTGGCGTCTTTAACCAAAGCAGCAATTAGATCATCCTGAGATACATTTTTGGTAGCCGCGATTGCAGCCAGGGTCTTGCCGTCTTTTAACCGGGTCTGAATTTCGTCGCTGGTAAGACCGGTTAAGGTTTTAACTACATCCAGTGACTGGCCGGGGCCGCCAATCCCTTTGCCTTCGGGCCGAGTTTCGGTTACTTCTTTGGTGATACGGTTTTTTAAATCGGCAATGAACTTGTCGTACTGATCCTGGGTTATTTTGCCGTTGGTTTTCAAGGTATCCAGTTTGGCGGTAGTGTCTTTAACCACGGCAGCGACTAGATCATCCTGGGATACATTTTTGGTAGCCGCGATTGCAGCCAGGGTCTTGCCGTCTTTTAACAGAGCCTGAATTTCGTCGCTGGTAAGACCGGTTAAGGTTTTAACTACATCCAGTGACTGGCCAAGACCAACAAACATACCGCCTCGGCCCAGACCTGCGGGTCGGGTTTCGGTAACTTCTTTAGTGATGCGGTCTTTTAGATCAGTGAGACATTTGTCATACTGTGATTGAGTTATTTTGCCATTGGTTTTCAAGGTGTCCAGTTTGGCAGTGGTGTCTTTAACCAGGGCAGCAACCAGATCATCTTGAGATACATTCTTAGTAGCGGCGATTTCAGCCAGGGTCTTGCCGTCTTTTAACAGGGTTTGAATTTCGTCACTGGTAAGACCAGTCAGGGTTTTGACTACTTCAAGTGATTGACCAAGACCACCGATCATGCCGCCATAGCCTTTCATACCCTTGGTATCAGATTTATTTGTGGTAGTGGTATCACTGCTGGAAGCTGCTATGGCGGTAATACTCGTGGCAGCTACTATTACTAGTGCCAAACCAACAGCAATAAACTTGCGATTGATCTTCATACCAAACTCCTTTCGTATTTAAATAAGTTTATGGATATAATTTATAGCTCGTATTTGGAGAAAGTTTTTTCAAAATGTTAAGATTTCTTTAAGAGCAAGGGAGGTCAGTCATGTCTAAGATTCTTGTGGTAGATGATGAAGAAGCCCTATTGAGGCTGATAACCCATAATTTACAACGGGAAGGATACCAAACCGTAACTGCGGCTGATGGGCTTAGTGCCCTGGAAATTCTGCAGCATGAACGGCCGGATTTGATTATCCTCGATCTGATGCTGCCGGGGGTAAGTGGTTTGGAGATTTGCCGGCGGCTGCGCCAGGAAAAGTATGATGTGCCGATATTAATGTTAACTGCTCGGGATGAAGAGATTGATAAGGTTTTAGGTTTGGAGATGGGGGCCGATGATTATGTCACCAAACCTTTTGGGGTACGAGAACTATTAGCCCGGGTGAAAGCTATTCTAAGGCGCAGGTCTGTACTTCCTGCTCAGGAACAGCAGCATATTTATCGCTCTGGACCGATTGCAGTTAATATGGATGCTTACCAGGCTTACCTTAATGATGAACAGGTTGAACTCACCCTTAAAGAATTTGAGCTGTTGTCCCTGCTGATCCGTAACCAGGGACGGGTACTAAAACGTGATTATATTCTGGATACTATTTGGGGCTATGATGTTGAGACTGGAAGTCGGGTTCTTGACGTTCACATATCAAAATTGCGGGAGAAGCTGGAGGAAGATACTCGTAATCCCAGGTATATAAAGACAATCCGCGGGATTGGATACAAATTTGAGGAGAAATCTGATGACTAGAAGCTTCCAAAGCAGAATAAACCTGTCCCACATAGTGGTCATCATTGTAGCCTTAATCACCTTTTCTTTGCTGGCTTTGCCACGCCTTGAGAACATCTATGTGTCCAGCCTGGAAGATTATCTTAAGGATCAGGGCAAAGTCTTGGCTGAGCTGGTGGCTTTACAATATGAACCGGAGATTGAGCCAATGCAGCCGCTGGCACAGCGAATAGCACAAGAGAGCGGTACTCGAATAACCATCATCAGCAGTGGCGGAGTTGTACTCGGTGATTCCCAATATGAACCTGCTAAAATGGAAAATCACCGGACTCGCCCCGAAATTCGCAAGGCCCTTGATCATGGAGAAATTGGGGTGATCAGGAGATACAGCCGTACTTTAGGATACGACATGTTATATGTGGCCGTACCGGTGCATTATCAGACCCAGATTATCGGTGCTGTAAGACTGGCGGTCAAGATAGATTACATTCATGAACTGCAGCGCCATCTGGCAGGAGTTTTCTTTCTGGCAGTATTGGTGGCAACTATCGTTGGTGCCCTGGCGGCCCTTTTGATCAGCCGACGGCTATATTATCCTCTGGCGGAGATAACCAATGCGGCCCAGGATATGGCGGGAGGAAACCTCAGCCGCCGGGTTTATCACTTTGAAGATGATGACTTTGGCAAGCTGGCCGATGCCTTTAATTCCATGGCTTATTCTCTAAACAATAATATCAATGAAATCTCTCTGGTTAATGATCGCCTGAAAACGGTCTTAGACACCACCCTTAATGGATTGCTGCTGGTAGACACTAACCAGCGAATTGAGTTTGTTAATCCGGCTATGCACGAATTGTTAGGGTTGGATAGGGATACTTCCTACAACGGACAGAAGTTGGTTGAGGTAGTACGCAGTTATGACTTAGTGCGTTTGATAGAGCAGGTGTTAGCCAGTGCCGAGCAGTTTAACCGAGAGGTTACCCTGTACACTCGTGGTGAGACTATGGTAGAAGCGATGGGTGTACCGGTAATAACCGGCGGACAAAATATTAAAGGTGCCTTATTAGTAATCCGAGATATAACCCGGATCAAACGGCTGGAAGAAGTACGCAAGGATTTTGCTGCCAATGTATCGCATGAATTAAAAACCCCGATTGCTGCGATCAGCGGTTTTGCCGAAACCCTGATTAATGAAGCCGATAGACCTGATACCGTTCGTGAATTTGCTGGGATCATATTTAATGAAGCAGGCCGGATGGACCGGATGATAAAAAACCTGATGAATATATCGCGTTTAGAAACTGGTGCCGTCACCTTAAAACGTGAACGCCTTGACCTGGCTGAAGTAGCCCGGGAAACTGCTGAATTATTGACCGGCAGGGGAACTGAGTTTGAATTTAATGTTGATGGCGCAGCAGTAGTGATGGCGGATCGGGATTTACTGATCCAGGTCTTTACCAATCTTTTCGATAATGCGATCAAATATTCGGAGCCTCCGGCACGGATTAGTATCAACATTATAAATAATCGGGATCACGTGAAGGTAGAGGTACACGACCAGGGAATTGGCATTTCTGAGTCGGAATTAAGCCGGGTTTATGAACGCTTTTATCGGGTAGATAAAGCCCGCAGCCGTCAGACCGGGGGAGCTGGACTGGGATTGTCCATCGTTCGCCATATTATTGAGGCTCATGGTGGGACAGTCGGAGTAACCAGTATCCTGGGAGAAGGCAGCACCTTCTATTTTGAATTACCAACTACTTTTTAAAAAATATGTTTATTTTTAAAATGCCGGTGCTTAACCAAGCACCGGCATTTTTTATAGGTTAAAGAGCCTGCGGTCATACCAATTTCCACCAGGGAAAGCATCGTTGCCGCCGTTTTGTACCGATACCAGGCAGGGTTGTCGCATAGGTCGGCAATTTACGGGAAATTTACATTAAAAGAACGCAAAGTTAACCTGGTGCAAAATAAACCTTAAAAGGACGCTGCTATGATGTTATTAGAGCTAATGAAAAGGCGACGATTTTTAGGAGGTAAAATATCAATGAAAAAAAAGGGTCTTATTCTGGCACTGATTATGGTACTGCTGTTAGGAACTCTGGCTGGCTGCCGGAGCAAAACTAATGATCAGAAATCGGCAACTGGTGGTCAGCAGCAATTGACAATTGCTGGTTCTACTTCCGTACAGCCGCTTTCGGAACTGCTGGCCGAAGGTTTTATGGCCGCTAACCCTGGTACCAAGGTAACAGTTCAGGGTGGTGGCTCGGGAGTAGGTATCGAACAGGCTATTGCTGGGACGATCAATATCGGATCCTCGTCTCGCGAATTAAAAGCAGAAGAAAAGGCCAAGGGACTTAATGAGTTTGTTATTTGTAAAGACGGAATTGCAGTAATTGTTAACAAGGACAATGGGATCAAAGCCCTTACCATGGAGCAGATTAAGAATATTTTTGCCGGTAAAGTGACCAATTGGAAAGATGTCGGCGGCAGTGATGGAAAGATTGCGGTGATTAACCGTGAAGCCGGTTCCGGAACCCGGGGGGCATTTGAGGAATTAGTTATGGGCAAGGATACACCGCTGGCCAAAAGCGTGGAGCAAAGTTCTACCGGAGCGGTTAAATCAGCGGTATCAACAGATAAAAATGCTATTGGCTATGTATCCTTGACCGGATTAGGTGAAGGTGTACATGCGGTCACGGTAAATGGAGTAGAAGCAAATGCTCAGACCGTAAAAGATGGTAAGTATCCGATCTCAAGACCTTTCCTCTATCTGACCAAGGGTACTCCTTCTGAGCTGGCTAAAAAATTCTATGATTATATTGAGAGTGCCGAAGGACAAAAAATTATCCAAGATGAAGGTTTGGTTCTGCTTAAATAGGCTGGACTAAGGCGAGGGTTAAAATGACTATTTTGCATAATCAGGAGGGGCGATCAGCCCCTCCCTCCCCTAAAAAAAAGAGTGAGCTTAAAGGAAGGATAGCCAGTACACTATTCTTCCTTTCCGCGCTGTTTGTGATAATTGCAGTGCTGGCTATCGTGCTGATGCTGGGTGGACGGGCTGCTCCGCTGATGCTCAAGGTAGGAATTTTTAATTTCCTGTTGGGAAGTGACTGGGCACCCACTCAGGGACAGTTTGGCATTGCCACTATGATTGTGGGAACTATTTATGTAACCATGGGAGCACTGTTATTAGGGGCACCACTGGGATTGGGGGTTGCCACTTATTTTGCTGAAATTGCTAAAATACGGATGGCCAAAGTATTTAACCCGCTGGTTGACCTGTTAGCGGGAATACCTTCGGTTATTTATGGCTTTTTTGGGTTAGTGATTATTGTCCCCTGGGTTCGCCGCCTCTTTGCTGGTCCGGGATTTTCAGTGTTAGCGGGCAGTATCGTCTTGGGGGTAATGATACTGCCAACAATTATCAGTGTATCAAGAGAAGCCATGTTGGCAGTACCCAGAGAGTTTCGCGAGGGTTCTATGGCCTTGGGTGCCACCCGCTGGCAGACTATTTTTGGGGTGGTTTACCCGGCGGCCCGATCTGGAATTATTGCTGCTCTAGTCCTGGGTCTGGGAAGGGCATTCGGGGAAACCATGGCAGTAATTATGGTCACTGGTAATATGGTGGCCTTCCCTAAAGGCATTGCGGAGCCGGTGCGTACCTTGACGGGCAATGTGGCACTAGAGATGGGTTATGCTACCGGAGATCATTTATCAGCGCTGTTTGCCACCGGATTTGTGTTATTATTATTTATCCTGGTGCTGAACCTTCTGGCGCGTAAAGCGATACGAAGAGAGGTATATTAGATGCGCAGGATGGATACCATACTGACTTCGTTAGCGATCATGGGCAGTATTTTAGTCGTTGGTATATTAGCAGCTATAATCTGGTTTGTAGTTGCCGGCGGGTTACCTGCTTTAAGCTGGGAGTTTTTAACCACTGAGGCCCGCGCAGGGGGTAAATTTGGTGGTGTTTTCAATTCCATTGTGGCCACGGTTTATGTTACCTTACTGGCAATAATTATTGCCGCACCGATTGGAGTGGGCAGTGCGGTTTATATTGAGGAGTACCGAGGCCCCAAACGTCTAAATAGCCTGGTCACCACTTCAGTTGAGACAATGGCCGGAATTCCTTCAATTGTGTATGGCTTATTCGGATTAGTGTTCTTTGTTACCATTCTAAACTGGGGTTGGTCCATCCTTTCCGGCGCGTTTACCCTGGCTTTGATGGTGCTGCCGATGATTATGAGAACTTCCCAGGAAGCCATTATTGCGGTTTCTCAGGAGTATAGGGAGAACAGCATGGCTCTGGGTGCCAGCCGCGAACAGACTATTTTCCGGATTGTTCTGCCGGCAGCCAGTTCAGGTATACTTAGCGGTATCATTCTGGCGGTGGGAAGGGCGGCTGGAGAAACAGCAGTAGTTATGCTGACCGCTGGCAGTGCCCTGGGGATTGCCTCATCAGTTTTTGATTCGATGAGAACCTTACCGGTACATCTCTATGTACTGGCTTCAGAGGGTATTTCACTATCCCGGGCTTATGCCACCGCCCTGGTTTTAATGATCATGATCTTGATTTTTAATTATCTGGTTTATGTACTGCGTAACCGGTTGGAATTAAAATAGTACTTTCACATATTCTGGAGATGAAAACTATGGCTGAAGAAAACATTAAAATGTCGGTACGTGACCTGGATCTATTTTATGGATCATTTCAGGCACTTTATGAAGTTGGTCTTGATATACCCGAACATCGAGTTACCGCACTGATTGGCCCTTCAGGCTGTGGTAAATCTACTTTTTTGCGATCACTGAATCGCATGCATGATTTAACCCCGGGAACGGTTATTCATGGCAAGGTAACCCTTGACGGTCGGGATATCTATGACCCGGAAACCGATGTTATCCAATTGCGGCGAAGAGTGGGAATGGTGTTTCAGCGTCCCCTGGCCTTCCCGATGTCAATTTATGATAATGTAGCCTATGGACCACGTTTGATAGGTGTAAGAAATAAGAGCAGCCTGGATGAGATTGTGGAAAGAAGCCTTACCATGTCTAATCTATGGACTGAAGTTAAAGACCGTTTGCATACCCCGGGACGTTCGCTATCCGGCGGACAGCAGCAGCGCCTGGTGATTGCCCGGGTACTGGCGGTCGATCCCGAGGTAATATTGATGGATGAACCGGCATCGGCATTAGACCCGATTTCCACCCAGCGGTTGGAAGAACTGATTGCCGTACTCAAGGACCAATATACCATAGTAATCGTTACTCATAATATGCAGCAGGCAGGCCGGGTCTCTGACTATACAGCCTTTTTCCTGAACGGAATGCTGGTGGAGGTAGGTAAGACTGAATTGATATTTGTCAATCCGCGGGATAAGCGTACTGAAGATTATATTACTGGCCGTTTCGGTTAGGAGGTGGTTGATCATGGTATCGCTCCAACAGGATGTTGATAGTTTAAAAGATGACATCTTAAAAATGGGGGTCTTGGTGCAGGAAATCATTCAAAAAGCAGTCAAGTCAATGGTTACTAAGGATATAGAACTGGCCTATGAAGTTAAACAGCAGGATGATCTGGTTGATGCCATGGAACTCGATATCGAGCATAAATGTCTGACTATGCTGGCACTTAAACAGCCGATGGCGGGAGATTTAAGGGCAATCGGGACTGCTTTTCGGGCAATTACAGATTTGGAGAGGATCAGTGATCATGCTGAGGATCTGGCGGATATAACCATTAGCCTTAAAGATGAGCCTTATATTAAACCGCTGATTGATATTCCCCATATGGCGGATATCTGCCAGCAGATGCTGCGTGATTCTCTCAATGCTTATGTTAAAGGAAATGTTGAATTGGCCTATAGTCTGGTAGATATGGAGATCCAGGTTGATCAGATATATGATCAAATATTTCGGGAATTGCTGATATTTATGATGCAGGACCCGCATACTATTACCCAGGCGGCTTCCCTGCTTTTAGCTGCCGGTCATTTGGAACGGATAGCTGACCATGTTACTAATATTGGTGAAATGGTTATTTATATGATCGAAGGCCGGCGGATAGATATGAATCGTCTGGCCCGAGAACAAAGTATTCATAAAGAAGAAAAATAACAGAAGATGTCGCCAGTCATATTTTAATATGAATCCCCAATTAAAGCCACTTATAGTGGCTTTTTTATTTTTTTCGTCAAGACAGATTATTCCTAATTTCGAACAGTAGATATTTATACAATATAAGGGTCGGACAAGTGTATCGAGAACAAGTCATGGAGGATACATAGAATGAACAGCATCAGTATAGTAAAAGACCAAATGGAGCCCCTTGATATTTCTGCGGTTATTAAACAGCTTGGATTCGACCTGGATAGGTCTCTAGCCGGCCGAACCGGTGAGTACATTGTGGTTATTGATGAGCAGGAGCGGCTGATATATGCCACTGATTGGGCGCTGGAATGGGCAGGGGTAAGACTGGAGGAGATAAAGGGTAAGAATTACCGACAGCTAAAAGCAAAATACCTGAATGATCATCACTCCATTCTCCTTGAAACCCTCGAAACGGGTATCAATTATGAGGGTATTCTGGAGGCATTTGATCTTAGCAAACAGATATTTTATGTTGAGAGCAGTACTGCATTGCTGGTTAATAGCGAGGGCCTTAAGGTGGGAGCCCTGCTTTTTGCCCGGAATGTTACGGCTCGGATCAATGGAGCCAAACAAATGCAGCAGTATGAGACGATGAAAACAGTAAATGCTTTCGCCTCCAGCATGGCCCATCATCTTAAGAATCCACTGACCGCAGTAGCTGGGTTTATTCAATTGATCCAGCATCAAACAGCACCGGAAAATAATGAACAGTATTGTGAATGGGCTTTAGAAGAACTACACCGAATAGAAGAGGTATTGGATCGTATATCCCATCTGGCATTTCCATCCGGGGGCCAACAGCTGATTGCTCTTCCTGATTTGCTGCAGGGTATCAAACGCAGCATGCAGACGACTGCTACCACCATGAAGGTTAAGGTGCAGATGGATGAAAATCCGCCCGAGGTAATCATCAAAGGACATTATGAGCAACTGCGGGAAGCGGTTCTTTGTTTAGTTCACAATGGTATGGAAGCCATGCCCTCCGGGGGATATCTGACCGTCAGTGCTCATTATCATCGGTCCCTGACTATGGTAGAAATCAGAGTAGTTGATCGGGGAGCCGGTGGCTATAATCCGGACTACATTTTTCAGCCTTTTTACAGTTCTCATGTTGATCGTACCGGTTTGGGTTTAAATATTGCCGAACATATAGCCATGATTCATCGAGGTTATATCAGGCTGCAGCCTAATGAAACGGGTATGGGAACCAAGGCTTCGTTTTATTTGCCAGCAGCAGTTAATATTTTTCGAGAGACAGCAGGTATCGGCGTCAATTAATAGAAATTAAAGAGCAGAATAAATTCCTGGGAGGTAAGCGGTTTGCAGGTGAAAGTGCCCTGGTTTGTCGATAATTATAAACAGTATGATCCCGAGTTTCAGGCGGTGGTCAAACAGGTAGTCGACGGTGCCATGGCGGAAGGACCGCTTGATGAAAAAACACGATTTTTGATTGCCCTCGCCCTGGATGTGTACAAAGGAGCAAGTGATGGGGTAAAGTCTTTATCCAAACAAGCTCGTGACGCGGGAGCAACCACTGGTGAAATCGCGCAGGCTATTCGTATTGCCTATTATGTTATGGGAATGGATGTAATCAAGGTATCGTTAAATGCTTTTGACGACTGAGAAGAAGATGCTGCCGGGCATTAATGCCCGGCTATTTTTTTGCGCATAAGGATAAGGCACCATTAGCTGCCCTTTGCTCCACGCCCGGATTGTCCGAAGGCGACCCAGTTTATGGAGATTCTACTTGGTGACAGCACTGTCAGGCAGCTAACAGGGCATCCAAAATTATTGTACGGTTTTGGCCCCCGCCTGCCAGGTGGTATCATTTATAATGTGGAATAAGTTCTTTCTAACAGGAGGTTACTACTTTGCAGTGCCAGGCGGTCTTATTTGATCTTGACGGAACCTTACTGGATATCGATATGGATCTGTTTCTGCAGCATTATTTTCGGGTTATGATGGCAATGGCCAAAGAAAAAGAATTGCCTTATAAGGAATTACCCGGGTTAGTCAATGAAGCAGTTCAAGCGATGGTGTTTAACCGCGATGCCGGTAAATATAACTGGGAAGTCTTTGATGAAAATTTCTATCCGCGTTATCAGGCTGATGAAGCTGTAATGCGTCAGTTTTTTCTGGATTTCTATGAGTACGGATTTCCAAAGTTAAAGAACTACTGCTCTCAATTTCCCAGGATTCCTGAAATCATGCAGATGGTATTTGATCGGGGAAAGACGGTGGTAATTGCCACCAATTCTTTATTCCCCAATACTGCCATTAATCAGCGGTTAAACTGGGCCGGAGTCGATAAATATCCTTATGCTCTGGTTACCACTTACGACAACATGCATTATACCAAACCTCATCTTGAATATTATGAAGAGATTTGCGGCTATATCGGGGTCAGCCCGTCTGAATGCCTGGTGGTGGGTAATGATGTGGGTGAAGATATAGTGGCATCACGGTTGGGTATGAGCACATTTTTGTTAACTGAACGGCTGATTCCTGCGAAAAAGGAGATTATAATTCCAGATCACCAGGGTACTATCGCTGATCTATATAACCTGGTGGCTAGCTTATAGAATAACTGATGGAGGATGATTATGGCTGGAACACCGAAAAAAAAGAAACCGCTAACCGAGAAGGATCTGCTTAAATTAGAGATCATTAATGAAATCGGGTTAGATACTCGCATAGCAGAGGTAGGATGGGATGGTCTGTCGGCGGCTGACTGCGGCCGAGTCGGCGGATTACTGGCTCGTCGTCTCCGACAGATAAAAATGGATGCCAAAGGTTAAACATGAAAGGAGTTTAAGCATTGATTGAGGAGAGGATACAAAGTTACATAAACAGAATTATACCCGGGATTGAAGTAATTGTTCTGAAGGAAGATACCAGTACTTCAGAACTGGCAGCTAATGCACTGGGACTGGCAGTTGGACAGATTGCCAAGAGCATTCTTTATAAGGGTAAGGATAATTACATAATGGTGGTGGCAGCCGGTGATGTCCGTCTTGATTCCAAACTGGTCAAACAGTTGGCTGGATCCCGGGTACGGATGGCCAATGCTGATGAAGTGATGGAAGTGACCGGTTATCCCCCGGGAGGGGTCTGCCCCTTTGACCTGCCCCAACCGATCCCGATTTATGCTGATGCCAGCTTACGCCGCTTTGAGGTAGTATATGCGGCGGCAGGAAGTCCACATTCAGCAGTACCGGTTACCTTTGACCAATTGCTTGCATTAACCGGTGCCGATCCCTGTGATGTTGCACTGCCGCTTAATGAGTAGGGTAGGGGAGAAATGAGCGAAGGGTTTGTTCACCTGCATAATCATAGTGAATATAGTCTGCTCGATGGTGCCACCCGGGTAAAAAGCCTGGTAGCACGGGCTAAAGAATTGGGGATGCCGGCGGTTGCGCTTACCGATCATGGGGTCATGTATGGAGTAATGGATTTTTATAAAGAAGCGCTAAAGGTAGGGGTCAAGCCAATTATTGGCTGTGAGGTCTATGTGGCTCCCCGCAGCCGTCTGGATAAACAGCCCCGGTTAGATGATTCACAGTATCATCTAGTTTTGCTGGCACGAGATATGGAAGGCTATCGAAACCT
>JBLNAA010000083.1:0-7542 GCA_050259135.1 Methylocystaceae bacterium | reverse complement strand
AAGCGATCTGACGTTCGGGCTCAACCATTCTTTCCAGCAGGTTGGCTTTGATATACTCCGGATGCTTTTCCATAACTGGTTCCAGAGTAGGCAGGACTTCTTCTACCGTCTGTAAAAACTCCGGTTGGGTCCCGTCCATCTTCTTCACTTTTGCGATAACTTTTTCGACATAGGATTTAGCAGCTGTCATTTTTGTCTAACCTCTCTTCGTTTTCCTAAAATCGCCATATCTTTTAAGTCCCTCAAAGAAACTGTTAAAAAGTTAGCAGCTATCCTGGTCTTATTATTTACATTTTTCTAAGATATCCAGACTAGCATCTACCTGGGCATCAGTAATAATCAGCGGAGCTAACATTACTTTGGCTCTTTGTCCAGAATAGCTTTTACCTTTAACCCGGTTAATATTGCTGTAACCCAGATAACATATAGCAAGTTTCGTTCCATATTAATAAAATGTTGAAAATATGTTAATTAATCTCCTTTCTGGTGGGGGTTAAACAGAAATAGATAGTACTCCTTGTTGAAAAAGAGTACCATTTGCATTAATTATTCAAAAATTGCAACATTGTTCCCTATTTTTCGACAATTAGGCTGGAAGCATTTCTGACTTCTTCATTCAGTATTGAATTAATGACCTCTTATTAAATTATTTAGCCAGGCCTTTGGGGGCAGTGGCCAATTAGAAACACCGGTTATTTGCTGCCCCCTCGTTCATTCACCCTGAGACAAATTCTTTTCATTGTCCATTTTATAAATGCAATAGATATACCTGGATGTTTAAATGGACCCAATTGGAACTTATTACATATGGAGCGGGAAATACTGAGTAGTTAAACCGGGATGTGGCGCATAGGCTTACTGTTTCTTTTTTCAAGAAATATTAATAATTGCTTAAAACCATTAAACTTAAGATAGATAATATATTGGGGAGGTGGACAGATGTTTGTTAGTCATGAACGGGACATCGAACAAATTAGGATTCAATCGCCAGCAGCCTCTGGGGTAATAAAACAAAGCCTGGTTGGACCTGATCAAGGCTGGGAAGGTTGGGTCATGCGGCTTTTTACATTGGGCAAAGACGGTTTTACCCCCCGACATTCACATGCCTGGCCTCATATTAATTATATTGTGAGCGGACAGGGAGTCTTGTTTTTAGAAGGCCAGGAATATCCGGTGGAAAAAGGTTCTACCGCATATGTGCCCGGAAATGCACTGCATCAGTTTAAAAATCGCGGTGAAGAAGATTTCGTATTTATTTGCATCGTGCCCGAAGAAGGTGACAAGTAATTCACTAGATCCTTAATTCAAACTGAATGAGAGCATACCAGTTTGCGATCCCATATTACAAAAGAGCCTTTAAACCCCCGATGGGATCTAAAGGCTCTTTTACTAATTGCAAACAAACTGCGTTCAGCGTGGTTCCAGGAATAATGTTCGGTAAGCTTGATAATTTTTAAACCAGTTCAAGCCATTTTAATAAAGTAATTATGAATCGATAAATCTGGTGTTAATTCAGGATGAAAGGCGGTTGCCAGCAGTTTCCCCTGTTGTACCATGACGATCCGATCATCGAATTTGGACAGGACCTCGGCTCCGCCCCATACCTTTTCAACATAAGGTGCGCGTATAAAGACTCCCTGGCTGGTTCCCAAATTATCAATTTCTAGTTCCGTTTCGAAGCTGTCTACCTGTCTTCCAAAGCCATTGCGAATCACCCGGATATTCATAAGTTCCAGACGCGGCTGATCGAAGCCGACAATTTCCTTGGCCAAGAGAATCATTCCGGCACAGGTTCCCCAGATTGGCATTCCCGCCTGACTCTGCTTCTTGATATCTTCATCTAATTCAAATTTATGAAGCAGTTTACCGATAGTCGTACTCTCTCCGCCGGGAATAATCAGGGCATCAACCTGGTTTAATTCCTCTCGGGTTCTGATCTGCACAGCTTCAGCGCCGCAGCGGCGAACTGCATTTTCGTGTTCAATGAATGCCCCTTGCATGGCCAGGATACCAATTTTCTTACCAGCCACGATCCTGCATCCTCTCTTCTGGCCTGATATCAGGGATATTGATTCCTACCATGGCTTCTCCCAGGTCACGGGAGACTTCAGCCAAAACGGCAGCATCCCGGAAATGCGTAGTAGCTGCAACGATGGCTTTAGCCCGCTTCATCGGGTCTCCAGATTTAAATATACCGGAACCAACAAAGATTCCGTCACAACCCAGCTGCATCATCAGGGCCGCGTCGGCCGGGGTAGCAATTCCGCCGGCAGCAAAGTTAACCACCGGAAGTGATTTTCTGCTTGCCACTTCCACTACCAGTTCATAAGGGGCCTGTAGTTCCTTGGCTGCCGTCATCAGTTCCTCAACCGGCAGATTGCTGACCCAGCGAATCTCATCATTAACCTGACGGATATGCCGTACCGCTTCGACTACATTACCGGTGCCGGGTTCCCCTTTGGTACGAATCATGGCAGCACCTTCACCGATTCGACGCAAAGCTTCTCCCAGATTCCTGGCACCGCAAACAAAGGGTACTTTAAAATCTTTTTTGTTGACATGGTATTTATCATCAGCCGGGGTCAGGACTTCACTCTCATCAATATAATCGACGCCAAGTGATTCCAGCACCTGAGCTTCAACAAAGTGCCCAATTCTGCATTTGGCCATAACCGGTATGGTAACTGCGTCCATGATTTTGAGAACCACAGTTGGATCGGCCATACGGGCTATCCCGCCGGCGGCGCGGATATCTGCCGGCACCCTTTCCAGAGCCATAACTGCACAGGCACCTGCCTCTTCTGCAATTTTAGCCTGTTCAGGGGTGGTGACATCCATGATGACGCCGCCTTTAAGCATTTGAGCGAGCCCTGATTTTAGTGTAAAAGTTCCTGTTTCTGACATTAGGACTTCCTCCATTAGTTTTGGTAATTATCTCTTAACTAAGCTCGCCCGTAAACTAGACGTGCAGAATGTAAAAGATAATCACAAAGTAGATCAGCATGATTACCAGGCCGAGGGGTACGCCCAGCTTGGCCCACTCTTTGCTGCCGATTTTCAGTTTGCCGGCAGAAATAATATTGGGTATATTGCCGGGAATGAGCATGCCGCCGCTGATCAAGAGACCCATTAATACAGCTGTTACCTGTTCGGTGGTCATCTTTATACTGATTTCGGCTGCGGTCAGTGTTGCATTATCCAGGATGGCGGAGATCATGTTCAACCAGAAGAGGATTTGGCTGTTTAAGCCGATGACAAACTTATCGATAGCCGGTTTAAATCCTTCTCCCAGGAAGACCAGAGCCATAACGAAGAGATAAACCTTCAGAGCTCTGATAATAACATCTTTAATGGTTTCCCCTTCGTCGCCGACCGATAAACCGCTGTCAGCATTAGACGGCTTGATATAAAAAGCACCAAATATTCCGAGAGCAATAATTCCGGGGATAATGAAAACGCCCAGGATGTCTATCAGATAGAAAAATCCTTGATTCATTTTCGAAATAGCTATGGTTGCCAGCGGCTCGCCGACCGGGGTCAAAGCCGCCCCCAAACCGATGGAGAAGCAGGCGATGATATCAAGAGCGATGGCGCTCTTGCGATCCAAGTGAAGGCTATTGACAATCTCTACCAATACCAGAGAAGCAATGATAGCAGTAATAAAACTGGATGCTAATCCCAAAATTACGATAATAAAGAAGAACAGTACCTTGTAGGATATCTTGTGCTTGATGGTGTCCATACCGCCGGCTATATTCTTTTGGAAATAACGGAACAAAAGGCCGGCTACCAGAACTGCCAGGGTGATCATAATCGGCTCTTCCAGGGCTTTTAAAGCGAGCTCCTTGCCCAATACGCCGGAAATAATCGCCGCGGCCAAACCCATTATAAAGAGAAAAACTTCCAGATTTTCTTCTACCTTTTTCACTACAAAAGGCAAAGAAAGCACCAACAACAATACTATGACCAAACCACCATACATGACTGTTTCACTGAACACTGATGAATCACTTCCTTAAATTATTAGAAGATTAAAACAACAGATTAATTTTATCAGAGTCCGGACACGCTAGACAAGCCACAAAGTCAGTAATTTAGGGTATTTCCGGCCAATATATTACAGTTACACAACATATAACTACCTGCCCTTTAAAGGGGAAAGTTTGTATAACTGCACTCTTCTCCCCAGGCCCATGATGGGCTGAAATCCAGCCTTTAAAAGACCTGGCCTACCTATACTGCCATATCGCCTGTAGCGTACTTACCCCCCAGCCCAAATCTATTTGGCTCTCAGCCTGAGCCATGTAGTTTTCAAATTCCCACATTAAATCATGAATAAATTATTCTAGTTAGAGAAAAGATGATTCCTAAAGGAATCATCTTTCTCTAACTATAAAAGTTGGTTAATTTTACAGTCTGTCGGTCCTGGCCAACTCTTTGCCGAAAATCAGCAGTTCTCTTTCCTGAGAAGTTACATTGCTGTAGGCGCTCTTGTTCCAGATAGCCAGGATAACACCGATAGCACCCCAGATTATAAGCATAACCCATTCATAGGGCCATACCAGGGCTCCGGGAGACCACGGGAGATAGAGAACACCAAAGATAACCGACATGATAACAGCGAGCCAGCCAATAAGGTTTCCGCTGCTAACTTTAAACGGTCGGGACAGGTTCGGTTCCTGCTTTCTGAGCATCAGGAAGGAGATAGAGACCATGAGGTAAATCAAAACTGTGCCGAAAGAACTGGCATCAACGAACCAGACCAGGGCATTTTTGCCCAGGAACGGAGATATTAATACGAAGAAACCGATCAGAAGCAGGGCAGCAGTAGGCTGGCCGCTCTTTTCATTAACGGTTCCAAAAATCGGAGGCAGCATTTTGGCACGGCCCATAGCAAACATAACCCGGGCACCACCGACGATAAATCCGTTCCAACTGGTAACGATACCAGCCAGACCGCCAACGATAACGACTTTACCCCACATGGAGGCGTTAAACAGGTAAGCAAAGGCATCAGCAACTGGAACTTTACCATTCATGGTGATATTGTGCGGAGCAGAGATGGCAGTTGCAAAGCACATGCCGATATACCAGAGGGAAGCCATGGCGATTGCCAGGAAAAGAACCTTTGGAATCTGTTTCAGCGGCACGTTCATTTCTTCTGCCGCCTGCGGGATAACGTCAAAACCGACATACATGGCAGGTGCCATGATCATAACGGCGATTAACCCCTTGGCATTAGTAAATGCCGGACCCATCCATTCAGGGTTACCTTTTACGGCACCGCCGAATACCAGAACCACACCGATAATAGCCAGCACGATGGTGGCTGCATTCTGGAACCCTGCGGAAGCAGATGCACCCTTGAAGTTCATCCACATAATAAGTGCACCGCAAATGACACCTACCAGAGCCCAGGATGCATATACATCATAACCGGCCAGTGTCCACAGATAGCCAATCTTGGGTATATTGATGAGATAGTCAATAGCAGTGGAAATGGCGATACCTTCCCATGCAGCTACGCCCAGGTAAGCAAACGCGGTTGACCAGGCTGCCACCCAGGACCATCCGTAACCCATTGCGCGGTAGGAATAAACCAGACCGCCGCCGGTAACTGGGAGCATCGGGGTAAGTTCTGCGTAGCAAAGTCCTACAAAAATGCACATTACAGCGCCAATAGCAAAGGCAACGATTGAACCCAGCCAACCTCCGTTTTGAACCCAGTTTCCGGCCAACATAACCCAGCCCCAACCTATCATGGCGCCGAAGGCTAGTGAGAATACGTCCAGTTTGGAAAAACTCTTTTCTAAGCTTGCCCGTTGTTCACTCATTTGTTTTCCTCCCCATATTTTTAGGTTAATTTGCTTTTGTCGTCAATTTCCAGGCAAAAAGTATTTATTAACCGATCCTCTTTTCCCAAAAGTACATTTAGAGGAGAGTGAATTTGGTACTACATCTTCCGTAACACCGGGGCTTCAAAGCGTTCTTACCGGTGTTACTGCCGGTATATTGACGCCATCGCCTATGCAGAGCCACAAGTACCCAGGGAGGGATATACCCCCCTGGGAACACGCTGCAAATTAGTATAACGATCTGTAAATCTTTACGATTTCGACCCTTTCCAAAGGAACATAATTGTTGGCCAGAAGTCTTTGCTGTTTCTCGAGTACGCTGTCGGTAAATCCTTCTATTTCTTCTTCCTTCATACCATATTCCCGTAACGGCTTCCTGCTTAACAGTTGATCAAGCAGCTGCTCCAGGGCATCATAGACCAGGTCCTCCTGAGTATTCAGCATCTGGGCCATGATCTGGTTCAGCTTTTTAATTTTGCCGTTGGGATGTTTTCTGTGGTAAACCTTGAATACGGTGGTAAAGAATTGATAATTGGCCTCGCCGTGGGGTACATGATAGGTTCCGCCTAGAGGATATGACAGTGCGTGAACCGCACCAACTCCGGTATTGCCGAAAGCAATTCCGGCATAGTTGCTGGCCAGGGCAAAATCTTCGAGCAGCTCCATCCGGTAATTTTCACCATTCTTGACAATTTGGCGATAACCGTTCAGGATCATTTCGATAGCTTTTACACTGATCATCTGGGTAAGTTCATTAGCACTGGGAGATACGTATGACTCAACTGCATGAATCAGTGCGTCGATCGAGCTGAATACAAAGAACTTAAACGGCAGTCCTTTGATCAGTTCAGGAATTAATACGGCATAATCGGGATATAACTCGTCGATCGCCAATCCCATCTTGGTATGCCGGGCCTTAAGTTCAGCAATGGAGATATTGGTTACCTCACTGCCGGTCCCACAAGTAGTCGGCACCACAATTAACTCTTTGTCTTTTACAAAGTCAATTGCTTTGTCGAACATGGGTAAGGCTTTCTTGCCATCCTTAAAAATTAACAGCTTGGCGATGTCGATAACGGTTCCGCCGCCGATGGCAATAATTCTCTTGTAGGATCCCTTGTTTACCTCATCCAGAATCTGATCAATCATCTCATCAGAAGGTTCGCCGGCACCATACTTTTCTTGCATAACAAAGTCGGCTTCCAGCTGTAAATCCTTCATAAACGGATCATAGATGAACTGTTGGGTGAGGACCAAGTCACCTTTGCCTACGTTGAATTCGGCTGCGAAATCTTTGAAAGTGGAAAACTTGTGAATTTGAGTGGGTAATTTAAATACTTTCACCTTTAACCGATCCCTCCTTTCAATCTTACCTTCCAGTTATTTTGTGTTTTCTCTACCTTTTTTAACATGATGGGAGGGGCGGCGAGAGATATTTAATATCTCTCGCCGTTAGTATTAGTAACTTCCCTGGGCATGCATGGCATCGGCAACTTTAAGGAAACCGGCAATATTGGCACCGGCTACCAAATTGTCACCAAAACCGTATTCGCGGGCTGCTTTCAGGGAGCTGTCAAAGATATTCACCATGATCTGGTGCAGTTTGGCATCTACTTCTTCGGCAGTCCAGGAGTACCGCATGCTGTTTTGGGCCATTTCCAAAGCTGAGGTGGCAACGCCGCCGGCA
>JBLNAA010000082.1:0-3194 GCA_050259135.1 Methylocystaceae bacterium | reverse complement strand
GAACTCAGGGCTGCCATTCATAAGGCACGGAAACTTACCAATAAGCCGATTGGAATCAATATTACTTTAATGCCATCTATGCGCTTCACCGAAGAAATATTTGATGACTTTTTCAAAGTTTGTGCTGAAGAAAAGGTAACTGCCATAGAAATTTCCGGTAAACCGGCTATTAAGTACATGGATCAAATGCATAAAGCCGGCGTCAAGATGATGCATAAGGTAGGTGCGGTTCGCCATGCCAAAAATATTGAACGCTTTGGCTATGACGCAGTCATTGCCGCCGGGATTGAAGAAGGCGGCCACCCGCTTAATGATGATGTTACCGGTATGGTTCTGTGGCCGCGTATTGCAGAAACCGTCAATATTCCGGTTATTGCCTGTGGTGGTATTGCTGATGGCCGCGGATTGGCCGCCGCACTCAGCCTGGGCTGTGAAGGGGTGCTAATGGCTACCCGGTTTATTGCCACTAAAGAGTGCAAGGTTCATGAAAATATTTGGACCGAATTGATCAAACGCCAGGAAAATGAGACTACCTTGATCTGTAAAACAGTAGGTCTGCAGGGCCGGGCTTTGAAAAACAGCGTAGCAGAAAAGATTCTGCAAAAAGAGGCTGAAGGTGCCGGTTTGATGGATCTAATCCCCTTGATGGCAGGTGCCAAAGCAGCTGATGCCTGGAAAACCGGCGATGCTGATAATGCTACCCTGATGGTGGGGCAGTCTATTGGCCTGATTAAGGAAGTTGTCACCTGTCAGGAATTAATTTCTGGTATGGTGGCGGAAGCTAAAGGCATATTAGAAAAGAAGTTAACCCTTTTTAATTAATTCCTACGGTGTAGAATAAAAATAGCCATCCTGCATGCAGGTAAGGGCGGAATGGCTGTCGTGATTAGGGAAACCTAAACGTAAAATCGACAGTCATTCCGCTTTATTTTCCAACACCGGAGGGATAAGCATTGGCCTTATTTGAACTATTAAAAGTAGATTACCAGGTTACCGACTCCCAGCATCAAGTGGTTACCCTGCTGGATGGTATTAATCTGAATATTGAAGAAGGTGGACTGTTTACTTTTATTGGTCCTTCTGGAGCCGGTAAAAGCACCTTGCTCTATTTACTGAATCGTTTTCACGATACTACCCGGGGCCAAATTTTCTATGCCGGGAAGTTGTTGGCCGATTATGAAGTTATACAGCTGCGGCGAGAGGTAGGGATGCTCTTACAAAAACCCTTTATGCTCTCGGGTACTGTACTGGATAATTTAATGGCTGGTCCGCAGTTAAGCGGTGTAAGAAGCCGGCGTCGCCCGGAAGAACTAGTGGACCTGGTTGGTCTCAAGAGCAGCCTTCTTAATCAGGAAGCTAAAAGTCTTTCCGGGGGTGAGCAGCAGCGGGTCAGCCTGGCTCGCCTATTAGCTAACAACCCTCGTGTCCTGCTGCTCGATGAACCGACCGCGGCGTTGAATCAGGCTGCTGCTGAAGAGGTGGAAAGACTGATCAAATCTCTGGTTGTCCAAGAAAAACTGACGGTGGTCATGGTAACCCATGACCTTGAACAGGCTTACCGTATGGGTGATACTACGGCCCTGCTGATGGCCGGGAAACTGATAGAGTGTTTACCGACCAGACTGTTCTTCAGTCACCCGGAAACAAGTTTGACGGATAGTTATCTCAAGGAGAACTGGCACCGGGGAGGGGGTAAACAATGACCACTACGTATGACATCAGTTTAACCGCCATGCTGTTCACCCTGGCCTTTGTGTTCCTCGTTATGGCGGTTTCCTACTGGCAAAAGCTGGAACTGGAACGGGAAATTCTTATTGGGACTGTGCGTACGGTAATTCAGCTTTTAGCTATCGGTTATGTATTATTGTATATTTTTAATTCCCGACAGGTTATATTTATATTTTTGATGTTAGGATTAATGATTTGGGTCGCTGTAAATAATGCCGCCAAAAGAGGCCGGGGCATTCCCGGGGTAAAATGGTATCTGGCTCTGGGAATTACTGCAGCCGAAACAGTGGTCTTAGGTATTCTAGTTATCGGCAAAATTGCTCCTTTCACAGCTCAATATGTAATTCCGCTGAGCGGAATGATTATCGGTAACTCAATGGTGGCCGGCGGGTTGGTGCTTAACCGACTGCGCGCTGAGGCCGAAGGACGCCGCGAAGAAATTATGGTGTACCTTACTCTGGGGGCAACCTCCCGGCAGGCGGCCAATAATGCAATTAAACAGACTATTAAAGCGGCCATGATTCCTACTATTGACTCGATGAAAACAGTGGGTTTGGTCCAGTTGCCGGGAATGATGACGGGATTGATTATTGCCGGGGTAAGCCCGTTGCTGGCGGTCAAATATCAGGTGGTAGTCATGTTTATGATTGCCGCTACAGCTGCCATTACCAGTATTATGGTTGGATTGACTGCTTATCGTCGTTTGTTTAGTGAAAATCATCAATTTTTGGTGTAATAATTTGGTTAAGAATACAGAATTCATCGCCGGTACTACTGTTACTTTCCACCTAAAATTGACATAGTATTAATTGGTGGAGGAAATCGGCGCATTAACCGACTCGGCATTCATAAAGTCTAAGCGGCAGTGATGGTTTCACTTGCTGATGGTTGACACCAGAGTCGGCGGTATCTATTATAAATAGTGGATGCGTATATGCGCGAAGGCTCAAAAGCCGAGTCCATCTGTGGATGGAGCGGGGGAACCACCAGAAATAGAGGGGTGAATCCCGGGATAACCGGGTAGGGCTGCTCTCCAGGCCCGAATCCGTCAGCTAACCTCGTAGGCGACTTTAAACCATCTTTTGGGGAAGATGGAAGTTAGGAGGGGAGTCAGTGGCGGTAATGCCATCGACTGGATCAAAAGAGTCTGATGTTTGCGTAGTTATTAATTCATGGCATAAGCAAGTTACTGGTAAAGGCTGTGGACAGGCCAGAGCCAAGGTTCTTGGAAATATGTTGGTTATCGAAATGTCAGGATTCCTTACTAAACATGAGGAGACACTGGCAGTTACTTCTGAAGGTGTAGAGACGGTACGGCGGATTCGGGAGGTAGTAATCCGTAACAGCCGGGATGACTTGGAAGAAGCGGTTTCCCAACATATGGCACGTAATTGCCGTTTTGTTGTCTACAAGATTGACCAGGATATGGGTAAGGCAACTCTGGTCATGTTATTGGATTAGATTTA
>JBLNAA010000081.1:0-26228 GCA_050259135.1 Methylocystaceae bacterium | reverse complement strand
CCGGATAAGCTTAAAGGTGAAAATATAAGATTATTGGCGGTAGAACCAGCAGCATGTCCTTCCCTGACCCGGGGGGTATTTGCTTACGATTACGGTGATGTAGCCGGGATGGCACCTATTGCCCCCATGTATACACTGGGACACGCTTTTATGCCTTCTCCAATTCATGCCGGTGGTCTCCGCTATCATGGGGCATCCCCGCTGCTCAGCCAGTTGTATAAGGATGGGCTGGTTGAGGCAGTTGCTTACAATCAGATGCAGGCTTTTGATGCTGCTTTGCAGTTTGCCCATCATGAGGGAATCGTGCCCGCTCCAGAGTCTTCACATGCCATAAAGGCTGCTATCGAAGAGGCAAAGCTCTGCCGGGAATCCGGTGAGAAAAAGGTAATTGTTTTCTGCTTAAGCGGTCATGGACTTTTGGATATGGCTTCTTATGATAAATATTTGAGCCAGGAGATTTCAGATTGTGCCCTGACGGATGAAGAGATCCAGAAAGGTATCAGCCGGTTGCCAGAAATTGATTTGAGTGTAATTAATCAAATTTAACTGCCTGATTACTATAATTAAAGAAAAGTCGTAGCTCCCCGAAATATCGGGGAGCTTTTTTTTGTTTAATTTTCTGGGGATGAGTCGAAATGGTAAATAAAAATTCAGATTAGAGCAGGAATAAGATTGCTATTAACCGAACTTTACCAGTATGAAAAATATGATTGGTAATATCATATTTGTTTATTATATTTTTGACAGGTGTTAATATTTGGCGCCAAATAGGAGAGGAGGAATAATAATGGTTGAAACCCCGATAAAAACTGTATCACAAGCGTTTTACGCCACCTGCCAGCGGATACCTGATCGTCCAGCGCAGAGATTTAATGCTGAACTATACCAGGGGGATCATGGCGGAGAACTCAGCTATCGGGAGTTAAGAGAAAGAGTTGAACAATTGGCTTACGGCTTACTGGAATTGGGCCTGGGCCGGCAGGAGCGGGTAGCGATCATGGCACAGAGCAGTCCATTTTGGACGCAGGTTGACATGGCTGTCAGCAACCTGGCGGCAGTTAGTGTTACCATTTATCCAACTCTTTCCCTGGGGGAAGTCACCTATATTGTGAACGATTCAGGAAGCAAATATCTTTTTGTACATAGCCCTGAACTGCTGAGCCGTATTATGGCTGGCATCGATCAAATGCCTGCCCTGGAAAAAATAATTGTCATGAGTTTAAACTACACCAGCACGGACGAGCGGGTTGTCAGTCTTGGGCAATTGCTGAATATGGGAGGGCAGTCATCGGCCGATACCCGTAAGATTTACCAGGATCGAGTTAACAGCGTAACCATTGATGATTGGTATACAATTCTCTATACTTCAGGGACCACCGGCCGAGGCAAAGGGGTTATCCTGACCCACTGGGGTGCCGGCTCGCGTATGAATGGAGTAAATGAATACTTTCACCGTTACGGGATGGATTTAGACGAGAACGATGTAACCTTGTGCTTTCTGCCGCTTTCGCATATTTTTGACCGTGGTTCCTGTCAGCTGATGGCTTTATGGCAGGGGGCTTGTATTGCTTATGCTGACAATGTCGGGACTTTACTGGCTGATATGCAGAAATATAATCCTACCTGGATTAATTGTGTGCCGCGTCTTTATGAAAAAATCTACATTACCTTCCAACAGCAGATGGCGGCCAGTCCGCTAAAGAAAAAGTTGTTTGACTGGGCTTTGGAGGTGGGCAAGGAAGTACTAAAGTATCGCAGTGACGGCAACGGTCATTATGACATGACCCCTACCCTGGATTTGAAGTCCCGATTGCCGCTGGGGCTAAAATTGAAGTTTTCCATCGCTGACAAGCTGTTCGCCAAAATCAGAGGCCTCTTTGGCAGCCGCTTCCGCTTTTCCTTTTCAGCCAGTGCTGGAATAGCTCCGGACCTGCTTCTTTTTTACTATACCCTGGGTTTGGCGGTAGTGGAGGGCTATGGCTCGACTGAGTCGTTTAATGCCTGTGTTTTAAATCCTCTGACTGGCTGCAAGCCCGGATACATAGGCCAAGAGGCCAATGGAAGTCAGGCTCGGGTCGCGGAAGATGGGGAATTGGAAATGAATGGGGCTGGTTTCTTCAGACAGTATCTAAATATGCCGGAGGAATCTGCTGATTCGTTTACCGAAGATGGCTGGTTTAAAACTGGTGACCTGGTGGTTCAGGACCAGGATGGATTCTTACGGATAGTTGACCGTAAAAAAGCGATTATTTGCCTGGCCACCGGCAAAAACGTTGCTCCTGCTAAAATTGAAAACCTATTTTCAACCAGTGAATTTATCGAACAGATATTTGCCATTGGTGATGAGCGTAATTTCATAAGTTTGCTGGTAGTTCCTAATTTTGCCAATGTCGTTGATTTATATGACCGCGAACATATCCCATATGACAAAAAGCAATTAATCTATCAGGAAATCGGCGGGATCAATATGTGTGTACAGGTGGGACAGGATTTTGTTGATCAGCCCAGGCTGCAAAAGCTGATTGCTGATGAAATTGCAAAAGCCAACCAACACCTCGAGGAATTTGAAAGAATCAAACGCTATACCGTTATTACCCGGCGTTTTACTGAGGAAACAGAGGAATTAACCCCGACGCAAAAAAACAAGAAACGTGTGATATTGAAGAATTATGAACAGGTTATCAATGCCATGTACTAATCTGGCAGCCTAACGAAAAACCCCGGTATTTTTTTACCGGGGTTTTTTGTTGGGATATTATTACCTAATATATTTAGAATTGGGAAAGGAATCATATGAATGATGGCGAAACGTATATTTAATTGTACGGACATTCGGACAAAGTTTATGCAGTAAGTGCCAAATAAAAAGAGGTGAACTGAATGCTTAACTTACAGAGCGCTATGCCCCTGTACGCACAGCTGCGAGAAATCCTGCGTGCAGATATTGAAAAAGGGGTATGGAAGGTAGGGGAGGCTATTCCCCCGGAACAGGACTTGGTTAGTCAATATCAGGTGGCACGATCCACTGTTCGTCAGGCAATTATGGATTTGGTTAACGAGGGTTTACTTTATCGAAAACAGGGTAAGGGAACTTTTGTCTGCCGTAACCGCCGCCTTGATGCTATGGAACCGTTGCTTAGTTTTTCTGCGGAAATGGTGAGCCGAGGAGTAACGCCGCAGGCACGAATATTAAAGCAGGGGCTGACCTGGGAGATACCCCCGCAGGCAGAAGCATTAATGGAAAATCATCCGGTTTATCATCTGCTCAGGTTGCGCTATGCTGACGAGGTGCCGCTGGCATTGGAATATTCTTATTTTGATACTGAGGTTCTGCCTGATCTGGAGCAAGAAAACCTGGAAGGTTCCCTTTATCAGCTCTTGGTTTATGGCCGCCGGCTGCAGATTACGAAAGTGGAACAGGCTATCGGTTCGGCGCATCCCGATGCTGAGCAGGCCGAAATATTAAACATGGGTCCAACTGAAACCGTATTGTTGCTGGAGCGAACCATGTACTGTGAGGGGAAGCCTTTTTACTGGCTGCGCTTTATTTATCGGGGAGATTTATATCGATTTTATAGCGTATTGGAAGGGATGCCGCGTTAGAGCCTGAGTTATATCTGACAAAGATAGGGGGAGGGAGCAAGCGTATGGCTTATGAGATTGTATATTCGGCACCGACTGCCAATAGTGATTTATCAGCCTGTGTTAAAGAACTGCAAAGCTTGTTAGGCAGCCGGGTATCCGCCGATGAAGGGGAAAGGTTATTGGTAGGCAAGGATTTTTGGCCGATTGCCGGTAACTGGCTGCTGCAGGGACGGGTGCCATCCCTGCCGGATTTGGTGGTTTGGCCGGAGAACAGCGACGAAGTATGCCAGATTATAGAAATTGCTTCCCGCTACCGAGTGCCGGTGATACCCTTTGGGGAAGGTTCAGGAGTTCTGGGCGGAGTTTGCGCTGTTTCCGGCGGCATTGTCGTTGATATGAAGCGAATGAACCACATTATCGAGCTGGATGAAAAAAGCCTGCTGTTAACAGTAGAAACCGGGATAAACGGTCAAAGCCTGGAGCGAAGTCTCAATGAAAGAGGTTATACCCTGCGGCATATTCCTCAATCAATTCGCTGCTCGACGGTGGGAGGATGGGTAGCTTGCCGGGCCGCAGGTCAGTTTTCCACTAAGTACGGCAAGATCGAAGATATGATTGTGGGGTTACAGGCAGTTCTGCCTGATGGCAGCTTGTATGAAAACACTATTGCGCCGCGTACTGCCACCGGCCCCCGGCTTGATCAGCTATTTTTAGGAGCGGAAGGTTTATTGGGAATTGTTACCCGGGCGGTATTAAGGATATGGCCGCTTCCGCCGGAATCGATCGGACGTTCGTATGCTTTTGCCAGCGTAGATGAAGCATTGGAAGCAGTGCGCCGGATCCTGCAGAACAATATTCGGCCTGCAGTAGTGCGCATTTATGATCAAAGTGAGACCAGTCATCATTTTAAGAATATAGCTGCAGCAGAGGGAAAATGCATGCTGATACTGGTGATGGAGGGTATTGCCGAACTGGTGGCAGTGGAAAATCAGGTCAGTGAGCGCGAATGTTTAAGTGAAGGCGGGGTGGATTGCGGATCCGAGCCTGTGGAACACTGGTTTGCCACCCGGTTCAATGTAAGCCTATCCTCTACTTTAATTCAGCATGGTGCTGTGGTTGACACTATTGAAATATCAGCGGTCTGGAGAGTGATCACCCCTTTATATCACCAGCTCATGGAAAACCTTAAGGCAGTACCGGGAACGTTTTTAGCCGGAGGTCATTTTTCTCATGTATACACCGATGGGGCATGCCTGTATATGACCGTGATCGGGATGCCGCCCGGCAGCCCGGATGATTATTACCGCCAAATATGGGATACCGCCATGATTACTACCCATCGGGGAGGCGGTACTATCAGCCACCATCATGGGGTGGGTCTTAACCGAGCCCGTTTTATGGAAATGGAGCATGGTACTGCCGGTATGAAATTATTAGCTCAGGTTAAACAGGCAGTTGACCCGGTGGGAATCATGAATCCCGGCAAAATGGGGCTGGGGGTGAGTTTGAATGGATAAAGAAACTTTAATGCAGGTCGGGAATTGTGCTATCTGCCCGAATATGTGCCGCTTTGATTGCCCGGTTACTAATACTGAGCACCGGGAAGGGGTGTCCCCGGCCGGGAAAATGCGTCTGGCCTACATGCTGGATCAGGGAATGTTGGAACCATCACCGGCATCAGCCGCAAATCTATATCAGTGCCTGGGCTGTCATGGCTGTGAGACCTGGTGCCCATTTCCTGGTTTATCGGTAGCCGGCTTACTGGCCGAAGCCCGAATTAGATATTCCGGAATGGGTTTGGCACCGGATGCAGTATACCAGGTAAAACAGCAAATGGATACGGCTAAAAGTCTTTATCAGAGGGAACAAATGTTAAACCCGCCGGTGAGTTTTACTCCGGGAGCCGAGGTGCTGCTTTTTGCTGGGTGTGCCTATCGCCGCCATCGGCCTCAGGCAGTAAATGCAGCGATAAATCTGCTTCAGGCAGCCGGGGTAGAAGTGACGATGCTGGCGGAGGAGACCTGCTGCGGTTACCCGGCAGGTTGTCTGGGGCTTATGGATACTACCGGCCGGTTAGCAGCGTATACTCAAAACCAGCTGCAGCAAAGCGGTACCAAGATGGTGGTTACTCTGTGCCCCGAATGTTTCAGCGCTTTCAATAAGCGTTATCCAGCTGCCGGAATTGAGCTGGGTATGCCGGTGCAGCATTTTGTACCGTATGTAATAGAGTTATGGCAGCAGGGCAGACTACCTGGTCTAAAGCCATTTAATGCAGCAGTTATCTGGCATGACCCTTGTGTATTGGGGCGGGGGCTGAGTTTATATGAAGAACCCCGGGAACTGCTGAACAAAATACCGGGCATACAGCTGCTTGAGGCCAGGTATAACCGGGAGCAGGCTCACTGCTGTGGAGCAGGTCAGCTTTATGATGTAATGCATCCGGAAACCGCCGGCAGGATTGCGGCCGAACGAGTCCGAGAACTGGAGGCAGGAGCGGCAGACCTCATTGTTACTGGCTGTCCCTTCTGTGAGCATCAACTGGGAACCAGCGGTCAGCAGCCGGTTGCTGATTTGGCTGAAGTCCTATGGGCTTCAATTGAAGGAAGAGACGGCCAGGATTTTCTTTTACAGCAGCGTGTGGATCAGGTCTTAAAGAAGGAATCGATGCTAACCGGAAAGCTGATTTCGGCACAAGCAGACCGAGGCTTAGTTAAGTTAGTGGGCCAGGTTGATAGTTGGCAGCAGGTAGTAAAGGCAGGTCTGCTGGCTGGTGCTGCTTCTGGTGTAGAATCGGTGGTCAATGAAATATGCTGCCCAGATAGTCTGACTATACCCGCTTTTGGGCCATCAGTTGCCAGCAGTGATGTGATCGACGAGGCTGACATTATTATCATCGGAGCCGGGGTAGTCGGGTGTGCCATCGCCCGTGAGCTGTCCCGGTATAAACTGAAAGTAGTAGTGTTGGAAAAGGACAGTGATGTTGGTACCGGCACCAGCAAGGCTAACAATGGAATGATTCATCCCGGTATCTTTGTTGAGACTGGCAGCCTGAAGGCACAGCTTAATGTTCGGGGGGTACTGCTCTATCAGCAGACGGCCGCCGAACTTAACTTCCCGCTGCGTTGGTGCGGGCTTCTGGGTATAGTAACCCGCCCGGAGGAGAGCTTTCTTCTCGAAATAATCAAAGCTCAGGCAGAAAATAATGGAGTTAATAATGTCGAAATACTGAGCAGGGATCAGGTTTTAGCCCGGGAGCCTAATATTACTCAACGGGTATTAGGCGGCTTTTGGGCTCCGGATGCGGGAATGACCTCGCCCTATAAAGTTACCGTGGCTTATGCTGAAAACGCGGTACAGAATGGGGCCAAGTTTTATTTTGATACTCCGGTAACCGGCATGACGGTAGAAGGTGGGGCGGTCACCGGTGTTATTACCCCGCAGGGCCGTTTTATTGGCCGACGGGTTATCAACGCTGCAGGTATCTATGCCGATCTAGTTGCTGCTATGGCTGGTGAACCAGAATTTACCCTGCACCCGCGGCGCGGTGAGCTAGTGCTTTTTGATCAGAAACAGAAGCATCTTTTTAATTCCTGTCTGGCCGAAGTTACTCTAAATATTGACCCTCATACCAAAGGCGGCGGGCTTATGATGACGGTTGATGGCAATATCGAAATCGGTCCTACTGCCGAGGAGGTACCTGACCGGGAGAATGTAGCCACCACCCGAACTGGCATGAATAAAATTATTACCAAGTTCAGCAATTTGGTTGATAGTTTCAATTCTAAAGAGGTTATCGCTTACTTTTCAGGTCTGCGGGCTGCCACCTATACGGAAGATTTCCATATTCGTCCCTCGCGGTTGGTTCGTGGCCTGTTCAATGTCGCTGGTATCCAGTCTCCCGGGTTGGCTGCTGCCCCGGCAATCGCCGAGTACGTTTTGGAAATGTTGCAGTTAGACGGGATGTCATTAAGGTCTAAGACTGAATTTAATCCAATTTGTCCAGCCATGCATCATTTTAAAGACTTATCCCGGGAGGAACAAAACCAGTTAGTACACAGTGATCATCGTTTTGGCCTGGTGGTCTGCCGCTGTGAAACGGTAACTGAAGGAGAGATTGTTGAAGCCATTCACCGGCCGATACCAGCCCTTAACCTGGATGCCATAAAACGGAGGACCCGTGCCGGTATGGGACGATGTCAGGGAGGTTTCTGTACCCCCCGGGTAGCTGCCATTCTGGCTCGGGAAACCGGTCAGCCTTTGGATGCAATCACCAAAAACGGTCAAGGTTCCTGGCTATTTGTTGCCCGGGAAGGAGGCTGTTAAGCATGAATAAACAGTGCTGTGATATTGCCGTAATTGGCGGAGGTCCGGCGGGAATGGCCGCGGCTCTGGCTGCCTGTGAAAATGGTGCCGGTGAAGTTACTATTATCGAACGTGACTATGATCTGGGTGGGATTCTGCCTCAATGTGTGCACGATGGTTTTGGACTGCTGTTGATGAAGGAAAGATTGACCGGCCCCGAATATGCCGAAATATTCAAGGATCGCGTGCAGGTTGCCGGGATTAGCTGCCGTCTGGATACTATGGTACTGGAAGTATCACCTCCGGCAGCAACCGGGGAAGATTTTGTTATTACCGTGGTAAACAGCCGGGATGGAGTATGTGAACTATCTGCCCGGGCTGTGATTTTAGCTATGGGTTGTCGGGAACGAACCAGGGCCCAGGTTATGATACCCGGATCACGCCCGGCTGGAATTTTCACGGCCGGGACTGCTCAGCGATTAGTTAATATTGACGGGGTCCTGCCGGGTACCCGGGCAGTTATCCTGGGCAGCGGGGATATTGGATTGATTATGGCCCGGCGCCTTACCCTGGAAGGGGTAATAGTGGAAGGAGTTTATGAAATTCTGGCCCAGCCCAGCGGGCTTACCCGCAATGTGGTTCAGTGTTTGGAAGACTATAATATTCCGCTGCACCTTTCACATACCATTACAGAAATACATGGCAACCAGCGGGTAGAAGCCGTAACGGTAGCGCAGGTTGATGAAAAACGCCAGCCCATTGCTGGTACCGAGTATAAAGTTGCCTGTGACACCGTGATTCTGTCCGTGGGATTGATTCCGGAAAATGAACTGTCAGAAAAGGCAGGAGTTGTTATCGACGAATGTACCGGGGGGCCCTGCCTGGATGCCCATATGCAAACCAGTATTCCCGGGCTGTTTGCCTGTGGCAATGTAGTTAATGTTTATGACCTGGTGGATTATGTAACCATGAGTGCCCAGGTGGCGGGGAAAGGTGCGGCTGATTATATCAAATCCCCCGGGATGAATAAAACGGGATTAATACCGGTTAAAGCCGGGGAAAATGTCCATTTCGTGGTTCCGCAGCTGATCGAAAAGGAAATTCCGGCATCCGAACTGACCTTATATCTGCGCGTGCAGAGTACTGCACGTGATGTAAGAGTAAAAGTCAGAGCCGGAAAAAAACTTCTGGCCAGTAAAAGGTTTAAGATAGTTAAGCCTCCGGAAATGGTGACAATTAACCTAAAGCCCCAGGATCTCCGGGAATTAATGGATGCTATTGTTGTTGAAGTTGTGCCGGCTGGCAGTGGGAAGGGGGGCAAATAGCATGCTGAAAAATACGTTGACCTGTATACTATGCCCGCTTGGCTGCCAGCTGCACCTGAAAGTGGAAGCAGGTGAGGTGCGGGAGGTAACCGGCAATTCGTGCAAGCAGGGGCTGGAATATGCAGGCAGGGAATATACCTGTCCCACCCGCATTCTAACTGCGACTGCTGCCTTAAATGGTGCCAGTATAAACCGAGTTCCTGTAAAAACAGCTAAGGAGGTTCCCCGGTCAAGCATTGGTGATTGTATGACTAGTATTAAAGGGTTGCGAATTGAAGCCCCGGTCAGCCGGGGACAGGTGTTAGTCAGTAATCTGGCTGAAACTGGTGTGGAATTAGTTGCTAGCAGGAGCATTGGTGCCCGGTGACGAATAGATGTCGAATAATGACATTGAGGGTTAGAGGGGGAAGAATGTGGATAAAACCATGATAATAGTCAACCCGGCTTCCGCTAACGGCAGAACAGGCAAGAATTGGCCGCGTATGAGCAGTTACTTATACAGTCAGGGATTGGAATTTGATCAACAAATGACTGGCAGCATGGGTGATGCCACCCGCCTCGCCCGCCAGGCACTGCTTGATGGCTATACCACCGTTGTTTCGGTTGGCGGCGATGGAACCCTCAATGAAACCCTGAACGGCTTTTTTGCCGGGGATGCTTTAATTAACCCTCGAGCTAAGCTGGGAGTACTTTTTTGCGGTACCGGGGGAGACTTTATCCGAACCGCCGGTATCCCCCGCAATTTCAACCAGGCTGCCGCCCGGCTGCGGGAAGGGAACAGTAATATACTTGATGTCGGCCGAATAACCTTTGCCTCTCACTCTGGAGAACGGGTATCCCGTTATTTTTTAAATGTCGCCGGTTTTGGCGTTGACGGGGAAATCGTTTATCGGGTCAATCACACTTCTAAAGCCCTGGGCGGTTTTGTCTCGTTTTTGTATGCAACCGTATCAGGATTAGTAGCCTACCGCTGTCTTCCGGTTAAACTGGAAATTGACAGCCAGGTATGTTATGAGGGAATGTTTACGGTGGTTGCGGTGGGTAATGGCCAATTTTTTGGCTCCGGGATGCAGATTGTCCCCATGGCTAAGCTGGACAGCGGGCATTTTGATATAGTTTTGATTGAGCAAATGAGCAAATTGGAGTTATTGAGATACCTTCCCTCAATATATCGCGGGAATCATATTAAGAATCCGCATGCCAGGTTATTCTCCGGTAAAGAGGTCAGAGCGACTTCCAGTCAAAAGGTACTGGTGGATATCGATGGTGAACAGCCTGGCTGCCTGGATGCGGAGTTCACCATCGTACCTGCCTGCCTGCCGGTTATTCTTTAGTGGGTTGGTTAACCACATTGTCCTGAATCTGCTGTCGATCCAGGGTTTCACCGGCAAAATAAATGCACTTGTTTTTATACATGCCTTCCCATTGACGCCAGCGAAGCTCATATTCGCTTTCTTCCGCCCATTCCGGTACTGATCGTGAGGATGCTTGAAGGGCAGCCTTTACCGAACCCAGTACCAGCTCACCAACATGGAGACAGCCCTGCGGGCTTTCCAGAGTTTGCCTAACCAGCCGCCCAAAGCCAGCACCAACCCGGGTGCCAATCAATTGACGGACGGCTTCAAAGCCCTGACTGCAGATGGCAAAGGGAGCTTTTTCGGCCCAGGCCCTAGCCTCGACAATACTCTGAGTGGCAAAATCAAAGCATATATCCAGCTTAATATGGTGAACGTCATCAATCCATTCACCCAAAACTCGGTAACCCAGAGGCGGAATATCTTCAACCTGATAACTCTCAATTTTTCTATAGCTTATCAAAAAAACTACCCCCTAAACTTCTAAATGCGTTGGTATCAAAGATAATGTAACCAGCAAATAATGCATTTCTGATGTAATTAGCTGCAAAGATATACCTTCATAATTTTTATAGTAATATGCTACCTTGCAATACAGCCAGGGTCAAGGATGGACAGGCATGACCCGGCAGGTAAGGCTGTGTTATAATTCATTTTGAGTATGCTGAAAAAGAGGAAGGAGGCAAATGGGAATATGGAAATTATAACCTCCCATAATAGCCTCGATTTCGATGGTTTAGCCTCCATGGTAGCCGCGGGTAAGCTTTATCCCCGAGCTATTAAAGTATTTTCAGGAACCCTATCAGAAAACGTAAAAAGATTTAGCTCATTATATAAAGATCTATTAGGAATAAAAATACCTAAGGAAATAAATCTGATTGCAGTAAAAAAATTAATAGTGGTAGATACCAAAAACCCGTCCCGACTGGCCAGGTTGAAAGCCCTTTCTGCTACTCCCGGTCTTAAAATTCATCTCTACGATCACCATCCGGCCGCTGATGACGATTTAGCAGCCGAATTTCTATGTGATGGGGCTCTGGGTGCTGCTACCACACTGTTGGTGGAGATGATTAAGCATGCCGATATTGAGATCACGCCCTTTGAAGCTACCGTTATGGCTCTGGGTATCTACGAGGATACCGGCAGTCTTTTATTCACTTCGACTACTGCCCGTGATGCAGCAGCGGTAGCCTTTTTGTTGGAAAAGGGAGCAAATTTGTCAGTGGTTGACCGTTTTATTGACCACGGTCTTACCTCTGCCCAGTCACGTTTACTGCAGAAACTTCTGGGCTCGTGTCAGCATCATCAGGTACAGGGTATGGATATATTAATAGCCCTCGGCAATGAGCAGGATTATGTCGAGGGGTTGGATGTAATCACCTATCGTCTCGGTGAGCTGGAACCAGCCGATGCCACCTTTACTGTAGTTACTATGGAAGGAAAGGCCAATGTGGTTGCCCGGGGTCGTAATTCCGGCATAAAAGTAAATGACGTATTGGCAGGGTTAGGCGGTCGTGGTCACGATAAAGCTGCCTCGGCAGTAGTTAAACAATCGACGGAATTGGTAGCCCAGAGCATATTGGAGCGCTGTCAGGAGTTGTGCCGACCGGCTTTGCTGGCCAGTGATATTATGTCATCACCAGTTAAAAGCGTTAATTCCAGTATGAACATCGAAGAGGCGGGCCGGCTGATGCTGCGCTATGGTCATACCGGCATGCCGGTGGTTGAAAACGATCAGATGGTGGGGATAATATCAAGACGTGATGTGGATAAGGCCCGAATTCATAATCTGGGCCATGCGCCAGTAAAAGGATTTATGTCCCGTAATATAGTATCACTGCCGCCTACTACGCCGGTGAGTGAAATTCAGCGGGTGATGGTAGAAAAAGATATTGGGCGGGTTCCGATTGTGGAAGCTGGCCGGGTAGTCGGTATTATCTCTCGGACCGACATTTTACGTACCATTCATGGTGATAGCAGTGATATCGAAGATTATGCCCCGCTTTGGATGGCCGGATACGAACGTGATATATCAGAAATGTTAATATCCCGCCTGCCGGGTGATATAGTTCGCAGTTTACGCATGGCGGGAGCTGTAGCTTCAGAAATGGGTTTTAAGGTTTATGCCGTAGGCGGTTTTGTGCGTGATCTGGTGCTGAAGGTACCCAATTTTGATGTCGATCTCGTGGTGCAGGGGGATGGTATTGAATTTGCGCATCGTCTGGCTGAAGAAGGCAAAGGGCGCTGCCGGGAACATGAACGTTTTCGTACGGCGGTAGTCATTTTCTCTGATGGTACCAAGGTGGATATTGCAACAGCTCGGACCGAGTACTATGAGTTTCCGGCTGCCCTGCCCAATGTGGAAGCATCATCAATTCGTGAAGATTTGTACCGCCGGGACTTTACCATTAATACCATGGCGGTATGTTTAAATCCCGAATGTTTCGGTCAACTGCTTGATTTCTTCGGCGGATGGCAGGATATCGAAGAGGGCTTAATCAGGGTTCTTTATAACCTGAGCTTTATTGAAGACCCGACCAGAATAATCCGGGCTATCCGGTTTGAACAGCGTTATTGTTTTCGGCTCGAAAAGGAAACTCTTCGTTTTGCCGGTGATGCTATCAACCGGCGCCTGTTAGGGGAACTATCCTATCGGCGGATTTTAAATGAACTGATTTTGGTATTGAACGAGAAAGATCCCGTACCAGCATTAAGACGTATGATGGCGATCGGAGTATGGGAGTACGTGCTTCCGGAAGTGGATATTAAGGAAGAGAAATGGGTCTTGCTGCGGCGGATACCCAATCTGCTGGTTTGGCTGGAAAAAAGGCGTACAACCTCTAAATACCGCCCCTGGCTGGTTTACCTGCTGGTGATGGTCAAGGATTTACCCGAGGAGAATTTGGAGGATATTCTAACCCGTTATCCTTTTGACCGCCAGGCTATGCAATGCCTGCGGGCTTCAGCTTCCATGGCTCAGTTGGCAGGCATCATTAATGCCAACCCGGCAATAGCTTTTAGTAATCTAGCCAAAGCTATTGACACCCTGGAGCCAGAACTATTAATCTACTTATTACTCAGTTTAGATAATGAGGCTTCTTTCCAGCGAGTTGTTGATTACATCTTAATGCGGCGGGAGTTGCAGCCGGGGATCACCGGCAAGGACTTGAAGAATTGGGGCTTGAAAGCCGGTCCCGCTTATCAAAAAATCCTTAATGACCTCTGGGAAGCCCGCTTGGATGGCCTGGTTAAAAGCCGTGAAGAAGAGGAAGAACTGGCAAAACAGTGGTTAACGGAGGGTAAGTATGAACTCTATACTAAATGATCTCGTGGGTTTTCTTATTTATTTACCGGCGATAATTATTTCACTGACCTTTCATGAATATGCTCATGGATACACAGCTTATTCTTTGGGTGACGACACCGCCCGCCTTCAGGGCAGGCTGACCATAAACCCGCTTCCTCATCTGGATCCGATTGGTTTCATAATTATGCTGTTCCCTCCTCACTTTGGATGGGCCAAACCGGTACAAGTAAACCCCTACCGGTTTAAGAAAATGTCTCCGCGATCGGGTATGATGGTAGTATCATTGGCAGGCCCGCTGATGAATGTGCTTTTGGCAGCTGTCTCGCTGATAGCTATCAAATACGTTACGCCCTTTGCCACTGGTGGAAACGGCCAAATTACATTTCAACTCTTAAAAACCTTGTACCAGGTCAATCTGGTGCTGGCTGCCTTTAATATAATTCCGATCCCCCCTTTAGATGGGTCGCGTATTCTGGCCTGGGTTTTGCCGGATAGTATGAACGAGTTAATGTACACCCTGGAACGGTATGGATTTATGATTTTGCTGCTGTTATTACTAACCGGTGTATTTGATAGAATTTTGGGGCCTGTAATTACGGCTTTGCAAACAATACTGTGGAACATCATCATGTGAGGAGGAGTAGTGATGAAAGGAACCGTATTCAGCGGTATGCGGCCTACGGGTCGACTTCATATTGGTCATCTCAGTGTATTAAAGAACTGGGTGGCCTTGCAGCAGGATTATCAATGCTATTTCGGCGTGGTTGATTGGCATGCCCTGACTACCAGTTTCGATGAGACTGATATTATTCGTGATAATGTTAATGAGATGGTGCTTGACTGGCTGGCAGTAGGACTGGATCCGGAAGTGAGTCCGGTATTTGTTCAGTCGATGGTCAAGGAACATGCGGAGTTACACCTGCTGTTATCTATGATTACGCCGGTTTCCTGGTTAGAAAGATGTCCCACCTACAAGGATCAAATTATACAGTTGGGTGAGGCGGGCAAAGATATATCAATGTATGGATTTTTGGGTTATCCGGTCTTAATGGCTTCTGATATTCTGGTTTATCAGGCGGATACAGTTCCGGTGGGCAAGGATCAGCTTCCCCATTTAGAGCTGACACGGGAAATCGCCCGCCGTTTTAATTATTTATATCAGACCGACCTGCTGCCGGAACCAAAAGCATATCTCCCCAAACTGCCGGTGCTTCCAGGTGTGGATGGCAGAAAAATGAGCAAGAGTTACCATAATGATATCAATCTAACTGCTACCCCTGAAGAACTGCTGACCAAGGTAAAGATGATGGTTACCGATCCTGGAAGAATTCATAAAAATGACCCGGGGAATCCCGACATATGCACAGTCTATGCCTACCATACCGTATTTAATGAGGCTGAGCAGGCTGCGGTGGAAGCTGATTGCCGAGCTGGAAATATCGGCTGTGTGGCTTGTAAGAAAAGGTTAGCCAGTAAATTGGATGAAGAGCTGGCACCGATTCGTGAACGTCGGGTGTACTTGAGCCAGCGTCCGGAATTAGTCCAGCAGATTGTCGAAGATGGAGCCAGCAGAGCCCGTCAAGCTGCCGGCAATACCATGAAATTAGTCCGTGAGGCTATGAAGATTTAAGTATGTATACGGTTCAGCTTGAGGTTTTTGAAGGACCTATGGAGTTATTGCTCCACCTGGTTGAAAAAAATGAGCTTGATATCTATACGGTATCAATTGCGGCTATAACCGATCAGTTTATCGATTTTATCGAACATTCGTCCAGTATTGATCTCGAGAACATCGGTGAATTTATGGTTATGGCTTCTCTTTTGATGCGAATTAAAGTAAGACAGCTGCTGCCCATAAGTTCAAAACTGGTTGATGACGATGAGAACCTGGTTGATGAAGAACAAGCTCTGGTCGAACGGCTGATCGAATACAGGATGTTCAAAGAGGTCAGCCTTTATCTGGGGGATCGGCTGGAAGGGAAAGTAGCCAGGGTCTATTACCGCCCCTATGAGGATGACAGAGAGGCGGCTGTCACCTATGATTGGGCAGCCAGTCTTAAGCAGTTGATTAAGGCTTTTATCGGTCTGGAGAAAGAGGTAGAGCCAGAAAAGCCGTGCTGGGATTTAATTCCCCGGAGTGATGTGGATGTGGATCAGATGATGAACTGGCTGTTAAACAGGTTAGGATCCGGATGTGATTTCCGTGACCTGTGGCAGCAATTCTCGGGCCGCCGAGAGCGGGTGGCACTATTCTTAGGCCTGTTAGAATTGATTCATATGGGTCTGATTAGCGCCAGTCAGGAAGCACATAGCGGGGTTATCATACTGAGCCGAAATGAGGTGGCAGTATGTTAAATGATGAAACCAAGGCTGCCATCGAAGCCATATTGTTCGCCCGCAGTTTACCGGTAGCAGCAGAGGACTTGGCTCGGATTCTTAACCTGGATGAGGAAAGCATCAGAGAATTATTGGCGGTTATGGAAATTGAGTATAATTCCAGCCGCTACGGTATACGACTGGTGATAAATGAAGATGGAGTAACCCTTTGCAGCAAAAAGGAATACTCCGAACTCATAATGGCCTTTGACCTTCAGCCTTCACGTCGGCTTTCCCGTGCAGCATTGGAAACTCTGGCCATCATCGCTTATCGGCAGCCAGTTACCCGCAGTCAGGTAGAATTGATAAGAGGGGTTAAGGTTGAGCGGGCGATTTCGTCATTACTAGAGAGAGGCTTGATTCAGGAAGTGGGCCGGGGAGAATCCGTGGGGAAACCGGTTTTATACGGAACTACTGAAGAATTTTTGCGGATGTTTGGGTTAACCTCACTGAAGGAACTGCCGCCTTTGACCATTAAGGAGGCCCAGGATGGAGAAAGAGAAATCGCTGGAGGAACAGATTAAAGAAAAAGCCCAAAAGGTTCGGGGTGTCGCCCGGTATATGAGTGGTATTGAGGAACTGGTGGAAGAAAAGATCAGAAAAGCACAGGAAAAGGGTGCTTTTGACAACCTGGAAGGTAAAGGCAAGCCCATTTATTTACCCGATAATCCCTTTGAACCACCTGAACTGCGGATGGGATTTAAGATTTTAAAAGATGCAGGGTATGCGCCTTATTGGGTAGAACTGGGCAAGGATATTGATGCCGGCAAAGAGGTGTTAAGGGAACACAAGGAAAAATTTATGAAGTGGTGTGATCTGGCCGGTGAGCGCAGGAATTTTTCTCGTGAGTCCAGATTTACTAGCCGTAAAGAAAAGTTTTTCGCTGAACAACGTGATCAATTAAACAAAATTAACCGAATGATTGATGACTTTAACCTCCAATGTCCTACCTTTCATGTAACCCGCGGACGTTTAAATATAGACGAAGAGATGATGAAGCTGGTGTTGGAAATAGAAAATTACATTGAAAACCTAAAACAGCATTAAATTTATTGGCCCTCATTCACCTGCAAAACCTCCGGTTTTACTTAACTTAAGCAGGTACAAGCACGCTTTTATACTATAACCAGAAAAATATGGGAATTATAATGCTCATCAAGAGAAATAGGAGCAATGGCATGTTGACGTGGATCTTGATTGGTATCTTGGTATTGATAGCTACCATTCTACTTCTGCCCTTAACCACCATAATAAAGTTTTCCTGGGATAAAGAAAGTCGAGGATTAGATCTTAAGTTTATTCCAGGGATAAAAATGCTTAAATATGAAAAGAATTGGACCTTGCAGGAATTAGAGACTGATGAGGCCAGTATCGTGGAAGAAAATAAAATTGGTCAGAATAAGAAGTTGAACAGTAAGGAACAACATGTAAAATTCAGCGAACTCAATTTTGGAAAGTTTTTATGGGCCTGGTATTGGTGGAACAGCAAAACGGCCCGCCGCAGCTTTAAACGGATCAGATTAAAAAGTCTGGTCTGGGAAACCAGCTTTTCTACGGGAGATGTTGCCTTAACTGGTGTTGCTACCGGATTAGTTTGGGCGGTTAAAGGCTGGCTCCTCGGATTAACCGGGAGTCGGCTGACACTGGAGCAAGTCCGGGTTGAGGTTTGGCCGCAATGGGATGACCGGAGTTTGCAAACCAGGTTCGATTGCATAGTAAATACTCGCTTGGTTCATATTATAGGCATGAGTATCACGGCGGTATGGTACTTTATTCGGTATCATCTGCTGGCCAAATAACACGTTCGGCAAGGAGGATGTCTATACAATGGATCAGACGATGAACCAGGATCAAAAGCATCCGATTGAAAGTTTGATGAAGACAGCTATGGAAAGCATCAAGGACATGATGGACGTCAATACCGTAGTCGGGGATGCTGTAGAGGCGAATGATGGCACAGTTATTATACCAGTATCCCAGGTAGCAGTAGGCTTTGGAGCGGGCGGTGGTGAATATACCATGTCCCCTAACCATCAAGGTCAGCTACCTTTTGGCGGTGGCAGCGGTGCCGGGGTTTCAGTTAAACCCATAGGGTTTTTAGTAGTAAGATCAAGTGACGTGAGGCTTTTATCGGTAGGCGGCAATCAACTGGCAGAACGAATTGTTGACTCAGCACCAATACTGCTGGACCGGATAAAAGACACCATCAATGGTATTGGTAAGAAGGGGCAGCATACCACCCCGGTAACCGTAGTCACTCCCTAGTAAAATTTAATGGTTACTAACTGATGGTCTAGACCAGGGTTCCTTTTCATACGGTTGTTAGCAAATGTGCAATCGTAAGGAGGGAACCCTTTTGTTAAACTACATTTGGTTTTTCCTTCTGGGGTTTGGCATTCTGGTGGCTGCAGTAAACGGTAACATGCAGGCAGTAACTGATGCCGCCCTGAGTGGTGCGAAGAATGCTGTTGATCTTTGCATCGCCTTGATCGGAATTATGTGTTTATGGCTGGGTATTATGCGAATCGGGGAAAAGTCAGGCCTTATCAAGGGAATGGCCCGGATCTTGAGGCCGCTGGTCTCACGATTGTTTCCCAGTTTGCCGCCTGATAGTCCAGCGTTGGGTGCTATTATTATCAATCTTCTCTGCAATATATTAGGGCTGGGAAATGCCGCTACCCCTTTTGGCATGAAAGCCATGCAGGAGATGCAGGATAAAAATCCTAACAAGAATGAAGCAACCGAGGCCATGTGCACTTTCCTGGCCATGAATACCTCCTGTTTGACTTTGGTACCTGCCACTATTATTGGGGTGCGGGTGGGGCTTGGTTCCAACAACCCGACCGAAATAGTAGGAACCACAATTTTCGCGACAGCGGTTTCGATGACGGTGGCCATCATCCTGGATTATTTCTTCCGGAAACATAACCGGAGGAATAGCCAATGAAGCTCTTTATTAACCTGGTATCAAACTGGGCTATTCCATTCATGCTTCTGGTCATTCCGTTGTATGGCATGTTTAAAAAAGTACCGGTCTATGAATCTTTTGTCGAGGGTGCCGAAGAAGGCCTGGATACCGCGCTGCAAATCATACCCTATTTGGTGGCAATGCTGGTGGCGATATCAGTCTTTCGAGCTTCCGGTGCCATGGATGTGATATGTAAAGCTTTGGCGCCATTATTAAGCCCTCTGGGCGTACCTTCGGAAATAATGCCCCTGGCTTTAATGCGCCCGCTTTCAGGAACTGGAGTTATGGCTCTGGCCAGCGAATTAATGAAAGCACAGGGCCCAGATTCTTTTTTAGGACGATTAGCTTCAACTTTGCAGGGCTCTACTGATACTACCTTTTTTATCCTAACGGTATACTTTGGCAGCGTGGGGGTAAAAAAATACAAATACTCCATCATAATTGGTTTGATGGCGGATATATCTGGTCTTATTGCTTCAGTTTTTATCTGTAACCGCATGTTTGGTTGAGTATAAAATCTTTTGACCAACGAGATATTTTCTATCGTGAAAAATGATATTTTTACTGCTTGCACTGGTGAGACCGGGACGAATATATTGGTAATAGCTTAGCTTACTTTAGGTCAGCTCTTGAAAAACAGGAGGTGGTAAATATCCGCATAGCCAGATATCTAGCGGGGGCGGGTATTGCTTCCCGCCGCCATAGTGAACAGATAATCGCTGCCGGGAGAGTGTCTGTTAATGGCCAGGTAGTAACTGAACTGGGACAGCAGATTGACGAAAACTGTGATTTAGTTGAATTAGACGGAAATCCGGTTAGATTGGAACATTTCTATTATCTGCTGCTGTATAAACCGGCAGGATACATATCTGCGGCTTTTGATGACCGAGGCCGGAAAACCGTTCTTGATTTGATAAAAGAATATCCGGCGCGTTTATATCCGGTAGGTCGATTGGATTGTGACAGCAAAGGCCTATTAATTCTCAGTAATGATGGTAATTTTACTCATTTGATGACCCATCCCCGTTTTCATATTGACAAGGAATATCTGGTCAGAGTGGAGGGGCAGGTTAATAAAACCACCATTAATAAGCTGGCCCAGGGAATCGATATTGGGGATGGGATGACTTCTCCGGCGAAAGTACACTTGGTAAGGATTCACGGTAACGAAACCTGGCTAACCATTACCATACATGAGGGTCGTAACCGGCAAGTAAGGCGAATGTTAGACTGTGTCGGTCATCCGGTTAAAGAATTGACCCGTATCGGTTATGGCTTTTTAACTCTTGATGGGTTAAAACCCGGCCAATACAGGAATTTAACATCTGATGAAGTTACCAAACTGAAAAAAGCAGCAGGACTAAAGCAGTAGGTCAAATAACCCAGTAACGAGAGTTAATGATAATTGCGATAATATAGGAAAAAGGGGTAAAATTGTCCGATCAAGAAAAGGTAAAACCACATCGATGTAGAAAACAATAATGATGGTATTCCACACCTTAAGATGTTGGTTTATTAACGACGGTTGACCCCGTTAAGGAAGGTAATGGCATGGAATACAACCAACAAATTCAAACATTTACTACCGGCAGTCAATTAAGACTAAAAGTGCGTTTCGATTATCGGGGAACTGCTAAACGCGGTCGGGTTCTGAAAACCGGTTTAAGTGAAATTCAGGCAGCGGAAGCTGTCCGGGAGCAAAAGGCTAATTATTTGCGCAATGTACCCATTCAGGGTATTCACATTGAAGATATTGATATGAGTCTGGAAGTTTATAATGTTTTTGACGACCTGGCTAACGAGAAAGCGGGTTTTGCCCCTTTGACCATTGTGGTAACAGCTGACAGCATCGAGGATGCATTGCGCTTTGTTATGAAGGAAGAATTCCGTAAGGTAGAAGTTTTGGAACCAGCCGAATTTCATCTTTCTAAACTTGACATTGAACGTCTGCTATTTTCAGTTAACGATGAAATAAAGAGCTACCGTATGTATTTACAGCGAAAGATGGATAACTATTAATCATTTATTACTGTTGACCGGGGGAGGGCAATAATGGGTATCTTGACTGTGGAACAAGTGGTAGCTCAGGTTCAAGATCTGCCAACTTTACCTGCGGTAGCTACTGAAGTCATAAAGCTGACCGATGATCCCAATGCAACGGCTCAGGATATTAACCGAGTCGTGGGTAAAGACCAGGGATTGACAGCCAAGGTCCTTAAACTGGCAAACTCAGCTTATTATGGGTTCCCACGCCGAATATCCACCATAACTGAAGCGACAGTCTTACTTGGTTTTCAAACTTTGCGCAGTATAGTAATGGCAGCTTCGGTTAGTGATATGCTGAGCCGGGAGGTGGAGGGGTATTCCCTGGGTTCTGGTGAATTGTGGCGGCACTCTCAGGCGACCGCTATGGGCGCCAGACTTCTGGCTCGTCAGTGCAAGTATCCGGCAGCCGATGTTGCATATACTGCCGGACTATTGCACGATATTGGCAAAGTGATACTAAACCACTACCTGAAAGAATCGTACGATCAGGTACTGGAAATGGTGACGAATGAGGGAATACCATTTATGGAGGCTGAAACTACCATTCTTGGTTTCAACCATGCCGAAGTAGGTGCCCGGGTAGGTGAGAAATGGAATCTGCCGCTGCCGCTGGTGGAGGCTATTGCTAATCACCATTCACCACATCTGGCTACCATTGACCCCCGCCTGACGGCGGTTGTTCACCTGGCTGATTGCTTAACCATGACCATGGGGGTAGGTCTGGGAGTAGATGGACTTTTTTATCCCATGCAGGAAAATGCTTTACAGCGGTTGGGTTTAACCATGGATAATCTGGAGGATATGGTATCCCGCTTAACTGATATGATGATCGATGCCAGTGCCTTTTTAGGCTAAGGATCCAAACCCAAATATATAAAAACAGCCGGGATTTTCCCCCCGGCTGTTTTTTATCCTAGATAATAGATGGCAGCCTCCCTGTTGTTGGTCCCCGATTAATAGTAGTAAAAGTACATCAATAATCTCCCCCAGGTATTATCTCTGCCCCTAAACAGGTAGATAAAAATCTGCTGGGGATAGCACTCGGTATAAATAATTATTTAATCAAAGGTGATTAAAAATCATCTTCCATGAAAGTGAGGAATATTAAAAATGGACCTGCACCAAATGCTGGATCAGGTAGCGAATGGTAAATTAACCGCCGATCAAGCTTATAAACAAATAAAAAACATGCCTTTTGAAAACCTTAACTACGCTCGCTTAGATCATCATCGGGCGGTCAGAGACATATTTCCTGAAGTCGTCTACTGCCCGGGAAAATCGACAGATCAGGTTGCTGCTATTATGGCTCGGCTGTATGAAATGAGCTCGGTAGTACTGGCTACCAGAGCTGAACCCAGGGTATATGAAGAAGTAAAAAAACTGCTGCCCCATATCTGCTATCATCAAACTGCCCGCATCATGACCCTCGGTGAACCCAAGCAGCGTTTGTTGGGTCGGGTGGCTGTATTTTCAGCGGGGACGGCTGACCAGGCGGTAGCCGAGGAGGCAGCAGTAACCCTGGATTATATGGGGTGTGAAGTTAAGCGGATATATGATGTCGGTGTCGCTGGCGTCCATCGTCTTTTAGCTGAAATTGAAAGCCTGGAGACAGCTCAGGTGGTAATAGTGGTTGCCGGGATGGAGGGAGCACTGGCCAGTGTAGTTGGTGGATTGACTAAACGTCCGGTGATTGCAGTTCCTACCAGTGTTGGCTATGGTGCTAACTTTGGAGGTTTATCCGCATTGCTGTCAATGCTCAATACCTGTGCTCCCGGAGTCGGAGTTGTTAATATTGATAACGGTTTTGGTGCAGCTGCCCTGGCCGGAGCAATTTTGGACTGTACAAGGTGACCTGGTGATATAACCATCAATTGCGGCATAAGCTAAGGCAGAACATCTTGTCCTGTCAGGGGGTTATATATATGTCGCGATGGAGCAGATTTGATAGAATTGCACGCCGAATGGTGGTATTGCTAGCTATCACCTTAGTACTGGTTCAGGGTGCTATGCTTAACGATGATATACGGTATCGTTTGAGTATTGGAGAACAGCTGGAAGGACGCCCGGTTGCAGAGGATTCCTACCAAAATATTCAGGCGGCCAGTGATAGTGTGCTGACTGGTGAGGAGACGGTATCACCCTGGGCTGAAATTGAAATTGAGATGCAGCAGTTTACCAGTTTGCCGCGAGCTATGGTTTTAGTTAATGGACAGTGGGCAGCCAGCTTTGTTGAACCTCGTTTAAGGCTGCGGGTTATGGGTGCTGATGATATCGAGATTGACACCAGCAGTTATGAGTTCCCGATTACATTTCACATTAAAAAGGTTTCGGTCAATGTGGTTCAGCCGGGTGCGGGAAGTATATTTAAGTCTGACCATGGTCGGATTTATGTAGGCAAAGTTATGGTAAAATAACAAGTGAAATTAATTTTATGGTAACCACAGTAAATAACGAGGTAATTATATGTATGATGTAGGTTCGAAAATGGTAGCCGCGGCTGCTATCAGGATGGCACTAACGGCCAACCGTGCTGATGAAGGGGATCTTAAGCGCGATCTGATGGACAAACATACCATCAAAGCGGTAGCTGTTGATTACGGGGGAGAGTTTATCTCTTCGGTCGGCAAAATAGTGGAACGAGCAGTGGTAGCTGCCAAACGGGAAGCTGTAATTCGTGATACCCATGCCGAGGAAGGGGCAGTAGCAGGCGCTTCCCGCGAAGCGATCGGGCAGATAATGCCCAAAGCAATCGGGCTGAATGTTGGAGGCAAAATTGGTATCGCCCGTCATGGGGATCATGTGAGTGTTGCCATATTTTTAGGAATCGGCCTCTTACACCTGGATGAAGTGGCAATTGGTCTGGGACATCGGGCGGTTGCACCTGAACACTAAAAAAGGAAGACAATAATGAAAGTTCGAGGAATACGAGGGGCAACCACGGTTGATTGTGATTGCCCGGAGGATATATTGTCAGCAACCAGGGAACTCTTAGAGCTTTTAGCTCAAAAAAACAATCTGGTTATAGATGATATTGCTGCGATATTTTTTACCACGACTCCCGACCTGAGGTCAGTTTTTCCGGCTCGGGCGGCACGTGAATTGGGGTGGACCCAGACAGCTCTCCTGGGGGCAGGAGAAATCGATGTACCAGCAGGAGTTCCCAAATGCATCAGGGTCCTGATGCTGGTTAACACCGAACGGTCAGCATACGAGATAGTTCATCTGTATCTGCGTCAGGCTGCTCAGTTACGGGACGACCTGACGAAAAATTAATTTCTAATCCATAGAGCAAACACGGTACAGGTCATGACGACGATGTTTAAGTAAGGGTAAACGGTCTCGGGCTTCCCTGACCTCCTGGGCTGAAAGACGAATAACATTAACTGTGGGCTGGGTGCCCATTTTTTTTATTATATGCCCCATGGGATCAGATACTAGGGAATGACCGTAGGTTTGATAGGTCAACTCCGAGTTAGGAGCGGGACCGACACCGACGGTATAAACCTGGTTATCTACGGCCCGTGCTCTTAAGGTGAGATCCCAGTGCAGGTTTCCGGTAACCGTTCCAAACGCAGCCGGGTAAACAATGACTTCTGCCCCGGCATTTACCATCAGGCGTGCCAGCTCCGGAAAACGCAGGTCATAACAAATACCAAGGCCGATAGCAGCCCAGGGAGTAGAAAAAACCGTAACGCGGTTACCCGCAGTCAGGGTTTCCGATTCCATAAATCTTATATCGGGAAGATTAACATCAAATAAATGCATTTTTCGATGACCAGTCAGTAAATTACCTTGATTGTTAAAAACCGGTGAGTAGTTATAAATAAAACCGTTTTCTAATAGAGGGAAACTGCCTCCAACAACATAAAGGTTCAAATTCCTGGCGGCGTCGGCCAGCATTTTCATTGTGTCTCCCGTCATTCCCTCAGCAAATGTGGTAAAATATGACTGATCATATGGACAGTTAAACATTTCCGGTAAGACAGCCAGATTGGCGCCATGGGCAGCTGCATATTTCAGTTGACGATAGGCACGCTCCAGGTTTTGTTCTTTATTAGCAGTAACCTGCAGCTGACAAATACCCAGTGAAAAATCCTGCATGGTTTAGTTCCCCCTTTATTGTCTTATTGTAAATGCATCCAGGTTGGAGAACAATAAAATCATTCAGGGTCTAATTCCGGAGGCGAAATAATGAAGCCGTACCACTTGGCAGAAAAGAAGGAAAATCAATTATATACTGATATATTAATCCCCAAAGGTAAAGAGCAGCATGCCATCAATTCCCAGACCTTTACCGTTATTGCCGGCCCCTGTGCGGTTGAAAATCGTGACGCTTATCTTGAGGAAGCAGAATGTCTGAAAAAGATGGGAGTTCATATTTTACGGGGCGGAGCTTATAAACCACGGACTTCACCTTATTCTTTTATGGGGCTGGAAGAGGAGGGAATCTCTATCCTGGCGGAAGCCAGAAAGTTTACTGGTTTGCCGGTGGTTACCGAAGTTATGGATATTCGTCATCTGGACCCGATTATGGCAGTAGCTGATATTCTCCAGGTGGGAAGCCGTAATATGCAGAACTACCCGTTGTTAATGGAATTAGGCAAAATAGACAAACCAGTATTAATTAAACGAGGATTTGCCGCTACCATTGAGGAATGGCTGTTGGCTGCTGAATATATTCTTAATCAGGGAAATAGTAAGGTTGTTCTTTGCGAGAGAGGCATTCGTACTTTTGAGGTGGCCACCCGTAATACCGTGGATCTAGGTGGGGTAGCGTTGCTCAAAGAACTCAGCCATTTGCCGGTTTTGGTCGATCCCAGCCACGCTACCGGACGCTGGCAGCTGGTTATTCCGGTAGCCAGGGCCGCCCTGGCGGTAGGAGCTGATGGAATAATGGTGGAGGTTCACCCTAATCCTGAACATGCTTTAAGTGACGGCAAGCAGTCATTAAATTATGAGCATTA
>JBLNAA010000080.1:0-5452 GCA_050259135.1 Methylocystaceae bacterium | reverse complement strand
CCCTCTTGTATTGTGCTTTCAATGTGATATCATAATGATACCAAAACATTAAAGGGGGTAAACTTGCATGATGACCGAACAGAAAGCCTGGAAAATGAATGGGTTTATTGCTTTGCTGGTTGTTCTGGTTCTGGGTGCCCTGTCAACGTATTTTTTTCTGCCCTTAGGTAGCATGAATATAACCCTGGCAGTAATTCTTATGTTGGCTGCTTTAGTTATCGTTTCCGGTTTTACAGTGGTACAGCCCAATCAAGCTGCGGTTATAATTTTCTTTGGCAGCTATGTTGGTAGTATCAGGGAAGATGGCTTCTGGATGGCCGTGCCTTTTACCGGGCACAACAAAATATCGCTGCGGGTCAGTAATTTCAACAGTAAAACGCTGAAGGTTAATGATGTGAACGGCAACCCGGTGGAGATTGCAGCGGTAGTTGTATTTAAAGTTATAGATTCAGCACGGGCCAGATTTGATGTTGACAACTATGAACAGTTTGTTGAGATTCAAAGTGAAGCAGCTCTGCGCCATGTAGCCACGAAATATCCGTATGATAATTTTGAAGAAGGCGGTATGTCACTGCGCAGTAATGCGGATGAGGTAGCTGCTGAATTGGCTCGTGAACTGCAGGAACGGTTAGCCGTGGCCGGTGTCGAGGTAATGGAAGCCCGGTTGACTCATCTGGCTTATGCGACAGAGATTGCCAGTGCCATGCTGCAGCGGCAGCAGGCATCAGCGATTTTGGCTGCCCGGCAGATAATTGTTGAGGGTGCAGTAGGGATGGCTCAAATGGCGATTGCGAAACTGCAAAATGAAGGTACGGTTGAGCTGGATGAAGAACGCAAGATGGCGATGATTAACAACTTGTTAGTAGCTATTGTGTCGGAGAGAGGCGCTCAGCCCGTATTAAATACCAGCAGTCTATACTGATTGGATAGTTATTATGGCCGAGAAGAAAAAGTTTTTATTGCGATTGGACCCTCAAATTTATGATGCCCTGGAACGTTGGGCAGCTGATGAATACCGGAGTGTTAATTCCCACGTCGAGTTTCTGATCCGGGATTACCTGCGCCGGGCTGGCCGTTTGCCGCGGAAAACAGAAGATGAAAAAAGTGAAGAAGACTGAGATTGGGTTAGAACCAATCGTAAGCCCCGGCTTAGGCCGGGGCTTTAATGCATCAATAGAAGTAAAAAACAGAGTTCATATAGTTTTAATTATGCATTGGCAATACTATATTGAGCTGCAGGTGAATTTGGGAATTAGAAAGGGAAGTGCCTGATTGAAAATTAAGCCGGTTAAAAAGAAACTGACTCTCTATGGGTTTAACAATTTGACCAAGACTTTGAGTTTTAACCTTTATGATATATGTTATGCCCGTACCCCAGAACAGCGCGCGGAGTATCTGGAGTATATCGACGAGGAATACAACGGTGAACGGCTAACCGGTATTCTTAGTCATGTAGCCTCGATTATCGGGGCCAATATTCTTAATATAGCCATGCACGATTACGACCCGCAGGGTGCCAGCGTTACGGTTCTGATTTCAGAATACGGGCCACCTGAGGACGGGCCGGAGCTTGATGAAGCAGTTCCCCTGGGCTTGACCGCTCATCTGGATAAAAGCCATCTTACCGTACACACTTACCCGGAAAGCCATCCCTATCAGGGAATATCCACATTTCGAGCTGATATTGATATATCTACCTGTGGTGAAATATCCCCGCTGTTGGCCTTAAATTATTTAATCAAGAGCTTTAAACCTGATATTGCTGCTATTGATTATCGGGTTCGGGGGTTTACCCGTGATATCGACGGTAACAAACTATTCCTGGATCATAAGATTACCTCGGTACAGAACTTTATTGACCGCCCGATACGAGATGGGTATCAGATGGTTGATGTCAATGTGTATGATGCCAATATCTTTCATACCAGTATGATTCTGCGCCAGTTTAAGCTGGATAACTATCTGTTTGGTTCGGCATCCAGTGACCTGGATAAAAGGGAGCGGCAATCGATTAAAAAGAAAATCAAGCATGAAATGCTGGAGATCTATTCAGCACGCCAGCTTTTTTAGTCTGATTAGTTATTCATATAAGGCACTTTGAATATCGTTAATCACTTCTTTAACCTGCGGGCTGGAAGGTTCACGGGTATCAACAATAGCATCAGTCTTGGTGCGAATTAACATATGAGTGGGATCAGCGGCATCAACCCAGATTACCTCACCGGTCTTGCCATTGTTCAGCAGTACCTGGTCGCCGATAAAGGTGTTGACCAGCATGGTACAAAAGCGAATTCCAGCGGATGGATCCAATTGCTTAAAGCAGAGGGATCGGATGATGGTTATTGCTTCATAAGGGGTCATTTTGGCACGATAAGACCGGGCTGAGGTCATAGCATCAAAAACATCGGAAATGGCAATAATCCGAGCATAAAGGTTAATCTGTTCACCACTGATACCGTATGGGTAGCCGCTGCCGTCCATACGCTCATGATGCTGGAGCACAGCCTTTTGGATAATAAGCGGGAACGTAGATAATAAATTTACCCCGGTTTGAGGATGCTCAGCCAGCATCCTTTTACCATCTTCGTTTAACCCTTCTGGACTGTCCAAAATATAATCGGGGATACCAGCCATACCTATATCATGAAGCAGGGCCGCTGTTCCCAGGTCGGTCAGCTCATCATCCGGCAGCTTCAGCCATTTCCCCAGGGTAATAGCAAAGAAGGCCACATTTACTGAGTGCTTAAACAGATAGTTACCCCGGACAAAGAGGGCACGAATTTGGTTCATTACTGAGTGTTGACCGGCCATACTTACAAGAACTTTGGCTGCGGTTTCAATCTCTTTTTGATCGGGATTTTGATCCAAAATAGCTTCGGCAAATACTTCGGTTACCGAGCGAATAGCCCCCTGGTAGGCTTCTTCCAGGGGCGTATCCTGCTGAGGGTCTTCCATGGTATAGATTTCTTCTATCCCTTTGGCCATCAGTGAACGAATGTTATCTTCCGTAAGAGATTTGCCTTTCGGTAATAAAAGCTGACCTTTTTGACTATAGATATCCTGGGAGATAATAGTGCCCGGCTTCAGCATTAAAGTTGGAATAGCCCTCAATAATGCACCTTCTTTCTGCCAGCAATTAAACGTTATTAAGAGGATGATATTAATCGTATTCATCAATGGTATATTAGTTCTTGCGGCTGTATGAAATGATTATACAGTAACTAGAATAATTTGACTGCAAAAAGGGATTAAGTACTTTAGTCCTAGGCGGTGGCCAACCACGCTCCTTGACAAAGCGGGCGCTGCTGGTGTAATATCTATTGTGCCTTCTTTGAAAGCTGAATTGCGGAGCGTTGGTGCAGCGGCCTAGCATGTCGGCCTGTCACGCCGGAGACCGTGGGTTCGAATCCCATACGCTCCGCCATTTTATTAGACTCCCCCCTGATTGAGGGGTGTTTAATAAATTGCTCGCAGTGCGATGCACACAAGCAATTATTTAGCTTTATTACCCGGCTCGGTAGCTCAGTTGGTAGAGCAGCGGACTGAAAATCCGCGTGTCGGCGGTTCGAGTCCGCCTTGAGCCACCATGCTGCGGGTGTAGCTCAATGGCAGAGCCCCAGCTTCCCAAGCTGGTTGCGTGGGTTCGATTCCCATCACCCGCTCCATTACATAGCTTTGATGCCGCCCATGCGGCTTTTTTGTTAACTGGTTAATAAAGTGGGGTGAGAGAAAGTGAAACACGTGAAGACGTTAATTGCTGCTACCCTTAAGCAACAGACCGATCCTAAGTGCCGGGAATGTGCTACATCCTGCCAGTCGGCCTGCAAGACTTCATGTACCGTAGGCAATCAGGTTTGTCAGAAGTAAATTGATAAAAGCGAGTCGGGAAGGCTCGCTTTTACTTTTCTGCAGCATTAAAGAAGGCGGACAGTTTGGTAGGGGGAGAGAGATTGCAGCTATCAGGCTTTAATTGGAACAGTGATCTGCATATCATTCCTTTTGGTCAGGATTCCTTGGTACTGGATATTAACAGCGGTGCGGTTCATCAATTTGATGCGGCAGCCATAGATTATATCAACCTGCTCAGGGAGAGCCAGGGTGATGAACAGGCGGCCTATAATCATGTAATTTCACTGCATGGAGCAGATATTGCTGTAGAAGTTGCTGCCCAAGTCAGGGAATTGATTAACGGCGGCCAATTGCTGACTTCCCGTGATGACACTTACCTGGATCTGTTGGAAATGCCGGTTAAAGCACTGTGTCTTAATGTTGCACATGCCTGTAACATGGCCTGCACCTATTGTTTTGCCCAAAAGGGTGACTTTGGCGGCAGTGCCGGGCTCATGAGCCGTGAGGTGGCTGCCCGGGCGATTGATTTCCTGATTGAGGCCAGCGGCGAGGTTCATAACCTGGAAGTAGATTTCTTCGGTGGTGAACCACTGCTTAATTGGGAGGTCATTGTAGATACAGTGGCGTACGCCCGTCAACGTGGCAAAAGGAGTAACAAACATTTCAATTTTACGCTTACTACTAATGGGCTGCTGCTGGATGAACCCAAAATGGACTATCTGGTAGAAAACAATATCGGGGTTATTCTTTCATTGGATGGACGGCCGGAGATAAACGACCGCCATCGGGTTCTGCGGGATGGCAGCGGCAGTTATCAGCAGTTAGTTCCCCGGTATCAAAAGTTGGTAGCTAAAAATCCGGTCAGTTATTATATCCGGGGTACATTTACCAGGCACAATTTGGATTTTTCCGAGGATGCCCGGCATATTATTGACCTCGGTTTTGATCAATTTTCTTTGGAACCGGCAGTTGGGCCTCATGCTCCCGAGGCGGTAGGCTTAACCGAGCTGCCTGAAGTGCTGAATGAGTATGAAAAGCTGGCCTCGCTGCTGGAAGAACATCGGCTGCAAGGTCATAACGTACATTTTTTCCATTTCAATCTGAATATTAATCGCGGCCCCTGCCTGGCCAAACGGCTTACCGGCTGCGGAGCGGGGAACGAGTATCTGACGATTACCCCCGACGGGACTATCTATCCCTGCCACCAGTTAGTGGAAAACCATGATTTTATTATGGGGAATGTATCATCACCCGTATTAAATAATGAAATACGGACGCGTTTTGCGCGCAGCACCCTGACTTATAAAACGGATTGCCAGCAGTGCTGGGCTCGTTATTACTGCGGCGGCGGCTGTCACGCCAATGCTTATAACGTTAACGGTGATTTTTTAAAACCCCATGAAATTAGCTGTCGTATGCATCGTAAACGGGTAGAAGAGGCGATTAAATTAGAGGTTAAAAGTCAGGTCTGATAAATAACAGAATATTGTAACAGGTGCAAGCAGGAATTTTCTTATTCAACGGAGAATCAAAAAAGACAATCTAGCCAAAGGAGTCATAATATGCGTCTATTTGTAGTAAACAGGAACCGGCTAATAGCCGC
>JBLNAA010000079.1:0-6791 GCA_050259135.1 Methylocystaceae bacterium | reverse complement strand
TATACTTATGGCTCAGGTGTTCTGCCAGTTCCCATCCTTGTTCTTCATCACTGATATGATGTACCAGCAGATGTTTTATCCCATACTTCTTGACATCATCATCAAGCTTTTGCAGCATGCGATTTACAGCTTTGCGGGTACCCCGAACCCGGTCAAAAACATCGGTCATGCCGTCATTTACAAAGAGGATAGGCCTTATCTGCAGCAGTGAACCAATCAGCGCCGATGCACCGCCGATACGGCCGCCCCTTATTAAGTACTGAAGCGAAGCGGGAACGAAGTAAAACCGTACCCGGTTAGATATCTGCTGTACGATAGCCAGCAGCTCATCCATGGTTTTCCCAGCTTTGGCAGCGAGGGCAGCTTCTACTATCTGTAATCCCATCGACATACAATTGGTCTTGGAATCGATTATCTCGATTCGAGCCTGCGGGTTTTCCTCCAAAACCATGTTTTTAGCGCTCAGAGCGGTATCATAAGTACCGCTCATTTTGGCAGAGATAAAAACCCCCAGCACATCGTCCCCTTGATCAACAATGCCTTTAATGGCGGTATAGAGACTGGCCGGTGATGGCTGGGAAGACGTGGGAATCACGTTATCCCTCTCTATCTTGTTGTAGAAATAATCATAATCAACCTGGGTCTCCTCAAAGGATTCATCGGGAAAATGTACACTCAGACTGATGATTTTGATATCCAGATCCTGCTGGGTAGCAGCATCAATATAGGAGGTGCTGTCGGTTATTAATTTAACTGCCACTTTTAAGCTCCCTTGCGTATGAAGTAAGCTGTAGATCAGCCAGTTGATTCAGTAGGATTCACCCTAATTCTCAATTATAAAGTAAAAATAGGAAATGCAAAGATTATATCTCAGAGATTTGAATTGAAAGATTTACTGCCAGTTAGAACCATTAACCCAATCATATGATTATTTTCTTGACACCAATTAGCACAAGATGTTATAAATAATTCACATTAGGTTATAAATATATAACATTGGAGGGGTACTAATGGTGAGTAAAAAGCATCCCTTATTCTGGTTGGGATTACTTGGGTTGCTGGGACTGCTATCTTTGATTACTAAGAACATAGGTTTTGCGGGTTTTTTTGGCTTTTTCGGCTTTTTCGGTTTTGCTAAGGTTAAAAACGATGAGCGCCTGGAAACAAGTATTAACCGGGCGGCTCGTAATGCTTTCATGATTTCGGTAGTTGCCTATGCTATAGGTATGATAGTCCTGCCGCTGGTTGAAAGCACCGAATTATTTATTATAGCTTTCCCAGCTGTATTTGTATTGCAGCTGTTGGTGTTCACTTTTTCCTTTAGTTACTATGATCAGATGGGGAATTAATTATGGCAAACCTGCAAACCCATATTAAGGAGTACCGTGCCCGTTTGGGAATCACCCAGGAAGAACTGGCCCAAATGGTTGATGTACGCCGAGAAACTATCGTTCATCTGGAAAAAGGCAAATACAATCCCTCTCTTAAACTGGCAATGGATATCGCCCGGGTACTGCAATGTACCGTTGATGAATTGTTCTATTATGCCGATTAGGGCGTTGAATGAAATCTCTAAAGCCACTGCTATAGAAATGCCCCCCCTTCTGAGCATCCACTTTAATTTAAGCTTAACACATGGAAGGAATTTACAAATAATTATAGAAAAATAGAGATGGAATATAACGGATAGGGGAGGGAATAGAGTGGCAATCGATCATTTGCAGGAGGTTATAAAACTCCGGGAAAAACAGCCATTATCAATTGGGTTGTTGGTTGAACAACAGGCAGCGGCACGGGAATCAGCTCCTATGCTCATCTTTGAAGGGCGAACTGTAACCTATGGCGAATTTAACCGCCAGGCAAACCGGTATGCCCATCTTCTGGCTTCCCGGGGTGTAAAAAAGGGTGATGTAGTTGCCCTGCTGATGGATAACCGTCCCGAATATCTTATTGCTGCCTGTGGAATCAGCAAGCTCGGCGCCGTGGCCTCCCTGATCAACAACGGTGTGCGCAAGGATGTACTGGCGCATGCTCTGTCGATATGCAACGCCTCATACCTCATTATCGGACAGGAGCTGTTAGCTGCCTATGCCGAAATCTCTGATCAGGTAAAAATGAAGGCTCCAGCTGAAATTTATTTGCAAGCAGAAACGGCAATAGGTAAGGTATCTCATCCGGCCAGGATAATCTACCTTAACCCCCTGCTGGAGACGATGTCAGATACTAACCCGGCAGCTACGGCCGAGGTAAACAGTGAAGATGTGGCCGTCTACATTTATACCTCCGGCACTACCGGTTACCCGAAAGCAACTGCTGTTCTTCAAAAACGCTGGCTTATTCTGGGGCACCTGATGGCGATGCTCGGGCAGATGGATGAAACCAAAGTCCAATATATGTGCCTGCCGCTTTACCATAACAGCGGTTTTGATATTGCCTTTGCCGGACTGATAGTTACCGGCAGCTGTATGGTACTGCGCCGAAAGTTTTCGGCCAGTAATTTTTGGAAAGAAGTGCGGACTTATAACTGCACTCATTTTGTTTATGTGGGTGAGCTATGCCGCTATATTTATAATCAGCCTCCGCAGCCCGATGACCATGATAACCCGCTGGAATACGTCAGCGGCAATGGCATGCGTGGCGATATCATGCTGCCATTCAAGGAACGGTTTGGTGTAAAAAACCTGATTGAGGTTTATGGAGCCACTGAAGGAGTGGGTTCCTTTATCAACTTTGAAACTATTCCGGGGATGTGTGGAAACCTGAGTTTAGGTCCGCAGCGTCAAGGGGAGATAGTTCGTTATGATTTTGTTAATGATGAAATCCTGCGAGATGCTGCCGGCTTTGCTCAAAAAGCCGAGGCGGGTGAGACCGGGCTGCTGCTCTGTGAGATCAATGATCTTAATCGTTTTGCCGGGTATGTTAATAACCCCGAAGCCACTGGGGCCAAAATTATGCACAATATATTCCGGGAAGGTGATCAGTATTTTAACTCCGGTGACCTGGTACAGCTGCACGAGCATGATTATTTCTCCTTTGTTGATCGGTTGGGTGACACCTTCCGCTGGAAGAGCGAAAATGTATCAACTAACCAGGTGGCGGATACCTTGATAAAGTTTGGCGGTATCGAGGATGCCAACGTTTTTGGGGTACAGGTACCGGGCTATGAAGGACGGTGCGGGATGGTAGCGCTTAAGCTGCTGGAAGGTGCGGAATTCGAGCCCCAGCGCTTTGCGGCTTATGTTGAGGAGCATTTGCCGGCGTATGCGCGTCCCTGTTTTGTTCGCCTGCGTCAGGAACTTGATATTACCAACAGTTTCAAACGGGTAAAAAGCCAGCTGCAAAAGCAGGGTTATAATTTGTCCCTGGTGAATGACCCTCTTTATTTTCTCGATGCGGAAACCAATTCTTATATACCGTTGAATCAGGAAATCTGTGCTGCCATTGATCAAGGCGAAATAAAGTTATAATCATATAAGAATAAAAAGAGGGGCCAACCAAAATGGCCCCTTTTATGATGGTATCAGGGTATTTAAAGACGTTCTTTTTTTACCATTTCATCCAGGGTTACAAAGCGATACCCCTTACGCTGGTACCCTTCAATAATCAAGGGTAGGGCAGCCATGGTCCGGCTGCGGTTCAACCTGCCATCATGGGCGAGAATAATTGTCCCCGGACGGGCGGCCTTTATTACCCGATTGGCCATATCTACCGGGGTTTTAGAGCGCTCATGCTCAACACATATACTCCACAGGACTACTTTATATCCTTTATCGGCAGCAACGTCTATCGTCTCTTTGGTAAAGAGCCCGCGCGGCGGTCGAAAGTAATGAGGTTTTTTGTGGGTTACCGAAGTAATCGCGGCTTCTCCTTCGGAGATTTCCTGCGTTGTCTTAGTATTACTGTCTTGATTTAAATTGGGATGGGTGTAAGTATGATTTTCAACCTCGTTACCGGCTGCCACTTCCTGTCTTATCAATTCCGGATGGTCTAAAACACTTCGGCCGACCACAAAGAAGGTAGCCTTTATCCGATACTCCTTCAGAATATTGAGTACCTGGGAAGTATAGACTGGGTCCGGGCCGTCGTCAAAAGTCAAGGCTACCAGCTTTGAGTCGCCAACCGGTACCCGGGTAATCAGTTGGGGGTCAAAAGAGCTCTCAATCAGGTAAAAGTATTTAGCTAACTCAGTTTCTGCTGAGCCAATTTCTGGCCCTAAATGATGGAGCTGCCCTTTAGCCAGCCATCCCAGCAATAAAATTGCCAATAAAATCAGTTTGCCTTTATGATGATGGATGATTTGCAAAGATAACCCCCCGTACATATTCAGGTACAGATAATATACACCATTTGATTAGGCTTTGGTTAGTATTTATCAGCAGGCTTTATAATTGCTGCTCAGGCAGTAAAATATGAGCTGTAGGTTTGAAGCGCGGGGAGACAGATTACAAAAGTTGTTCCTGAGCCAGGCTGGCTGTGCACTTCAACATGTCCCTGATGTTCCTTGATTATCTGGTAGCAGATGCTGAGCCCGAGGCCGGTTCCCCGATCTTTAGTAGTGAAAAAGGGCGTTCCGAGAAAGTGCTGTTCTTCGGCGGTGATACCCGGACCGTTATCGGTAATCAGGATCTGCATTTCATTACCTGAAACCATGGTGCTGAAAACCAGCTGAGGACGCTCGACCTCGCCGATAGCTTCCATGGCGTTTTCGGTGATATTCATTATCACCTGTTTCAATTGCTGACGGTCAGCATACACCGGCTTTTCATCCGGGGTAGGGTTATATTGTACTTCGATGTTGCTCATCAGCGAATTACCCTGGATCAAATATAATACCGATGTCAGTAATTGATTGAGGCTTATCGGGGCAAATTGTGGAGCACGGGGACTGGCAAACGACAGGAAATCGCTGACCACCCGGTTAAGATCATCGGCGGCTTCTAACATAGTGTTTAAATAGGAGCGGGTCTTAGGCTCCAAGGACTCACGTAATAATAGCTGACTAAAGCCCCTGATGGCGGTAAGCGGATTCTTGATTTCGTGGACGATTCCGGCTGCCATCTGACCCAGAACCGCCAGCTTTTCACGCTGCTTAACAATTTCGTATTGGTTACGCATGGCGGTTATATCCTGTAATACGATAACATAGCCTAACAGGTCTCCCTGCAGACCTTTGATAAAGGAAGTGGTAACGACCAGGGTGAGCCGTTGATCGTTACCATTCATAACTTCTACGGTTAATCGGTGGTCACCAAAGCCATTCTCAGGATTGTCTTGATCGATAACCAGCCAGGTTATTCTCTGCGTTAGGCTGCTGTAGGGCTCCAATAGTTGGGGCTCCAGTGCCATCACCTCAACAAATTGGGGGTTATGGCTGACAACCCGCTGCTTCCCGTCGAGAATCAATACCGGGTGGGGAATCGAATCTAATAAGGTTTGGGTCTGCAGCCGCAGCTGGGTGAGTTCCTGTTCATAACTTATATCAACAACAAGATGCATCCGCCCCCCGCTAGGCAGAAGTACCAATTCATGCTGAAAGATTTTTAGCGGTTGATTTGGATTCTGCTGATGATAGACCAGGTTTTGCTGGAAATTATTAAAGTCGGGATTATTAAGATCTAATTGACAAGCAGAACTAATTTGTAAAAAAAGGGGGTTCATAAAAACTACCTGATTCGAAGCGGTAAACATAGCTACCCCGGCAGGCAGGTGATTCAAAATGGTTTGCAGGTTGGCATTGAGGCGTTCCAACTTGATATGGGGACTCAGAAGAACCAGTCTGGTCACCCCGGATACTATATAGATATAGTAAGTGATTTTGAAGAAGTGACCCATAATATAGGTGAGCGAAAATTGAGAATCGGCAGCGATGAAACATATTTGGGCGGTGATAGCAAAGAAAATGGCCAGGATTAATTCATTGTCTTTCCAAATGGGATAATGCCGCTTCCAGTATATAACCAGGGCCAGAATATATGCAGCCATGGTGGTCAGGAAAGGGCCGAGATAAAATGGTGATATATCGGTGCTTTTGTAATAGTTGGGTAAGAGGCCGGGAAAATGGTAGATTATTGTAAATACTATTATTGTCGCGCCTATAGTTGCCAGTAAACTCAGCCAACGATTTGCCGGATTTTTACGGTGCGTAGGGTTATACATAATAACCAGTAACAACAGGGCCTGAATCGATGAATTTATTATCCACAGGCGGTTGGAAAGGTCATAGTAACCGGGCGGGAATAGATGTAAGCCAGGAAAGTAATACATATGCAGCAGATCGAATATCCCGGTTGCCAGACATAGATTACCTACCATCAGGTTAAGTTTTTTATCCCATTGATAAGCTTCCCAAATCAGCAGAAACAGGGCAAAGATGATAACAAAGCAGCCCATTTCCAGCGCGGTGTGGATCGTATCCACGTGAACCGGCCATAGATATTCCTGCAGATAATGGGCCAAACAATAGCCGGTTAAGAGAAGTACCGGTGCGTTTATAAATAATTTTCGGTTCTGCCAGCTAAACGGCTTACCAGTCATAGCAAATTCCCCCAACATATAGCAGATAAAATTATTCTTGGTCGAAGGGGAGGTTACCTGCTGACAAATAACACCAATTAAATCCCATAATCATCATATTCTGAACGACAATAACTACTCTGGATAGTCACCGATTCGCTCTATTATTAATAAAATAAGCCAGGATTATTGTTATATTGGAGAGGATTATGGTGGTATATGCCAGTAGATTTCTGCGCTTAACTGACCCACCAATGGAAGGCCCCGATGTCTTGGAA
>JBLNAA010000078.1:0-19864 GCA_050259135.1 Methylocystaceae bacterium | reverse complement strand
AGCCGCATTGTTGCTGCCCGCGAATTATCCCTCGAACAGATGGCAAATATTCGGCAGCAAACCCAGGTAGAAATAGAAGCCTTTGTTCATGGGGCGATGTGCATTTCCTATTCTGGAAGGTGTCTGCTTTCCAGCTTTATGACTGGCCGTAGCGGTAATCGTGGTGAATGTGCCCATCCCTGCCGCTATAATTATCGGGTTATGACAAACAGTACCCCGGAATCAGACCCATTGGTGTTAGTTGAGGAACTGCGCCCCGGTGAGTATTTCCCCATTGAAGAAGACCAGCACGGCACTTATATCATGAACTCCAAGGATCTTTGCCTGTGGGACGAGATACCAGCGATGATGGCAGCGGGTATAGATGCTTTCAAGATCGAAGGCCGGATGAAAAGCCTGCATTACGTGGCTACAGTAACTCGTGCTTATCGTGAGGCAATTGATGCAGCAGCGCAAGGGGTCGAACCCGACCGGGAATTCTGGCGGCAGGAACTTACTAAGGTAGCCACCAGACCTTACACCAAAGGTTTTTTATATGGTGTCCCAGCTGATGCTGCCCGTGATGAAAATAAGGAAACGGTACCGATAACCGCCAGCTATTGCGGACTGGTTACTGGTTATGAACAGGCTTACGGCCGTATGTTGGTTGAAGAACGGGCTCCGTTTAAACTTGGAGATGAATTAGAGATTTTCACCCCTCAGGGACAGATTTTTAGTTTTACTCTCGACCAGCTCTGGGGTGCTGACCGTATACCGCTGGAGCGAGCCAAACACGCCCGGGAGCTGCTCTGGATTCCATACCCTGATCCTATCCCGATTAATTCTCTGCTGCGTAAAAAGATGTAATTGCCTCATCAATAGGGAGGGAGATTACGGCAATCCAATTACGAAAAGGACTTGGTGATATGCAGGATATCATGATTACTGTACAGATTGATTCAGCCAACATCGACATGCTAAATCGCATCCTGGAAGGCGCTGGCCATATTGGAGTAATGAGTACCCTTAACCAACAGCAGGGGATAGTATTAATACGGGCTACCGATGGAACCGCGCCGGAAGTAACCAAGATTATAAGTCATTTGCCATTTATAGCATCAATATTGCCCTAGATTACATATTTAGTTTAAGATTACTTGTGCCATTTCACTTCTTGCAAATATTCCCTTGACAGATTACTATTTTTGAATAGAATTATTTATAGAGATACCCCCTTGGGGTATGCGGAGGGAACAAATTATGGACAATATAATTGAGGGATCAAAAGCTAAACATGACATTCAAGCCCGTTTAAAACGGATCGAGGGACAGATCAGGGGACTGCAGCGTATGGTGGAGGCCGAAGAGTCCTGTGCCGACGTTATGAACCAGGTGGCAGCGGTAAAGGCGGCTATTGGTCAGGTTGGAGTATTAATATTTCAGACCCATTCCCGGCAGTGCTTGCTGGATGCAGTAGATGCCGGAGCCGAAGAAACAGATCATGCTGTTGATGATATTGTTAAGATTTTAAGCCGGATTTTTAAGTAGGAGGTGCCATCATTATGACGATGAAGTTGGATATGAGTAATTTTAATCAGGAAGTAATTGAGGCTGAATTACCGGTAATGGTAGATTTCTGGGCTACCTGGTGCGGCCCCTGTCGGGCTACCGGCCCGGTTATTGATCAACTGGCCAATGAATACCAGGGAAAAATAAAAGTCGGTAAGGTCAACGTTGACGAAAACCGTGAATTAGCCATGCAGTATCAGGTGCAGGCAATACCGACTGTCGTCTTTCTCAAAGGCGGTCAGGAAGTTGGGCGTATCGTTGGAGCCCAGGGCAAAGCAGCTTTTGCTAATGCGATAAACCAGATAGTATAAACCCCCAATTACATTCAAAACAGGGCTTATTAATAGTCCTGTTTTTTTATCTGTAAAATTGGTGGTCAGCTTTTGAGGTAAGAAGCAAGATCAGCGAGAAAGCGGGCAATCTGCTTCTCTTTCCCATTATCACTGGGGTGATAAAACTGCAGGCCTTGTGCCTGGTCAGGCAGGTAATCCTGTTTAACATAGCCGCCAAAATCTGGCGGGTATTTGTAGCCGACGCCATGACCCAGTATTTTACCAGCTTTGCTGTGTGAAGTGTCAGCCAGATGGTTGGGCACACTTATCATAGGAGCCCGGCGAACGGCGGCAATCGCTTCATCAATAGCTGCTTTAGCGCTGTTGCTTTTGGGGGCACAGGCCAGGTAAATAGTAGCTTCAGCCAGCGGAATACGCGCTTCCGGCATACCTATTAGATGGGTGGCAGAGGCCGCAGCCTCACAAACTAACAGGGCCAGTGGGTCAGCCAGTCCGATATCTTCGGCGGCATGAATCACCAGACGGCGGGCAATAAACATAGGGTCTTCGCCACCTTCCAGCATAACCGCCAGCCAGTAAAGGGCTGCGTCAGGGTCGGAACCCCGGATGCTTTTTATATAAGCGGATATAGTATCATAATGAGCATCGCCTTTTTTATCGTAGTAGGTGATGACCCGCCCGGTAACCTTTTCAATTAGAGATTGGTCGATAAGGGGAGCGTTACCCCGCAGGGAATCGGCCATTTCCAATATCGTGAGAGCAGCGCGGGCATCCCCCTTAGCTGCCGTAATTATCGCATTCTCAGCATCAGCATTTAATGCCTCTGCTGGTAAGGCCAGTCCGCGTTCCTGATCTGTTAGTGCACGCCTGATTAGTTTAGTCAAATCACTCTCGTCCAGAGGCTCCAGCATATAAACTCGCATTCGGGATAGTAATGCTGAGTTTATTTCATAAAGCGGGTTTTCAGTAGTGGCACCGATCAGGGTCAGGGTGCCATCTTCAATATAAGGGAGCAGTACATCCTGCTGTGCCTTATTGAAGCGGTGAATTTCGTCAACAAACAGAATAGTACGCTGGCCATCATAAGCCAGGCGCTCGCTGGCAGAACGGGCTGCTGCTTTTAGATCACTGACCCCGCTGCTTACAGCTGAGAGAGTAGCAAAGAAGCTGCGAGTGGAGCGGGCGATCAGGTGGGCGAGACTGGTTTTACCTGTGCCCGGCGGCCCGTACAGTACCAGAGAATGCAGCCGATCTTCCTCAACCAACCGCCTGAGTGGTGCCCCCGGCCCCAGGAGGTGCTGTTGTCCCGCAAATTCGTCAAGATTTCCGGGGCGCATACGAAAGGCTAAAGGGCCATGCTTTTCTTTGCTTTCTTCATTATGCTGCATAAATAAATCACTCATCAGCCAGCAGGTTAATCCTCTCACATGGTATCTATTTGCATTTTACCGTTGTCAGCCGAAAAGAACAATTGTTTGGTTATAAATATCCATCAACCGGTAAAAGGTAAGAGATGAATGTAGGATCTAATGACCATATTGTTAACAAGCGGGGGAAAATCTGTGCTATGTGCCAAGCAGCTTACGGGATGGCCGGTATTTGATAGTGAAGGGAAGGAATTAGGCAGGGTAGAACATTTGGTAGTCACTGAGGGTATGAAACTGGCAGGAATTCTGATAAATCGCGGCAGCGAAGGAATGTCACTGGCAGGGATTGAGGATACAGTAATTGGTGACCATCTGGTGTGGCTGGCCAGCAGTTCCTGTTTTAAATTAGCGCACAGTGGGGAAGAATCACCGTATAATTATCTGCTGGGAAAAGAAGTAGTGGATATTAACGGAAAGGTAAGCGGTATCGCTCACGATTTTGTGCTTGATCCGACCCAAAAAAGTATTGTGGGCTTAGAATTATCTGATGGTTTGGTCCTTGACTGGTTGCAGGGACGCCAGGTGGCGGCGGTCGGCAGCCTGGAGTTTGATGGCCAGCGTTGGATCTCAGCAGTTGAAAACCAGGAAGGAGCAGGTAATACAATATGAAGTGTCCAATGTGTGGTGGATTACAGACTGGTAAGGTGGGAGCTGACCAGTGGTTCTGCTGGAATTGTACGGTAGAATGGAATGTCAAGCGGGGCCATCTGAATTTATATGAGGTCACCGAAGATGGCAGTCTGTTGGCCATGGCCGAATCCCCCCCGGTAGGTCGTTAATTGCAGCTTACACCATGCGTTATCAATAATGCAGCTTGCTACAGCAGTGTTTATGACAAATTACAGGAGGCGATATAGCATGAAAAGCGGATTCTTTACCGGTATGGTAGCAGGAACAGTGGTTAGTGCAGCTCTTATGAGCATGTATGTTGGACAGAACCCACGAGAGGCTATCAAAATGGGAAAACGGATGCATCGAAATATGCGGCGGATGATGGACCAGTTTTAAGCTTTGGGCGGTTGACTGAATATCGGAATTAGAAAGTGAACCTGACTCATACCTCATTTGGGAAAGGGGAAAATACTTTGGCCCGCTGGCCAAACTGGCGATTTTGGCTCTTAATTGTGGTGGCAGTGGCCACCATTTATTTTTTATATCGGGTACACGAGATATTGATACCCTTTATTCTGGGTGGTCTGCTGGCATATTTATTTTATCGGCCAGTATTGTGGCTGGAGGGCAAAGGGTTGTCAAGATCCCTGGCCATAATGGCCTGCTATTTAGTCTTAGCTGGCCTGGGTTATGGTTTGGTTTTTGTGCTGTTACCACGTTTCTGGCATGAAATCGGTGATTTGGCTAATTATATTCCCATTTACTATGAAATGCTCACCCAGTATTGGTCTGATCATGGAGGGAATGCTTTATCGATCATTGATTTCAGCCCCTTTAAAACTCATCTGCAGACACTGGCCAGTAATTGGCTTAAAAATATGGCAACCGGGTTAATTCATTCGTTCTCTACTATTATTGATATCATCTTTTCCCCCATCCTTGGATATTACATCCTGCGGGATTGGGATAAACTGCATCAGGGGTTTATTAATTTATGGCCGGTTCGGCTGCGGGAGGATATCATTAAGATTGCTTCAGAAATTGATCTGGTATTACGGGCATTTGTTCGCGGCGAATTAACCGTATGCCTGATTGAAGGAGTTCTAGTTGGATTAGTTACTGCCCTTTTGGGAATTAAATTTGCTTTATTAATTGGGATCCTGGCTGCGGTAGCTGAACTGTTTCCCTACTTTGGGCCGTTATTATCCGGTATTCCGGCAGTAGGTATGGCTCTGCTGCAGTCACCAAGACTAGCTGTCTATACTTTAATCGCCTTTATTATCATCCAGCAAATTGAAGGCAATATTATATCGCCTCGTATTATCGGGGACCGGGTAGGCTTAAATCCACTGGTAGTGATTTTTGCTTTGCTGGCGGGTGGTACGTTATTCGGGTTATGGGGCATGCTGCTGGCAGTACCCACAGCGGCGGTAGTCAATGTATTGGGACGCTTATTTTACCAGCGCCTCGTATGATCAAGGAATTTGGGTTAGGTTCAAGGCCTGCTTCTTTCCCTCTCCCAGTCACTTACGTATACATTTTTGAACCGCAGGTATTATAATGTAACTTAGTATATTTGACCAGAACAAGGAGGTTACCCTGTGTTAACCGGTAATGAAATTCGCCAAAAATTTCTTGATTATTATGCGGCCAACGGCCATACCATAGTCGCCAGTTCAAGTCTGGTACCAGTTAATGACCCGACCTTGCTATTTGCCAATGCAGGTATGAACCAGTTTAAAGATGTTTTTTTGGGTATCGACCAGCGCCCTTATCGGCGGGCGACTACCTCGCAAAAATGTGTGCGCGCTGGCGGTAAACATAACGACCTGGATACGGTTGGCCGTACCGCCAGACACCATACCTTTTTTGAAATGCTGGGTAATTTCTCTTTTGGCGACTATTTTAAACGTGACGCTATTCGTTTTGCCTGGGAGTTTCTAACGGCAGAACTGGGTATCAAGCCAGAAAAACTCTACATAACGGTTTATCAGGATGATGATGAAGCGGAACAACTATGGCAGGAGGTAGCCGGGGTTTCCCCAGATCGGATTATTCGGCTGGGGGAAAAGGATAACTTCTGGAGTATGGGCGAAACCGGTCCCTGCGGCCCCTGCAGCGAGATAATTTATGACCGCGGCGAGGAACACCGCTGTAACGAAGAAAATTGCTTCATCGGCGAGTGTGACTGTGATCGCTGGCTGGAGATCTGGAACCTGGTCTTCATGCAGTACAATCGTGACGAAAACGGGGAAATGACTCCTTTGCCCCGGCCCAGTATTGATACTGGGATGGGTCTGGAGCGCATAACTTCGGTTATGCAGGGAGTTAACTCCAATTTTGATACGGATCTTTTCCAGCCTTTGCTGGGAGCAGTAGAAGATTTGACGGGAAAGACTTATGAGGCAGGTGCCGCCGGTTTTCCATTTCGGGTCATTGCTGATCATGCCCGCGCATGCAGCTTTTTAATTGCTGACGGCGTATTACCGGCAAACGATGGCCGGGGTTATGTGCTGCGCCGTATTCTGCGGCGGGCTATTCGTTTTGGCAAATTGTTGGGCGTCAATGAGCCTTTTTTATATAAAATGGTGGATACCGTCACTGATCTGATGGGGGCAGCTTTTCCTGACCTGCTGGCCAAGCAGGAGTTCATCAAGCGGGTAATCCGGCTGGAGGAAGAACGGTTCCTGGTTACCCTCAGCGAGGGCATCCGCAAAGTAGAAGATATTATTGCCCGCAGCACCGATAAGGTTATTAATGGTTCCGATGCCTTTATGCTTTATGATACCTACGGTTTCCCGCTGGATCTGACCGAAGATATGGCGGAAGAGAACGGGTTTACAGTCGATAAAAATGGTTTTGCCGCCATGATGGCTGAACAGAGGGAACGGGCCCGATCCGCCCAAAAAGGCGGTAATGCCTTTAGTCATGAACAACAGGTAGCCTCACTGCTGAACGGAATTAAGGGAACCGACTTTTTGGGTTATGAGACAACCGCTGCTAAAGGGGCGATCAAAGCACTGCTGGGTCAGGATGAGGATCTGGATGTGGCCGGTGAGGGTGAAATTACTATCGTGTTGGATCGTACCCCCTTTTATGCGGAAAGCGGCGGACAAGTTGCCGACATGGGGACGATAACCGGTGCCAACGGCGTTTGCATGGTTTCTGAAGTTCGCAAGGTGGCGGGCTGGTTTTTACACCGCGGCACTCTTGCCGGAACACTTGTAAAAGGTGAGACGGTCAGCTGTCAGGTGGTTAATGATCGGCGAATAGATATCGCCTGTAATCACACCGGCACTCATCTGCTGCATAAAGCTTTACGGCAGGTAATCGGTGAACATGCCGAACAGAAAGGGTCTTTAGTCGAACCTGACCGGCTCCGTTTTGACTTTTCACATTTCGCCGGACTTTCTCCTGAAGAGATCAGGCAGGTAGAAGATATCGTTAATCAGGAAATTAGAGCTTGCCGTCAAGTAAGCACCGTGGTTGCCAGGCGGGAGGAAGCCAAAGAATTAGGAGCAATGGCTCTCTTCGGTGAGAAGTATGGTGAAGTTGTCCGGGTGGTTATGGTTGACGATTTCAGCCGGGAACTATGCGGAGGGACACACGTTCGTAATACGGGACAAATTGGGTTATTCAAAATATTGTCTGAGGGCAGTGTGGGTGCTGGTTTGCGCCGTATCGAGGCAGTAACCGGACGCGGCGCTCTAAATTATCTGCGGCAGCAGGAAGAACTGGTGGGGCAGGTAGTTGAAGCGCTGAAAACGGCACCCCCCGAAATACTGAACCGCCTGGAGGACGTAAACAAGGAGTATAAGGCTCTGGAACGCGAGCTGCACCAGCTTAAAGGCCAGATGGCAGCTCAGGAGAGTCAGAATGTATTGGGCCAGTCTACTGATATTAATGGAGTAAAGGTCCTGGTAGCTCAACTGGGAGAAACTGACGCTAATACTCTGCGTCAAAGTGCCGAAAGATTGAGAGACAAATTGGGTGAAAGCGTGGTTGTTCTGGGGTGTTCCGAGGAGGGTAAAGTAAACTTTGCCGCTTTTGCCTCCCCCTCAGTCGTGAAACGAGGCCTGCATGTGGGCAAGATTGTGGGACAGGCTGCTAAAATTGCCGGCGGCGGCGGCGGCGGCCGCCCCGATATGGCACAAGCTGGCGGCAAGGATGCGGATAAATTAAAGGCTGCTCTTGACCATGCCCGCGAATTAATTGATAAAGCTCTGGCGTAAGCCAAAAAAATACCTAATTTGAGGTTAAACTTGAAGAAAACCAAACTGATAAAAATACTGAGTTTGCTAGCACTGCTTACTTACCTGTGCCTGATAATTTATGGGCTGGCTGATGCTAAAGGGCTGACAGCATTATTTGGTATATCTGATAGCACCAAAAATAATTTGCACTTCATTGAATATGCGATGCTTTACCTGTTGGTTATATTGGTGCTGTCAGTTTGGGATCACCTTAATCTAAACACCATGATTTTAACGCCGGTTTTATGTTTGGCGGCCGCCGCTCTCGATGAATATCGCCAACTATTTATTCCCGGCAGGACCGCCAGTTACTTTGACTGGTTCAAGGATGGGGCTGGCATCTTTTTTTCCTGGTATATAGTCAGTGTCTGGTATTTTCGTAAACATAAAAAATGAAACTCCTCACTTTTTAATAAGGCCTGGGCAACAGGATTGAGTTATTTTACGTCGAATAAGACAGATAATAGATGTGGTGTCAGTGGAGGTGAGGTCTAGTGCCGGAAAATTATGAAGGAACTATGCGTTTCAGCCTGCCCCGGGAAGAGGAGACCAAGGTTGATCTGGTCTTACGCCGGGTATATCAGGCCTTAAAAGAAAAAGGGTATAATCCGATTAATCAGTTAGTCGGTTATATGATTTCGGGAGACCCCTCCTATATAACCAGTCATCAGGATGCCCGCAGCTTGATAACCAAACTGGAACGGGATGAAATTATGGAGGTTATGTTTAAGCATTACCTGGAAAGTTAAGCGTTACCCCATGGGTGACTTATTAAAGGCTTATCCCTAGCAAATAATAATATAAACTGCTTCACAGGCCTGTGCTGGGGTACCGCATAGGCCTGAATTGTGCTTGTTATGCAAATTAATTAGAAAGGGCGCCATTACAGTTTGGTACTGGCTGGACGAGGTTGTTCAAGTTCATGGAGTATCGTTATTTAGGAAACACGGGAATCAAGGTATCACGTATTTGTTTCGGGGCGCTTACCGTTGGTCCGCTGCAAGCGGGTCTAAGCCCGGCGGCTGGTGGTCAGGTTCTGGCTTATGCGCTGGAAAAAGGTATTAATTTTGTCGATACCGCTCAGCTTTACGGCACTTATGCTCATATCCGTGAAGGTATGAAAATGGCTGGTATCAGGCCGGTTATTACCAGCAAAAGTTACTGCTATACAAGATCTATGGCGAAAGAGGCGCTGGAGCAGGCTCTGGATGAACTGCAGGTTGACTGGGTAGATATATTTATGCTGCATGAGCAGGAGAGCGAACTCACCCTGGCTGGCCATGATGAGGCACTGTGTTACCTGGCAGAGGCCAAAGCTGCTGGCCGAATTCGGGCCTTAGGGATGTCTACCCATGCCATCCGCGGGGTGCGCGGAGGCATCGCCCATCCCGATATTGAGATTATCCACCCGCTGATCAACATCAAAGGGCTGGGAATAATGGATGGTACCCGGGAGGAGATGCTGGCTGCCATCCACTCTGCTTACGAATGTGGCAAAGGCCTGTATGGAATGAAAGCCCTGGGGGGAGGGAATCTGATTAATCAAGCCTATGAGGCCTTTAGTTGGGCTTTTAATCAGAATGAGCTGGCCAGTGTGGCAGTTGGAATGCAGACTGAGCAGGAAGTGGATTTAAATCTGGCTTGGGCGGAAGGCCGCCGGGAACCGGCATTGGAATCCAAGCTGGGGCAGAGAAAACGGCGGCTTCATATTGAGGAGTGGTGCCAGGGGTGCGGTCAATGCGTGGAAAGCTGCTCCCAGCAAGCACTGTATCTGGAGGATAAAATAGCCCATGTATGGGCTGATAAATGTTTGCTTTGCGGGTATTGTGCGGCTGCCTGTCCTCAGTTTGGAATTCGTATTTTTTGAGTTCTGCTATTATATTTGGAAAATGTTCTATTACCCAGGGGTGAAATACCACAGTGGCAGTTATTAGGATAGCGGGAGGAATGTCCCGTTCCAAGGGAGGTATTTTATGCGGTTAATGGGCCTGGATGTAGGCGATAAACGAATCGGAGTGGCAGTTAGTGACTTGCTGATGCTAACCGCGCAGCCGGTGACTGTAATTGAACGTAAAGGCATGGAGCGGGATCTGGCTGCAATTGATCGCCTGTGTAAACAGTATGAAGTGGAAAAATTAGTTGTCGGTTTACCGCTTAACATGAATGGAACTCTGGGGCCAAAAGCGCACCAGGTACAGGAGTTTGGCCATCTGGTGGCTGGTAACCTGGATTTATTAATCGAATTTTTTGATGAACGCTTAACTACCAAACAAGCAGAAAATGTATTGATTCAGGCAGATGTATCCCGGTCACGCCGCCGGGAAGTTATTGACAAACTGGCTGCAGTCAATATTCTGCAGACCTATATGGATGCCAAACGACAGCAAAAGAAATTATAGACTAATTAATCAGATGAAAACTAATTGCTAACTTTACCAGCTATAAAGCCCTGGGAATGGTGAGAAATTAAGCAGGAAGATGCCATTCCAAAGGGGCTTTTTTATATGATGAAACGCATTGCCGCCATAATGGCTTTAAGCTGCTTAATGATAGGAGGATTGCTGCTGCGAGCTGCTTATGTTCAGGTTTACCAGGGACCTGATTTAACCAGGCGGGCCAGTAATGAGCACAGCCGCCAAGTGACCGGGTTACCAGAACGGGGGCTGATTCTGGATCGTTATGGCAATACCCTGGCCGGAGCCTGGCCCACCCGTTGTTTAGTGGCTGATCACGGTATTATTCCCCAGGCTATAACTGAGGCTGAGCGAAGGGCGGGGCAAAAGCCCGGTACCTATTTGCAGCGATGGGTACAGGCCATTGACCGGGGCAGCAGCTCGGTAGTTCTCGACACCCGAGCCGGAGAAAAGCCTGGACTGCAGCAATTTAATCTGCCCGGTCTCCGTCTGATTAATGCCTATACCCGCTATCGACAGCCGCCTTTAGCTCCCCATTTGATTGGCTATACGACAATGGCTGCCAGTAAAGATAATAAGACTCATGGCGCTACCGGAGTTGAAATGAAATATGACAACTGGCTCAGCCGATACCCCGAAATGTGGCGGGAGCTGATCGATGGGCGGGGTAATACCATTCCGGGGCTGAGCAGCCAGCAACTGCAAGCTGCGGGTCAACCAGCGGTAGTACTGACGCTGGATCGCCGGTTACAGGCACTTACTCAGCAGGTAATAGCTAACAGCGGAGCCAAAAGGGGTGCGGTGGTAGTTTTGGATGTAGTAACCCGGGATGTTCTGGCGCTGGCCAGTTTCCCCGAGTTTGAACCTGAGACTTTTTATGCCGGTGACCCTGGTGATAATCCCTACATTAACCGTGCTTTGCTCCCCTATCACCCCGGAAGTTTGTTTAAGGTAGTAGTTGCCGCGGCAGTTCTGGAAAACAAGTTGAATGATGAATCGGTCCTCTACCGCTGTCCCGGATATTATACCTTCCCCAGCGGAGTTACCATACGCTGCTGGAAGAAGGAAGGCCATGGGTTAGTTAGTTTTGATCAAGGGTTAGCATTATCATGCAATTCCACTTTTATTCAAATTGGGCAATTGGCCGGGCGTAAAAGGCTGTTACAGGAGGCAGCGGTCTTACACCTTACCGAAAACCGAATCACCGGCTTTGAAGGAGTGGAAGAAAAGGGACTCCTCAAAGTAGAAGCGGGCGGACCAGCTCTGGCTAACGCCTGTTTAGGCCAACAGGGGGTATTGTTAACTCCGCTGCAGATAGCCAATTTAATGGCTACTGTTGCCGATAACGGCTGGTGGCGCCCGCCGCGTTTGGTACTGGAACAGCGGCAGGGAGATTCCCTGGCTGCACAATATCGCCAGCCGCCAGCGCGGCAAGTTATCAGTACCGCCACCAGTACCCGTCTGCAGGAAATGCTTCGGTCAGTGGTCGATGATGGAACCGGCAAAAGGGCTGACGGGTTATGGGCGGCAGCAGGCAAGACTGCTAGCAGTGAGGCTCCGGGAAATGTACTGCATACCTGGTTTGCCGGTTATGTACCGGCGGAAAAACCGCGGATTGCCATTGCCGTGCTGGTTGAGCAGGGTGCCAGCGGCGGAACCACCTGTGCCCCGATTTTTAAAGCTATTGCCGATGGGGCTGCTAAGATTTATAACTGGTAGGTGAAATCATAAATGCCAAATAAAAAATCCCGAGTGGTGATGTCACAGATGGTGCAGGTTACCCAACTCAATCCACTGGGGCGGGTACATGGCGGCGAAGCGATTAAGATGATGGACAACGCGGCGGCCTGCTGCGCATCCCGTTATTCCGGTCAGGTATGCCTGACCGTCGCTTTGGACAATGTGGATTTTCATGAAGCCATTTATGCGGGGGAAGTTGCCGTTTGTGAGGCTGAAGTATGTAAAGTCGGCAAAAGTTCAATGCGGATAGAAGTATTATTAAAAGGAGAAAACCTGCTGACCGGGCAGAACCGATTAGCTACTACCGCATTTTTTACTATGGTGGCAGTAGACCAGTATGGCAAGCCGGTACGTATGCTAAAAACAGATATGTCCCCGGTCTAGAACTTACTTTTTATTGGGGTCATACTTACTGATGCGGTGACGAAATAACCCCTCGATCTTACGCATAAAACGGGTGCCCAGAAATTCTACCTTATCCAGGGGAGTCACCAAAATGGTGTAAATCCCGGTACGATTGCCTCCCAGTACATCAGTAAACAGCTGATCACCAACCGCCGCCACCTGTTCACGAGGCAGGTCAAGCAGTTGAATCGCCTGGCGAAAAGCCTGACGTCTTGGTTTGCCGGCTTCAGCAACAAAGGGAATCTGTAACTTTTCAGCAATCGGCAGCACGCGCCGGGGTCCATTATTCGATAACAGACACAGCTTGAACCCCTGGTCTTGTGCAGATTGCACCCAGGATTGGGCTTCCGCTGATACCTGCATTCCGTTCCAGTTGGTTACCGTATTGTCGAGATCAAGTAATATACCAACAATGCCAACCTCTTTTAAGTGAGTCAAAGGTACATCCCACAGGTTGTCTACATATAGGTCAGGATTTAGAAAGCGCTTCATAATAACCCTCACTTTATCTCCGCCGCCAACAATATCTAAACATAAAGCCATATGTACCTGCAAGTAAATCCCCATGTTAAGCGAAATACTGATTGATAGTTTTCAAATTCGACAGGTTGCAATGGCTTCCATGGTTTGCCATAATTGAAGCAATAATAAGAAATCGAGGGAAATTATGCGTATATCTAGAGAGACTGTCATTATGGGTCTTATTGGGTATCCCCTATCGCATTCTTTGTCACCTCTGATGCAGAATCAAGCACTGACTTATTTAAATTTTGACGGCATTTACCTGCCGCTGCCTGCAGATGATTTAGCGGCTGGCATGGCTGCTGTACGCACTTTTGGCTGGCGGGGCGTTAATGTGACTATTCCTTATAAAGAGGCGGTAATCCCTTATCTTGATGATTTAAGCGATGAAGCGGCTGCCTGCGGAGCGGTCAATTTAATCCTCAATGACCGGGGGGTACTAACCGGATATAACACGGATGGATTGGGCTTCCTGGATGCACTGGCCTCAGCTGGGTGCGGAGCAGCCGGGCTGCGCTGCACCATTCTGGGAGCAGGTGGTGCCGCCAGAGCAGTAGCCTACTCATTGGCGCGTGCCGGAGCAGAAAGCATTACGGTAGTTAACCGTAGTCTGGATCGTGCTGTTGGCATAACCAAAATGTTGGAGAAAAAAACTCATGCCAATTCTCAGGCAGTGTCCTGGGAGGAAGCAGCACGCAATGTTTGGCGGGCCACTGACTTATTGATCAATGCTACCCCGCTGGGTATGTACCCGGAGATAGATACCTGCCCTGATATAGATTTGAACAGTTTGCCCTGGGATTGTATGGTAGCTGATTTGGTCTATAATCCGGTTCAGACCAGGCTTTTACAGGAAGCCGAACAACGGGGGTTGACTACCCTGCCGGGTACGGAAATGCTGGTTTATCAAGGGGCGCGTTCCTTTGAATACCTGACCGGACAGAAGCCGCCAGTTACCATTATGATGGATGTGGTTAACGATTATCTGCGCTAATAAATGGCCGGATCAGCTAAGATGGTTGGGGTGATAAACGTATGCCTGAACGTGCAGCAGCCCACCAAGCCTGTAATCAGCAGCAATACGGATTTACACTTCTGGAACTGCTCTTAGTGTCAGCTGTAATGGCGATAGTTTCAGTTATTGCCTACCCCCATCTCACCAATATCATTGACAGCCTTCGCCTCCGCAGTGATGCTTTACTGCTGGCTCAGGAAATGCGTGCCGCCCGCACTGAAGCAATTATGAGCCAGGAGGCCCGAGATATACGTTTTTATCAAAACAGCAATTATTATCAAATAATCCCTTCAAATCGGATCATAAATCTCAGTCAGGGAGTAAGAATACATGGAACCACCTTCCCTGATGATAAGTACTTTTTTGTTGACCGCTGCCGTTTTCAAATTGATGGCTCACCTGAACAAGGCGGTAACGTATGCCTTGTCAACAACCGGGGACAAAAGAAATACATAATCGTAAATCCCATAGCATATCGCATTAGGGTGTCTGATTATCCCCCGTAATAAGGTATATAAAGCAATGAAGAGTAACTTAAGTCAGGCATCTTACGAGCAACATAAATTGATTATTAACTGCCCGATTGCTCTATTGTTTGTATTGGTGAAGCCAAAGATTTTTAATAGTAGCTAAGTTGAGAAATAGGGTCAGGCATGTCTGCTCCCTAAAAAGCATAATAGTATATGAGACTGGATAAGCAGGTGTGGAGATGGAAAAGAACATTGTTCTAATCGGCTTTATGGGTGCAGGTAAAACATCAGTGGGAAGAACCGTGGCCCTAAAATTAGGATGGTCATTCCTGGATACCGATCAGGAAATTGAGAGATTAACTGGAATACCGGTTCACGAGATATTTCGTCGTTTTGGTGAAGTACGCTTTCGGTCTGAGGAGCGGCTTTTGGCATCCAAAGTAGCAGCCCAGAAAAACATGGTTATTGCTACTGGCGGTGGTATGGTTCAACACCCCGATAATGTAGAACTGCTAAAAAAGACCGGTATTCTGGTCTGGCTGCGGGTAACTCCCGAAATGGTGCTGCGCCGGGTAGGCAGACGAGCGGCTGATCGGCCATTGTTAAGAGGCAAACTTAACCTGGATGATATCAGTAAACTGCTGGAGGAACGAGAGATTATTTACCGACAGGTAGCAGATGTGGTAGTTGAAAATGAAAACCGCTCTTTAGATGAATTGGCACGTGAGATCATAACTCGCTGCCAGGAATGGGAAAAATAGCGCTGGATAACCAATAAACTGTAGATTAAACCAATGGGAAGTTTGCCACCAAAAATGGCCGACTTTCCTTATTTTTTTGCTGGTAAAACAGGCGAAAGCCTGAAATTAAGAAGGTGTTGGCGTTAAACAAATAGAATATTAGTTAACAAATATAAATTGAATAGATATTATTAGTTGCTGACGAATTATCAGCCGATTATAAAACTTCAGCTAAGGTCCCGATCAATAATGACAGTTTTATAGATAAGTTGGGGAAGGGTGTATTCTTAAGTGAAACGCAAGTTATTGGGTGACCTGTTGCTGGAACAGGACTTAATAACCCAGACCCAATTGGATGATGCCCTTAATGAACAAAAGACCAGCCGGGAAAAGCTGGGGACAATTCTGGTTAAGAAGGGCATTATTACCGAACTCCAATTAATTGAAACCCTGGAGTTTGTTCTCGGTGTACCCCATGTCCAGCTAGGGAAAATGAATATCGATCCGGAAGCGGTCAAATTAATCCCCGCCCAAATGGCACGGGCTCATCAGGTGTTGCCGGTTAGTATCAGTAATGGAATACTTACTCTGGCAATGGCTGACCCGCTTAATTATCAGGCGATTGATGATGTGCGGATGTATACCCGTTTGGATATTGTACCAGTCCTGGCTAGTCAGAGAGATATGGATACTGCAATCCGTCAGTATATGGCTCTTAAAGTTGATTCCCGGGTTGAGAAATTAATTACTGAGCTAGGGCAGGAAGATAAAAAATCAGTCCGGCAGGACGACCATTTGGTAGAAGTGGAGGATGACGCCCCGGTTATTCGTATGGTAACCTCACTGATCACCCAGGCGGTTCAGGGACGGGCCAGTGATATACATATCGAGCCTCAGGATAATGATTTGCGGGTCAGGTTTCGTATCGATGGGGTATTGTATGAAGTACTGCGGTTACCTAAAAAATCTGTAGCTCCCATAATATCCAGGGCCAAGATTATGGCTGATCTGGATATCGCAGAAAAGCGGCTGCCGCAGGATGGCCGCTGCCGGATGATGGTAGATAGAAGGCAGGTTGACTTTAGAATTTCTACTCTGCCCACGGTTCATGGTGAAAAGGTGGTAATGCGCATCCTTGACCAGACGCAAGCCTTGACAACTATTGATCGGTTGGGTTTTAGTTCCCCCAATCAGCGGTCACTCACTAATCTGGCAGTAAAACCCCATGGGTTAGTACTGATTACTGGCCCGACTGGATCAGGTAAAACGACCACCCTCTATTCCCTGCTCAGTTTGATTGATGCAGCGGTTAAGAATGTAGTTACTCTGGAGGATCCAGTAGAATATTCAATTTCCGGTATTAACCAGGTACAGGTTAACCCGCGTGCCGGTTTTACCTTTGCCAGCGGTTTGCGTTCGGTGCTGCGCCAGGACCCGGATGTGATAATGGTAGGGGAAATACGTGATCAGGAAACTGCCCAGCTGGCGATTCAGGCTGCTCTGACCGGCCACCTGGTGCTCAGTACCCTCCATACCAATAGTGCTGCCGCCACTATTACCAGGCTGGCTGACATGGGAATAGAATTTTACCTTTTAGCTTCGGCTTTAGCCGGAGTGATCTCCCAGAGACTAGTGCGACGGCTGTGTCCTAATTGCCGTCAGTCCTACCTGTTAGATAGTACTACTGCTTTTCGTCTGGGGATAGATGAAGAAACGGGCAGCACTTTCTACCGGTCTGTCGGCTGTAATATGTGCCGTCAGGTAGGCTATGTGGGGCGGGCAGCACTCCAGGAGGTTCTGATATTGGATGACGATCTGCGTAATGCAATTACTACTGGGAATACCTATGAAGAGGCAATTGAGCGAATTGCGACCGGTAATGGAATGATTCCCATGCGTCAGGATGGCATAGCCAAGGCACGAGAAGGCATCACCTCATTGGAAGAGGTAATTAAAGTGGTAACCCTGGGAGGTTAGAGCTTGAACAAAAGTATTAAGGAGATTTTAGCTAAAGCGGTTGAATTAGGAGCATCGGATGTCCATCTAACCGTGTTTCGCCCGCCGATGTACCGAATTAACGGCAAATTAATATCTCTCCCTGATGATGAGCAGTTATCCGCCGAAGACACTAATCGGTTGGGAGAGGAAATGATTCCGTTCCCCAAAATCAAGCAGCAGCTCGAAGAAAATGGGCAGGCTGATTTCTCCAATGCCATTCCGGGAGTCGGGCGCTTTCGTATCAATATGTATGTACAGAGGGGTTCTTACGCATCGGCTATTCGTTTGATTCCCTTTAATATTCCGCCGTTAGAAAGCCTGGGACTGCCCCCCGTTGTCAAAGACCTGGCCCTGAAGGACCGAGGGCTGGTCCTGGTAACCGGTGCCACCGGCAGCGGAAAATCTACTACCCTGGCAGCAATGATAGACCTGCTCAATCATACCCGCAACAGCCACATCATAACCCTGGAGGACCCGATAGAGTATCTGCATCGGCACAATACCTGTATCGTCAATCAGCGGGAAGTTGGTACTGATACGGTGTCTTTTGCTGCCGCCTTGAGAGCTGCTTTGCGCCAGGATCCGGATATCATACTGGTCGGTGAAATGCGCGATCTGGAAACGATATCGACTGCGGTAACGGCGGCCGAGACAGGTCACCTGGTGTTGGCGACCCTGCACTCGTCAAGCGCGGCTCAGACGGTAGAAAGAATTGTTGACGTATTTCCTCCCCATCAGCAGCCGCAGATACGTACTCAGCTATCCACGACGATTCAGGGCATAGTTTCCCAGCAATTAATTCCCCGAGTGGATGGCGGTGGCCGGGTGCTGGCCTGTGAAGTGATGATAGCAACCCCGGCTATCCGTAATTTAATTCGCGAGAACAAAGGCCATCAGATATATTCTGCGATTCAGACCGGTGCCGCACAAGGCATGACTACCATGGAAAAATCCCTTAAGGCCTTATACCAAAAGGGAATTATATCGCTGGAAGAGGTCAATAAACGGGCTGGGATTCTCGATTAAAAAGTGCTGCAGACAGGGGTGAGGAAGCTGAAGTATCACTATCGGGTCAAGGATAAATCGGGCAGGACCCGCAAAGGTATACTCGAGGGCGAGAATCGATCCCTGGTAGTGGAAAGTCTGGTTGGTCAAGGCTATTATGTACTGCAGCTGGATCAAGTCAAGAATACCGGTTTATCAATGGATATTAACTTGCCGAGTATTACCCGGGTTTCCATTCGTGAATTATCAGCATTTACCAGGCAGCTTGCCACCATGATCAATGCCGGACTCTCTATATTAAAATGCTTCTCTATTCTATCTAAACAGACCCAGAACAAAGAATTGAAAAAGGCGGCATTGCAGATCAAAGATGATATTGAAGCTGGTATGCCGTTATATGAAGCCTTAAGTAAGCACCCTAAAATATTTTCCCGTATGTATGTGAGTATGGTCAGAGCTGGTGAGATCGGAGGCATTTTAGATCAGGTATTGGAGAGGCTCTCCGAGCATTTGGAGCGGGAACAAGAAGTCAGTTCCAAAGTAAAGTCCGCTTCCGTGTACCCAGCTATCATTTCAATTTTTGCCGTACTGGTAGTGTTTTTTATCATTACCTTTGTCATGCCCACCTTTACCAGTATGTTTGTTCAGGCGGGAGTGTCGCTGCCTGCTCCTACCCGGGCCTTGTTGACAGCAGGGATTTTTCTGAAAAGCAGCTGGTATTTAATATTTGGCGCTGTCATTTTAGTGGTGCTGGCGCTGAAACAATGGAAAAAAACTACTATAGGAAGCTTGTTCTTTGATTCTATGATCTTGCGCATGCCGGTAGTAGGAACCACCGTATCCCGGGTAACGGTTGCCCGCTTTGCCCGTACCATGGGTACTTTAGTTCAATCTGGTATACCGGTGCTGGCAGCTCTGGAGGCAGTAGAAGAAGTTGTAGGCAATGCTGTGATTGCCAGAGCCATTAAAAAATCACGAGCCAGTATCCGTGAAGGAGACACCATAGCCCGCCCCCTGGCTGAGACCGGAGTATTTGAACCCATGGTCACGCAAATGATTGCCGTAGGTGAGGAAACAGGAACTCTTGATGATATGCTGGTTCGCCTGTCTGCTTATTTTGAACGTGAGGTTATGTATCTTATCGATGCTTTAATGTCGGTAATGGAGCCTATTTTAATCATGTTTGTGGCAGTATTAGTGGGCGGCATAGTAGTTGCCACACTGCTGCCAATGTTCGATATGGTGAATCTGGTAGGAAGTGGTATGTAGGCGTATTACTCTCCCCCAATAGTGAGCAGGACTAAAGTCTTAGGCCGTATTTCTTATTTTTCAACTATAATATTAAAAAATGGCTAATTTGAGAGGAGATGGAGTGAATGTTAACTCGATGGCACCAGCGTAAAGAAAAAGATGAAAAAGGAT
>JBLNAA010000077.1:0-8894 GCA_050259135.1 Methylocystaceae bacterium | reverse complement strand
ACCTTCCAGAATAGGAAATGCACATCGCCCCATGAACAAAGGCTTCTATTTCTACCTGGGTTTGCTGCCGAATATTTGCCATCTGTTCGAGGGATAATTCGCGGGCAGCAACAATGCGGCTAACACCCAGGTCGCGATATATTGCAGCTGCTTCACTATTCGTTACACTAGCCTGAGTTGATAACGTAACCGGTATCTGTGGTGCGTAGCGCCGCGCCAGTCTGAGAGCCCCCAGGTCACTGATAATTAGGCCGTCCGCTTTTAAATTTGCCAGCTTCTCCAAATAAGCCGGCAAATTAGTTAAGTCATCATCCCGCATCAGTATATTTATGGTCACATAAACCCTTTTTCCGGATTTATGGGCCAGGTAGATTCCCCGTTCCATATCCCGAGGACTGAAATTACCCGCAAAAGCACGAAGCCCGTAATGTTCGCCGCCCAGATAGACTGCATCAGCCCCATAAGCCAGGGCTATTTTTAACTTCTCCAGGTTTCCTGCCGGTGCCAACAATTCTGGCTTTTTCAAACCCAAATTACATCCTCATTTCAGTAATGGTGCTCTCTCAGACCACCTGTTCAAATCCAAGCAATTATTTTTTTATTTTCCCCGGTACTTCGCGATCGCCCTTTTATGTTCGGCAAAGGTCTTGGAAAAATAATGGTGCCCATCACCTTTGGCCACATAATAATAGTACTGATGTTTTTCGGGAGCCATAGCTGCTTTCAGGGAAGTTAAGCCTGGGGCTGCAATCGGCCCAGGGGGTAATCCTTTAACCCGATAGGTATTATACGGTGACTTAACCTCCAAATCCTTGTAGGTTACCGTTTCCTTGTGGGTTCCCAGCGCATATAAAACGGTAGCATCTACCTGCAGCGGCATTCCGTCCTTTAACCGATTATATATGACTCCGGCTACTCTTGGCCGTTCTGAAGCATAGATCGTCTCCCGTTCAATCATAGAAGCAATGGTAACCAGTTTGCTAGGATCTTTATATGGAGCCTGCGGTAATAACTTGGCCAGGCTACCGTGCCATTCCTTTCCGAAACGCTTTAGCATTATGTTAATGATATCCTCAGCTGAGCTTCCTGGCGGTAAATAATAAGTATCTGGATATAAAAATCCTTCCAGGTACTTTTCTCCTCGGGGTATCCCATCCAGGAAATCATAAGGATAATCCTTCTGGGCGGCAGCCCAAAATTCAGCCCGGGTAACGATTTTCCTATCGGCTAACAGACTTGCCATCTGTTCAAGAGTATACCCTTCCGGAAAGGTGATCTTAGTTTGGGTTTCACGTCCCTGAACTAAAATTTGAATAATCTCCTGCACTGTCATGGCCGGCCCTAAATCATAAGTTCCGGCCTTTATTTTCCCATCATATCCTTTAAGTCGGGCATATAGCAGAAAAGACTGCTGATTTTTAATTAAGCCCTTACTTTCCAACATCAACGCTACCTGAGTGGTGGTAGCATTGGCCGAAACCTGCACCTGAACCTGGGCCTGACTGCCCGGCAGCCGTGGGGAAAGGCTGTTTTTCATCGAATTGTAGCTCAGCCCAGCCAGAATTATTACCGCCGTCAGTAACAATATTAATGATCGAGTTCTCTGTGCTGGTGATGTACTCACTTTTCTCACGCCCATCTTCCCTTTCATCGGCTGACTACACCCTTAAGGCCATTATCTAAATCCACTTATTAATATCCCTAGCTATTATGAAGTTTATTTTGTCCACTGTCATGGCAAGCCACGCAAGTGGCGCGGTGACCAACGGAAACGCCCTGAACGTAGTGGGGGGAAGCGACTCCCTATAGGGGGGAAGTCCTGTGGATGCCCTTGGGGTATCCGTTTGCGGGCAATCCGAAATCCTGTCACCAAGCTACCAACTAATACCAAGAAATACGGACTGCCACGACCCGGGCTCCGCCCCTCCTCACCCAAGGGGACTTGTCCGCTGCTTTGCAGCGTCGAGCCTCACAGAGACATAACCTACTAAAGGCTCCAGCATCGGGTATTCGCAGCGGCAAACCTATATCTTTCCTAATTTTGTTCCGGCAATTCAGCCTTCTCCGACGGATCCGAAGGTCCTACCGTCGGTATCGCCGGCTCCTGGGGGGATTCTGTCCCCTCGGTTCCGGGAACCGGTATACCCCCTCCGCCAGGAGCTGGTGGCTGAGTAATACTGCCACCCGTGCTGTTTCCCGAAGTATTATCTTTCACTCCGTTACCAGAACCGGTGTTAGGTGGTGCTGGTGCTGATGCAGATACCAGTACCAGCTTATTGAGCGGAGTATATTTATCGGTCGCTAACAGCTTTCGTTCACGTACCTGACCCTGGGCGTCATAAATCACCCGATAGGTTCGAACCTTGTACCCATCAACTCCCTGGTGATCAACCTTTTCCGCACCGGGGGCCAGAGCAGGATCAACCTTCTGTACAGTGGTAAACGGGGTGGTTTCATCCACAAAGCGCTCAATTTTCACGCTGATAGGGTTATTACGACGGCCAAACAGCTTGACATGCAGCCGGCTGCCGCGGGTGTAAGCATTTATGTACACTGCCGAATCGGCGTTATTTCTAAATTTGAAGTCCTGGTAGGGGTACGCTACCGTTGCATCCAGACCTACCGGGGTGTAACTGACAGCCACACTGTGGTTGCGCCGCTCCACTACCGGAAATCCAGCTAAAAGAACCGCATTATAAAGGGTAGATGATACCTGACAAATACCACCGCCCACTCCGGGTGTAAACTCGTTCTTAATGATAACCATCGCTTCCAAATAACCATTAGCCAGATCTCGCGGCCCAACGGTATCGTTGAATGAAAATACTCCATCTGGTGTTACCACGGTGCCATTCAGTGCTGCCGCCGCCTTATTCAGATTAATAGTACGATTGACATTCCCGGCGTTAAAATCCGTTGAAGCTGAGGCTAGTTCAACCAGACCGGTCAGCTCACTGGCGTTCACCTGTGCACTAACCTCATTCATCTTTAAGACCAGCTTATACTCCCCTGGCTGATAGCTTTTAGGCAGAGCAGCCAGTACCGTATCGGAATCAAGTTTACGGCCACTTTCCGGTTCTGCCACTCGCATAGCATCACCTTCCCAAACCACCCTGGGTTCCGTAGGTTTCCTGTCGACATCAAAACGCGTTTGTTCCAACCAGCGCTTAACATCTTTGTCCTTATAATTCAGCAGCAGTGGATACCGATTTTCGTGGTCCTTACCCCAACGGAACCAAGACCGCCAGCCACCCTGCGTCCCCTTTGCCAGGGCGTTGTCAACTGATGCTGTCGGGTCAGGCTGACCACCTACCGCTGCAATATCCAGCTTTTTTGAGTAACCATCCGGCCCGCTGACTAAGATTATCATCTCGGTTTTTTTGGTGTATTGAACCAAAGCCTGCTGTGCTGAAGCTGGGGTCAGCCCACCAACCAGTACTTCTCCGATATAAGTACCGTCAGCAAAAGTATCTCCCCGTCCTCCTACCATAAAAAACAGGCCGCATCCGGCTAAAACCCCCACCAGCGAAAACAGCAGCCAATAGAGCCAGCTCGTTTTTTTCGGACCCGACACTCCAAGTCCCTCCCGAATTTTATCTCTCTTATACTACCTACCTTATTGTACTATCCTTACAGCAGAAAAAGAAAAAGAAGCCTTGCGGCTTCTTAATTCGTTTTCAGGAGTTAGATATCCTCTTCTTCCTCCATAAGTTCCTGCCAGGCATCGGCAACCTTTTCCCATTCCTCATCATCTTCAATATCAATTAAGAATTCTTCACCATTCTCATCGGTCTGAGACTTTAAGATAATTACCTCAACCTCGGTTTCATCATCCTCTTCGGCATCTTCCTCATATGGAATTAAAACCTTGTATAAATTACCTTCCATCTCCAGTTCAGCAACCAATTCGAACAGGTGCTCATTACCTTCATCATCTACCAACTCGATGATCTCGATATCATCGAACATTTCCTCATTAGCCAATTCGTTCACCTCAATTCTAAAAAACTACATCATTTAGTTAATCACAGCAAGAAAGAGATGTCAATTTACATCTGATTATTCCCTGAACAGCTGAATCCAGGTCAGCGGTACCATTATCAAGGCCGGGCAGTATATGGGTATGTAAGTCGGCCATGGGGAGTGCCTCTTTTGACTATGATAGTACACATGAAAAAAGTCTGCCTGGTGAAAAGGCAGACTCTACTAACCTGATTAGAGCTTTATTAAGCTGCCCGCACCGATAGCTATCGCCATAGCCACTGCAATCCAAACAATAGTACGCACCAGTTCATCACGGACTAACTTTTTCTGTGCATCCATAAACCGGACTCCCCTTTCCTTTGGTTATCAGTAAAAATTACTGATTATTACATCACATTTAAGTAAATTTTCCCATCCTTTTTCTGCAAAGACAGACTTATATTAATTGTAGCTCTCCTGATTATTTACGGTTGACAAAGCCCCCAGCTAGGATTCCAGATTACCACATCGCTTACGCTCTCCCCCAAGAGGACTTCCTTCTACGTCAGGGTGCTCGCAATGACAAAACGGACTCATCTTAAGAAATCATCTAAATTCCCATATAAAACCCATTTTGAGGCTAACATTAGGCTGTTATTGATCTCATATAATGTTAGCAGTATTAAAAGGGGGTGGCAACATGAATCCAGGTGATCTTTTCAACTTTCTGGGAAATTCCGGTCTTATGAACCGCTTTCAGGATATGCAGCGCACGCTGCGGCAGCGTACTTTTGTAGTTCCTGCCAGTAACGGTCTGGTTAGTGTAACCTTCAATTTCCAGCAGGAAGTTATCGATGTGCATATTGATCCCAGTCTCCTGGATCCGGCACGGGCAGGAACCCTGAAAGGGAGCCTGGTGGAAGCATTTAACCGTGGAATTAATGAGGCCCGCGGCCGCATGATTGAAGAAACTCAGCGCTTGTTCTCGGGTGGGTAGTCAACTTTTTTGAAGGGGGGTAATAACCATGGCTCAAGATCTGATGGATATGATGAATCAAGTGATTGCTGCCGCTTCGGGGCCTAATGCCGGTAATTTAAACACTCTGGCTGGAACGATGGCACTATTGAATCTATATGGTATTGTAAATTACCTTAACGGAGGTAATACCACTGTACCAATTTCAGCTCCCGGCGGCGGTTTCTCTGGCCCCGGTATGCCCGGCGGATTAAACCCGGATATGTTGACTAATCTGATGTCCATGCTGGGCGGAGCTATGCCTGGTGCTGGCACGGGACCCCAAGCTGGCAACACTGGTGGTACTAATCCCGGGATGCCGGGAGGGTTAAACCCCGAGATGTTAACTAATTTGATGTCAATGCTCAGCGGGGTTATGCCTGGCGCCGGAACGGGATCTCCGGCTGGTAATGCTGGTGCTGCCTCTGGAATGCCGGGAGGGCTAAACCCAGAAATGCTGATTAAAATGATGTCCATGTTCAGTGGGGCCATGCCTGGTGCTGGAGTAGGAGCCCCTCCCGGCAATGCCGGCACTGCTTCTGGGATGCCGGGAGGGCTAAACCCTGATATGCTGATGAAAATGATGTCCATGTTCAGTGGGGCCATGCCTGGTGCCGGAGCAGGGGCCCCTGCTGGCAATGCCGGCACTGCTTCTGGGCTGCCGGGAGGGTTAAACCCGGATATGCTGATAAAAATGATGTCAATGTTTACCAACCAGGGGGGGGCGAGTAATAACCCTAGCGGTCTCCCCGGACCATTGGCCAATCTTACGCCCGAGATGATAACTGGGTTGATTTCAATGCTGGGAAACATGGGGATGGGACGTCCGGCCCCACCGCCCCGAGGCAGTCGGCCATCGGTCAACACAGAAGGGGATGATAGTGAGCACCCCTTTTCCGATGACAGCGGAGACATCCCGGACAGTTCAGCAATGAACTCACAGATGATGCTGATGCTGATGAACCTGCTCAGCAGTATGAACCAGAATCCGGTTCAGGGGGCTAAAGCTATGAATACCCCGGGAGGAATGTCAGCCTCATCCCCGGTAATAAATATTGAGTAATAAAAGTATTGTATCGAGGGGGCAGCCCCTCGATACTTTTTAGTACTCTTCAATCAATCTGATTATATCCTCCTGATTGGCATAGCCTCTGTTTAATGGACGTCTTTGCAGTGCTTCCGTTCCCTGCTCAGAGCCACCCCATTTTTTAGTTAACCACTGGTACCACCCCAGAGAACCTAATGCAGTTCCCAGCAGCAATTCCTTCACCTGCGGTTCGGACGCTTCACCATGCCGGCTGCGCATATAAACTTCAGCTGCTTCCAGATGATCCTGTGCCAGACGTAAGACTCCGGCCTGGGCCAGTTCACGGGTACGGTCAAGGTTTAACGATTCAGTACGATAAGCTTCGCATATCGGTTCCAACATATCGAGCAAAGACCTGGTTACCATACCGGCGATTCCTTTGGAACCTCGTTCAATCTGGTAATCATTGAGCGCTTCCTGCCAGAGACAGGCTTCGGCATAAATGATACCAGCCTTATCAGCAGAAAGATTTTTTGGCTGCCCGCTGGCATCCAAACATTTATCCAGGGTATCGCTGATAACAGCTCCCGGGAGGAACCCGTACGGCAACCGCTGCGGGTCTTTGCTGCCGACTTGCTGACAGATGTATTCATAAACCCCGGCCAGCGCATGACCAGCCTGGTCCCGCCATAACAGATCGGCTTTATAATCGAGCATAGTTTGGTCATTGTTGATTATAGCTAGTTCGTCAAAATCCATCGGGAGTGAGTTAATTGGGGCAACTACCAGGCTGGAACCTACCACTAAGATTGACAGGCTGTGGTTGCGGTAAGCATTTTTAAGGACACAGGCATTGATATAATCTGGAGGCATAGCATCACCAAAAAGTATTACATCCGGTTTTAATAACGCCTTACAACGCATACAGCGGGGCATATCACCGCTAGCCGCCTGCTCAAGTACCTCCCGCATCGGAGCTTGAGTACGGCCACAGCCCATACAGGTAGCAGTACGGACATGGCCATGGACCTCATACATCCAGAAGGCACCGCCTTTTTGATGCAGGTTATCAATATTCTGAGTGACTATAGGCCCGATGAGGCCCCACTGCTGTAGTTGACCCAAAACCAGGTGGGCCTGGTTGGCTGGAGCTTGGAGAACACCGTCAAACATCTTATAGCACATATCATAAAACTGCCCGGGGTTACGGGCCAGGCCCTCAACGGAAAAGACTTCCATGGGGTTAACGGTTTCCCAAAGGCCGCTGCCCGGGCTGCGAAAATCAGGAATGCCACTCTCAGTAGAAATGCCAGCGCCGGTCAACACCCACATACGGGGCCTCCGTATGGCAGTGTTAATCAGCTTGGTCACCACTTCCATGAATAACCCTCCCTTTTCTCGTTACGATAACACTGTTTTAGAGTTCGGATTGCCGGGCTGTTCCACAGGCTTGCAATGACAAGTATGGGAACTCCCTCATATAACAATATCCCTATTTGCTGCCGGGACGGGGTTTGGTGCCAGGGGCTACTTCGATAATCCAGGGGCGAGGCTGATAAGTATCGGTCGATACCCGGGCTCTGTTTACCTCTTTACCGTCTTTGGATTCCACTCGATAGGTTTTTACTTCATATCCAGGTGATCCCGTTTGTAGTATTACCTGCTTTCCAGGGGCCAGGTACTGATTGGTAACGATTTTGACATCCGGGGTGATAACCTTTTTCTCAGTTACCAGCTTTATCTCTCGGCTGGGATCTTTAGCCCTGCCGTAAATTCGCACCTGCAATTTCCCATCCTGGGCTCGGGCGGTAACCAGTATCGGTCCACCGGTCGTGTTAACAAATTTAAGGTCGTGTTGACCCCAGGCAACCGTCGCATCCTGGCCGGGGTCCACATAGTCAACTGCCATACTGTGCGGCTGGCGCTCAGTAATCTGAAGATCAGCTGCTACAGCCGCATTATAAATGGTAGAGGCTAATTGGCAAAGCCCTCCACCCAGGTCGGTCACTGTTTTGCCATTCTGAAACACCGGTGCAGGTTGGAAGCCATTGGCGGCTGTACGTTCCCCGACCACTTTATTTAAAGAAAAGGTTGTATCAGGCAAAAGTAAGGTATTATTTACCCGCAGTGCTGACAGGACAATATTATGAGTACGGGCCGCTGGATCTGGAGTAAAACTCGTCACATAGACTGCCAGCAAATCGCGAACCGACTCCAATTGTTTGCTGGTGACAATCGGTCCCAGCGACTTGCCGGGCACCTTAATATACTGTAAATTACCTTCTTGAAGCCGTCTTTTAATCAACTCAGAAAGTCCTGCAATATCGGTCTTGAAGCCAGCTGCCTCGGTTCCCCTCTGCAGTTTCTCGCCTTCTAAATATACCCTGGCGTTTACAGGAGCCCGGTCAAAGCTAGCTGCTGCCTGAACAACTATCTGTTTTAAACCTCTGGCACTGCAGCCGTAAACCGGTGATACAACCCGAGTACCCTCCCCGCGGTTACTGACTGGGCTGAACAGGCCAGTACCTTCCTGAACCTTATCCAGAGTAGCATCAATGTCAGGTGCAATTCCCAACTCATCTGCTTTCACCGTCATAGTCTTATCGTTCCGGCGCAAGGTTAGCTGCTGGTCAGACTTTAGCTTCAGGGTTTCTGTAAGTTTAGCCTTAGCCTCGGGATACCTAAGCCCGCTGATATCAGTATTTGCTACCATAGTGCCGGGTGGAACCCGTTGTTTGTCTTTAAAAGCCAAAACCCCGGCTGTAATAGCCAGGGTAATGATAACCGTTAGTGAAACTGTGATTAACTTACTAACAAAATTTCTCCCCATGTTGACCCCGTCCATTTATATTGTTAGCGCACGTTTTGCGATACTTCCATTAGTTTACC
>JBLNAA010000076.1:0-4775 GCA_050259135.1 Methylocystaceae bacterium | reverse complement strand
ATCCCCGCCCCAATCAGCAGCAAAAGCGATTAGGTCATCTGGCGATTGATGCCGGAGCCGATTTGATTATCGGCCACCATCCCCACGTACTTCAGCCCAGTGAAACCTATAAAGATAAGCTCATCGCCTACAGCCTGGGCAACTTTGTTTTCGCCATGCATAAGCCGCCGCGAAATCAAAGCACTATACTGCAGTGCCGCTTATCCAAACATAAAGTCAGCGACATTAAATTTATTCCCCTGACGATTAAGGGCTGCCGCCCGCATCCTTCATAAGAATGGGCCGGGATTATCCCGGCCCTTAATTACTGCCTATGCGGTTATACCAATTAAATTAACTGCCTTTTTTGAACTGATAAATAACATAAGCAGGAGGCCCACCGCAAATTAAGCCGACTGCTGCCAAAGCCCAAAAGGCTGCCGGTAGCGGATAAAGAAAAATGCCTGCCACCGTAACTACGGTTAATCCTAATTGAGCAATAGCGGTGGACCGCAGCACCACTTTGGCTGAACCGAGATCACCGGCGGCAAACTTGGCCGCATAACCCAAACCAATAAAGAAAAAGGCCAGGACCTGATAAGCATAAGGCTGAGTTGAACTTAATCCAATTAAAGAAAGCCACCAGGGGGCTAATACCAGTACAACCCCAGCAATGTACTCCACCCAGCTGACCAATTTTAGAATTTTTTGTAGTTTTGCCACTTTGGCCTGCAAGGCAGCAATCTGTTCGGGGGTCATCTGTGGAACCTGATTTTCCGTCATCTTCTATGCACCTCCTGCTAAATGATTATTCGAAGGAACTCTAATCTATGTTCTTCCATACCAGGTGTCATTTTCCTGCCAATTTAGGTACATTTTTGTCACATTTTTCATAATCGTGACTTTGCGACACCGATCTGCCTTTAGGGGCAGTGGTTACAGAGATTTTGGTGTTGTTTATCTCCTCTCTGCCGGCCTTGGCAAAAGACAAAATAAAAACGGCCCTTTCGGGCCGATACATATAATATTCAACCGATTTACCGGTAATGCAGTTTTATTTGCTTGCTCTCCCAGTTATAAGACCTGGCATCAGGTCGCCGGGGCCCTGCCATTTCTTGAACGCAATAAGTACTGGTGTCAAGAACCGTTATGATTTTTAAATCCGGCTGCCCTTCCAACCTTCCAGTAGTCACTATCGTATAAAGCTGTTCCGATTTTAGATGTATACCAAACACTTCCAGCACCACACTGTCCAACCCTGATGGCCTGAAGCGCAAATCATAAGTACCCGCCTTCAAGGGCAGATAATCAGACACCTGCTGATACTCCATACCGGATATTAATATGGTATTATCAGCAAGAACAACATCAAGACCGGCGATATCGGGAGAAAGATGAATAAAACGAAGCATTGCCTGGTTTGGGGGCGGACATTTCAACGATTGAGCAGTTGGCATCAGGTTTACATTTGGCGAGGTTCCGTTTACTGCCACAATCATTACTTCTCTGTCCGAAACCGCCAAATGATCATCGATTAATGGGTTGGTAGTTTCACCAGTTCGAAATACTGTGACATGGTATTCATCGGGTTCAAATTCACTATATTCAGTTATTTCCTCATAAGCCAGGTCTTGAATAAACAGATTTTGGTTAAGGTAAATATCTACCGCTGCTATATCCGGAGATACATGTATAAAGCGAATGGCCGATTTATTCAATTACAGCACACCTTTCTAAGTCAAAACTCTTGTACAGAATATTAAAATTAACCACAAAAAGTGCTGTAATATGCTGCCATATTCCCTATCCTGGCTTTTTTGTTAATATGTGAATTACTCCAACCTACTTCTGCCAATTTTGGAGCTCAATGATGTTGCCTTCCGGATCCATGGCATATACAAAAGTTAAATGGCCCACCCCGGGTACATTATTCTGCACCATCTCTCCCAAGCAATTGCCCCCCTCCTCTTCGACCAGAGCTAGTATCTTCTCGACATCAGTGACCTCAAAGGCAATATGGCAAAAACCTTCCCGATTAGCAGCCGGAACAGCTGCCTCAACATTCTTATCATACTGAAAGATTTCCAGGGTGGGACCCCTTTCACCATGACCGGGAAGCAGCAGATGAACGCCCCGCATATGAGCATTATCTATTCCGGTAGCTGAAGTAAGCCATTTCCCGGACAAGTCGCGTTCGGGCGGCACCAACCGGCATCCAAAAACACGTATGTAAAAATCGGCCAACCGCCGCCAGTCACGGGCAATCAGGTTCGTATGGCGAAAAATAATACCTTGATCAGCAGACTTCATTCAATTCAGCCTCCTTTTATTTTCATCCTATACCAAAACGAAAAACCCCGCCAGCAGCGGGGCTTATAACATCACAATTAGATTTGAGCAAATGCTTCTTCTGCCAGATATGGAGCAGTGGTATCCGCTGCGTCCCATTGGTTATTCGCCTGCCATCTGCCAACCTTCAGCAGCTAAGAGCTGATCTACATTAAGCGGAACACCTTTTTCCGGTACTTCGGTCAGATTTAAGGCTCCTAAGAGGCAATGCGAAATGCATACTCCGCAGCCCATACACTTGTCCGCGTTTACTATCGGAGCATCAGATTGTAGAGAAATGGCGCCAAATGGGCAAATATTGACACAGGTGCCACAGCTGGCACATTGGTCTGCATCCGGAATCGGCCGGTAACCGGAATGTGCCAACCGCGGTATTCCGCGGTTATGGGATTGCATACCCAGGCAGCAGCAGGAACAGCAATTACAGATAGTATAAAAACGGTTATGCATTACTTCTTTAAACCAGGCAGTATGAATATGTCCCCGCTGCTCTTCTTCCTCCAAAATCTGCAGAGCCTCATCCACGGTCAGGCGTCGGGCTTTCCCAGGACTGTGCTCCAAAATAAAAGAAACAAAAGGCTCCCCCACCACCAGGCAAACATCGCGGGGGCAAGAATTATGGCTGAGCGTACGACAGGGGCACTCCATAACCCCAATACTGGGCTGCGGGTGATCAAGGATTAACTGACGAGCCAGCGGGTAAGGGAGGATATGTTCCAGATCCCGGGATACAGGTTTATCCAGGGTGATAATGCGGGCTGCATCTTCCTTTACCAGCACCTTGCCGTGATAAGGGTCTCCGTTTTCTCGTTTGCCCACCAATTTTAATAGCCAGTTCCAGGTGACTGGTTTTAAATACCAATCAGGCCGGGCAGCATAAAAATACCCTTCGGCTTTTTTCCGCCATGGCATTTTAGACAGCTTAAAAAATTGACGAGTCGAAGCCCGCGGGAGTAAAGAACGCTCCAGCCACAGGTAAACAGCAAAGAAAACAGCGCCGATTATCACAATAATAATCGCTGCGGTTTTTATAAAAGTTGCCATTAATGTCCAATCCTTTTTCTAATTCGTTTATCAGCCTATTGTAACAAAACACAACTGTCAAATATAGCTTTGCCAAATCTCAGATAACAGTAAACCCCGCTGATAGCGGGGCTTACTATTTATCGTATTGACTTACCGGGGATATCAATCTGCCAAACCGTTATAGTCAAGCTCTTCATTCATGGTTTCCGGAAACTTCTTATCCGGGAACAGGCAGCTGCCGATCAAGAAGGCCAGCCGGCCAACTAACCACGCATCTGTTTTATCTTTTGGTCATAGTCCCCAATTTTTGCGTATTCGTTCTCCCAAAATTCAGGCTTTTTCATCGAGTCGAGGTATTCCTGACTGTAGCCGAACGGCAGCCAATCTTTTTCCTTTTGGGCAAAGAGCTGTTCCTTGGCCTCAGCACTACGGAAATCATAGACATGGCTAGTATCAGCTTTCATAAAGATATCGCGTGCCCACCGTTTTAAGACGAATTGTTCGGTTTCCAGGGAGCGGCGCTCCAGATCTTCCAGTACAGAAGGATACCGGTCAAAACCGTCGGTGGCAATTGTTACAACATTATCATCCGGTCCCAGCTTGAGGTAATGGGCCATCTTGATAGCACCAAGAATATTGCAGACACCAGAAACCCCAAATAAATCATGCAGCTTGGCAACCACTTCTCTGGATACTCCGAGCTCGGCCAGTGCATCCACTCCATCCTGGATAACTTTCAGACCGCGAACGCAATCATCATCAGGAATTAAGGCTACAAAATCGGTGGTCAGAATATTATGAATCAAGGTGCACATCTTATCACCGATACCTTCAATTCGGTGCTGCCCCCGACCACCCGTCGCCAGGGTCGAACATTCATAAGGCTCCAAAGCGACAACTTTACATTCTGGGAAAGCTGTTTTAATTTGATCACCGGCAGCAATAGTTCCTGCTGAACCCGGTGCCGAAGTAAAGCAGGCAATACGTCCATTGCCTATGCCTTTAACCGCTTCAATAGCCGAATTACCAGTTACATGACGATGGAAGCGGTAATTGGGCAGCAGTTCAAACTGAGCCAGCGGACGGTTTTTCGGATCTTTTTTCAGCTCGTAAGTACGCTGCAGGGTCAGGATAACATCGGATTCGGTGCCCGGAGTAAGGTCCAGCTTTGCTCCATATTTTTGTATTCTTTCATAACGTTCCTTACTCATATTATCAGGCATGATAACAACGGCGTCATAGCCCATCAAATTACAGATGTATGATACCCCGATACCGAAATTACCGGTTGAAGGACCCAGAATCGTGTGCTCGCCAGGAATGATGTCACCATCAACACAACCTTCTATCAAGGTTGCATAAGCAGGTCCGACTTTATGAGAACCGGAGGGAAAATACTTGCCAAGCATGACAACAATGTT
>JBLNAA010000075.1:0-12059 GCA_050259135.1 Methylocystaceae bacterium | reverse complement strand
CCTCATCACCGGGAATAACTCTGAAATCAGCCGGAATTTCGACAATACACATCTGCATAAATACTTTACCCCGGATAGGAAAATTCTTTCCCCGGATACGTACCATGTTTTCACCTCGGGGTCGATTAAGATATAGCAGCAAAAGGCGGACATACCATTTCATAAAATCCACAAGGCTGCCGGGATGGGTAAGGGCTGCCATGCCCAAGCCATCCTGATACCCCACTGGTATAACCGCCAGCTGTACGGCAGACCGAGTGCGGTAAGTCCCTCCGTAGCCAATCCGGCGCCCGGCCGGTACACTTTTCACACTGAGCACAATGCTCTTAAACCGGAAAGGATTCTTTAGTTCCAGCGGATGAATAAAACTGCCAGCTGGATATTGTCCTCCTAACAGGGTTCCAATACGAACCATATCTAAATGGTGTTCCGGGAAACGCAGTGCCGCTGCGCTGTTACAGCAATGCCGATATTTTACTTCAATATTGGCTTCGGTCAAAAGCCGAAGCACTTCATCAAATAATTGGAACTGCTGTTTAGCCGCGCGCGGACTTTTGGCTCCAGCCTTCCCTAAATGCGTATAAACACCTTCAATGGTGACTCGCTCATCAGCATTAAGGTCACAGGCCACCCCTAATAATTCTTCAGGTTCCATCCCAAATCTGGTCAATCCGGTATCACTTTTGATATGTACCTTTACCTGACGATTTAAGCGTTCAGCACACTTTTTAATCAGTTCAGATGTCAGTGCTGAATCAACCGTCAAAGTCAGGTTATTCTTAATGGCTTCCGCCACTTGCTCACCTCGTACCGGGGCAAATACCAGGATAGGTGAACTTATACCGTGTTCTCTTAATTCCAATGCTTCCTGTACATAGGTAACACCCAAATAATCAACATTAAGCTGCTCCAGCAGGCTGGCTACCTCATACATCCCCAGGCCATAAGCGTCGGCCTTAACCACTCCCATTACACAGACGTCTTCCGGGATGTAATTACGAACCTGCTGATAGTTGTGCTCTATAGCGTCAAGGTCAATCTCCACCCATTTATCAGGAGACAATGCCGTCACTTAAGGATCACCTCCCCAGTCGATGTTTAATCCTCACCAGACGCCGTGATTCTTTCTGATACAGGGGCAGTACCCGCGTCCATAACCAATAATAAGATGATGAATAGACCGTGTCCCAGTCCCCGACAAATTCAGTAAACTCACCGCCAAAGCCCTTTTTGAATCGATAGAGCCCATATAGCGGGTTGTCCTCATTCAGGTCACCCGAGACCCCTCGAAAATCATATAAGATACAGTTATTGGCTTTCGCCCATTTGATCATCTGCCACTGCATCAAATAATTGGGCATGACATTACGATAACTGTTGCTGGAAGCGCCATATAAATACCAGGCTTTATCGCCCATTATCATTGCCAATGATCCAGCTACTACTTTTCCTTCATATTCTACTATAAAAAAGCGAGCCAGCTCAGGCATCATCTCATTCCATATCTTCTCAAAATACTCATAACCCCGGATGATAAAGTGATCCCGTTCTGCGGTTTCCTTCAATACTTGATAAAACTTACGGAGATCCTCTTTATTTTCGGCTTCGCGAACGGTTATCCCTTTACGTTCTGCCAGGCGACTATTGTAACGCCATTTTTGATGGAAATTAGCCATAAGCTCTTCTTCAGTCAGAGATATATCGAGCCGAAAAACAAAAGTAGGCTGTACTCCATCAAACCCTTCGCTGCTGGTTGAACGTAAAAACCCGTTTGCCTGCAAAACCTGGATAAATTCATCGTCTGCTGCCGGAACATCAGGGTCGACCTTCAGGAAGATGGCTCCCTCTTTTTTGGCTACCTGACGTACGGCAGCAAACAGCTCCTTTAATATTTTTTTATCATGTATGTCAGCCACCGGGCCGCGGGGGGAATAAAGAATACACCGGTTGACGCCCGGAATAGGAAGCCGCCGCTTTAATAACATTATGGAAGCTACCATTCTTCCTTCATCCTCTAACACCAGCGGTAAAGGCTGCCAATCGGTAAGGGATTTTACCTGTCCCCATTCCCAGCTTTGCAAGAAGTGCCCTTTCGGATGCCGCTCCACAAAATCATTATAAAAATCCGCTTCCTCGGGACCAATTATCCTGGCCTGCAACATTTAATTCCTTCTCCTTAACACTAAAATCAAATGACAAATAAACCTAATAATAAATTATCATCACCCAAATCACCATCGCCTATAAATTTTATCGTGCAAGATACTTAAGTTCTAACGATAATTATAGAGGAGGTGTTTTTCTTGAAGCGTATCTTTGGGCTAATAATTATCATCTTAGTCATTTTTAGCACTTCCCAGACCAATGCCATAACCACAAAACTTGAACAATATAACCCAACAACAGAGAAAAATCAATCCGGTCAGATTATATGGCAATTAAAAGGGGTGGGTAAACCCAGTGCCGACTTAATTTTTTTGCCCAACCAAAGCTTGCTAGTTACCGTTGGCAAAAATTTATCACTAATTAGCGATAATGGCCAATTAAAATGGCAGTCTAAAATATCGAATTCCGGTACTAGCGGACAGCCTGTCGTTTACCAGGATGGTACAATTTTGGTTCCAGGCACCTCATCTTTGGCTCAAACCAAAATTAACGGTGCCCCCGGGTGGAAATTCGTGGTCTTTCCATCTGCCAAGGGTACAAAAAACCCGGTTATGTCATTGGATATTACCGACGGGTTGCTTTATTTACCCTTGGCCGACGCACTATATACGTTTACACTCAGCGGAAAAACCCTTTGGAGATTATCCCCCTGGGATAGTACTGAGCGATATAATACTCGTCTTTCAACTACCCGGCATTTTCTCACTGCTGCAGCTGACAGCGGAACATTTTATGCAGTTATGGGTGACAAGAAAGCTGACTACAAATTGGTTGCCGTCAGCAGCCAGGGTAAACTATTGTGGTCTTATTGGTTAGGGGATATTGTAAGTGCCCAATTAACCACCAGTTCTACAGGAGACTGTTGTTTAACAGTAAGTTGTAAACGGGTTAAACCTCCACAAAAAGGAACCAGCACCGCAAGTACCAGTGGAAACAAGGTAACTAATACCGGTAAGGTCTTATATTTCAAATCATCTTCTGGTCAACCAGCCTGGTCTTATAGCTTTGCATGTTCCGGCAGCCTGCCTGCCCCAGTAATAAATAAACAGCGCGTTTTTGTGAGTGCTCCTGGTCATATGTGGGTTATGGACGCGGCTACAGGAGCGTTGCTCTGGGATAATAACCTGCTTAATCTCATAACCCGTCCTACCATAAATGATAATACCGGATTTCTTTATGCCGGTACTACGGATAATCAGATTATTGCAGTATCCCCACAGGGGCGATTAGCCTGGTCCAGGAAACTTGACGGACCGATAGAACGTCCCATTCTCCTGGACGCCGAAAAAAATCTATATTTGCTTACCCAAAAAGGCAGCCTTTATAAGATTAAAGACAATTACAACGGAACTAAGTAATCACTTTATAAAGGGGGGCTTTTTATGTCCCGAAATCTATCCCTACATAGTACCATACTATTTATTCTGGTTTTACTTTTTCTCAGTATTATACAACTGCCGGCCCAGGGGGTTACTTATACCGATACTGCAAATCATTGGGCAGTTAAATCCATTTACCGGGCCAGTGCTATTGACCTGATGTCAGGTTACCCCGGTAATCAATTTAAACCAGAACAACCTATTTCCAGGTTAGAGTTATTAGTTGTATTGATGAAATCAACTGGTTATGCCAATAAGCTAGCAGCTACCCGCAATAATACATTTTGGGGTCAAAAGTATATCGATAAAGCACTACAAGAAAAACTAATCACAACACAAGAAGCTGCTGATTTGGTTCTGGATCAACCAGCTGACCGTGTGTGGACTGCTGTGTTACTATACCGAATGCTGCATTTACCAACAGCAAATTCTGCTAATTGTACAGATATCTCAACTTTAACCTCCGTTGAACAACAGGTGATATCCAGTGTTATTGCTAACAGCCTGATGAGTGTAAATAGCAGTAATTACTTCCAGCCCCGTGATACTGTTTCCCGGGCTCAAACAGCAGTGATAATAAGTAATTTATTAGATAAAGGATGGCTAAAACTGCCATCTGAACAGCGGCTGGTAGGTTGGATCAGCAAAATAAACAGCAAGGGTAACAACAAAGAATTAGAATTAACCAGTCCTTCAAGTATTAAAAGCTATCGTCTCGATCCACAGGTTCACTGCTTTATTAACAACACCATATTTACACCCAATAGCTTATTAAATACTAAATCTGAAATCTTATTGAACAACAAAAAGCAGGTTACTTTTGTCAGTTATATTGAGAGCTATAGTCCTGGCCATGATGCCGATAACATTATCGGTACCATAAAAAACGTTGTTATAGGTACAGACAATCAACTGGTACTTAGTGATTTAGACTGTGAGGAAAGGGTTCTTCCTCTTTCCGACTTTGTCATTGCCAGGGATGAGAAAGGTAAAATCCCCAGCAGCAACCTATCAAAGCTGAAAGCTAATACCTTTGTCAGAGCTACTCTTAACGGCGGTCGGGTTACCCAGGTAGAGACCCTTAAGGTATTCACCTTGAGCGGCACTATTCTTCGGAAAGATGGGCACCGAATCTACCTGTCAGCCCAGAGTAGTGGCAAAAATCGCCCTGAATGGTTTAATTACTATGATCGGGCACGGGTCGTTGATTCCAAGGGCATAAAATCTGGCAACCCTTTGCGCGGGGATAAAGTAAAAGTAACCTATCTTGATCCCGATCCTAATGGCATCGACGAAGAACTGGCCCTGGAAATTATGATTTCTTCGCGTCCCGCCTATCGCAAGGTTACTGGGGTGGTACAATCTATTTCCCTGTCTGCTGATAACCCTCAGATAGTGTTAAGTAAAAATAAAACCTATTTAATAGATACTTCACTTAGGACCTCTTTCCCCTCCACTAGTAAAGATGACAAAATAGAATTTATGGTTGATGGCGCAGATGTCATCATGCAAGTAATAAAGATCACTCCGCCAGCCGTAAAAACCAGCAGTTAAACCTTTTTCCCATAACCTATTTTTTTAGGAGGAAATTCGGAATTTTGGGATAATTATAAATATAATGATAGATATCGCCAAAGAAGGCGAGAGATTATGGGGAGGTTGGGTTATGAATACTTATCAGGAGGAATACCAACGGAAACGAACCACACCAGAAAATGCAGTAAAACTAGTAAAATCAGGTAATTATATTGATTACGGCACCTTTAATGGCAAACCTATCGTACTGGACCAGGCGCTGGCAGCACGCCGCGATGAACTGACGGGTATTACCATACGGGTAGTAGCCAGTATCTTGCCGATTCCCCAGGTGGTACAGCAGGACCCACAAAACAAGGCTTTCCGTTATTTAAGCTGGTATTATTCCGCACTGGACCGTAAAATGGGGGACCTGGGTGTTTGTGACCATCTGCCGTTCACCTATCATGAAGCTAATTTTATTGCCCAGACCTTCGATGAGATTCGTCCTAATGTGGTTATGTGCCAGGTTACCCCCATGGATGAACACGGTTACTTCAACTTTGGCCCCAACAACTCGCATACTTATGATCTCTGCATGCGTGCTGATGCAGTACTGGTTGAGGTTAACCAAAACGTTCCCCGCTGCCTGGGCGGCAGCCAGGAAGCAATTCACATTTCACAGGTTACCCATGTAATTGAAGGCAACAACCCCCCGATGTTTGAACTGCCTTCCGGCGGAGAAGCTTCTGACGACGAGAAAAAAATTGCTGAACATATTATGGGTGAAATTCATGATGGTGCCTGTTTGCAGCTGGGAATCGGCACCATGCCCAACCTGATTGGCACCCGTCTGGCCCAAAGCGGCATCAAGGACATCGGCATTCACAGTGAGATGTTCTGCGAGTCTTTTATTGATATGTATGAAGCCGGGTGCATCAGCAATCGTTGTAAGACATTCGACCGCTACAAAGCCACCTATACTTTTGGCCTTGGTTCTCAAAAACTGTATGATTTTATGCACAATAATACCATGCTTTCTTCTCAACCGGCCTGTGTAGTTAATAAGCCTTCAATCATTGCTACTAATGATAATATGGTTTCCATAAATAATATTGTCGAGGTGGACCTTTTCTCCCAGGTTTGTTCAGAAAGCGTCGGTGCACGTCACATTTCCGGTACCGGCGGTCAATTGGACTTTGTCCAGGGCGCCTTTGCCTCCCGGGGAGGGAAGAGCTTCCTGGCCTTTACCTCCAGTTTTGTTGACAGCAAAGGCAACCGGATATCCCGTATCAAACCAGTTTTGACCCCGGGCTCAGTGGTTACCGTACCACGCACCCTGGTCCACTATCTGGTGACCGAGCAGGGTATGGTAAATCTAAAGGCTAAATCAGTTTGGGAACGGGCCGAAGCCTTGATCAGTATCGCCCATCCGGATTTCCGGGATGACCTCTTGAAAGAAGCTGAACAGATGAAGATCTGGCGGCGCAGCAATAAGTGTGCGATGTAAATAACAAGCGAAACTTCTTTCGTATATCTTCGGCAGTAAAAATACCAGCTTCTCGGTTTCTAACTCACGGGTAAAGCTCATGATCGTGCATCCTGCACGGCATTCGCTTCGCCGCCTCCCTGCGGCTCTGCGGCTCATACCCGTTTGCTGTAAAACCTTCGATGCGTATTTTAAACTGCCTCGACAAATATCTCAATAAGTTTTCGCTTGCCTGATAGACAAAAATGAGAAGGCTCCCTTTGAAGGGAGCCTAATTTTTAACAACTTTATCTGCTTTTCTTATACTCTAACGCTGCGCCAATGAAATCACGGAACAGGGGATGCGGACGATTGGGACGGCTCTTATACTCGGGATGAAACTGGCAGCCCACGAACCAGGGGTGGTCTTCCAGTTCAATTATCTCTACCAGATTCTTCTCTTCATAAATCCCACTGACCAGCATCCCGTTATCATGCAGGGCATCAATATACTTATTATTAAGTTCATAACGATGACGATGACGTTCAGAAATCAAATCGGCCTGATAAGCTTTTTGGGCCAGGGTACTTTCCTTAATCCGGCAGGGGTAAGCTCCCAGGCGCATGGTGCCGCCCATACGCTGAATCCCTTTTTGCTCAATCATCAAGTCAATTATCGGGTGCGGTGTATTTTCATCAATCTCTGAGGAATGTGCCCCCATCAAGCCACAGGTACTACGGGCAAACTCAATTACTGCCGTCTGCATCCCCAGGCAAATTCCCAGGTAAGGTATCTTATTTTCCCGGGCATAGCCGGCAGCCATGATCTTGCCTTCAATACCGCGTTCACCAAAGCCTCCAGGAACTAAAATAGCATCAACTTCAGGAATTACTCCCAGGCCCTTGGTTTCAATATCCTCAGCATTTATCCTGATCACATTAACCTGGGTACGGTGATGGAATCCGGCATGATTAAGCGACTCAGCTATCGACATGTAGGCATCCGGCAGGGCCACATACTTGCCGACCAGGGCTACCGAAACCTGATGCGTACGGCTGTTGACCTTGTGTACCAGACAGTTCCACTCTTCTAAATCAGCCGGGGGGCAGTCCAATCCCAGGTATTGAACGGCGATCTCATCAAGGCCTTCCTGATGCAGCAGCAAAGGTACTTCATAAATCGAGGAAGCATCAATGCACTCAATTACTGCTTCTTTGCTCACATCACAAAAAAGCGCTAATTTTTCCTTTAAGTCCCGTGATAGTGGTTTCTCGGTACGACATACCAGAATATCAGGATGAATTCCTATGCTGCGCAGTTCCTTAACGCTATGCTGGGATGGCTTAGTTTTTAGTTCGCCAGCCGCCTTGATGTAAGGTACCAGCGTAACATGGATGTATAATACATTGTCTTTGCCGAGATCTGACTTTAACTGGCGGATAGCCTCTAAAAAAGGCAGGGATTCTATGTCACCAACTGTGCCCCCGATTTCGGTAATAACCACATCCGAGTTTACGTGACGCCCCGCCGATAATATTCTATCTTTTATTTCATTGGTAATATGGGGTATAACCTGTACGGTTTGACCCAGATAGTCTCCCCGTCTCTCCTTATCCAATACCGACTGATACACCTGACCAGCCGTTGAATTGGAGTACTTGCCCATATTCTCATCGACAAACCGTTCATAATGCCCGACATCAAGGTCAGTCTCGGCCCCATCATCGGTCACGAAAACTTCACCATGCTGATAGGGACTCATAGTTCCGGGATCAACATTGATGTACGGATCAAACTTCTGCAAAGCGACTTTTAGCCCCCGGTTTTTCAGCAAGCGGCCCAGAGAAGCAGCCGTTATACCTTTACCTAAAGATGAAACCACGCCACCGGTTACGAATATATACTTGGACAATTTCAGCTCCCTCTCTTTCCGAACTCATTGTTCTCCCTTACAGGCAAACACTTTCGTAGTTTACCCTTCTCCCCTCGTTCTGGTCAAGAGGTAATCGAGAACTACCACTGCCGGTTCATCATCAACTCGGTTTATATAATTCAAATAGGGTATTTTTTGTACCCGAGGAAACTTAAGAATAAATTTTTCAACCGGGTCAAGCTTAAATGTTAGATCCTTGGTCTTAAAGTGCATGGGTATGATCATCTTCGGCTTAAGTTTACCGCTCAATTCGTAAGCGGCGTCAGCATCAATAGTAAAGATACCGCCGACGGGAATTAGTAAAACATCCAGACCTATTAACTGCTCCATCACCTCGGGCGCAGGGAAATCACCCAAATCTCCCATATGGGCTATCGACAGTCCTTGAGCTTCCATACGAAAAATTAGGTTCTTACCTCTGGTTTTCCCCTGTTCACCATCATGAAAGGAAGGGAGCCCGGAAATATTTATATCCTTGAAATTAAATTTTCCCGCGCGATTAAAAACCCGGGGTTCACCGGTAACCAGCGGCAGGTAATTATGATCCCAATGGTCATGGGATACGGTTACTATGTCGGCGGCCATTGGCAGTATATCATATCCCGTCTTCGGAGGAGCCGGATCAGTGATAATACTCGCTGCTCCTAACCGGATATGAAAACAGGAATGTCCCAGCCAGCGAATCTGCAGGTTGGTATCAGGGTTAGCGGTTGCGTACATCCCAGAACCCATTGCCTACACAGATTAATTCGTGATCCATATTAAGACGGGTATATACCGCCGCCATGTTTTCATCAGTTACCTCCCGGCCCTGACGAACCAGGATTTCTGATAACAGGTTCCGGTAATGCATGGGGTCAGTCTGCTCTCTCAATATTTCGCAAGCAACTTCTGCATCATTTTTTCTGGTGCCAGCCATAATAGCCCTCCTTTTTACATACGCTCGGGTGCCGAAACCCCGATCACCGATAAAGCATTTTTAATTGTTACCTTTACCAAAAACATCAGCAGCAAACGAGCTTCACTAACTGCCTGGTCCTCTGACAGTACACGATATTTATTGTAGAAACTATGAAATAGCCCGGCCAATTCTAACAGGTAGTGGGGAATACGGTGTGGCCCCATCGTTTTGGCAGCCTGTTCAATTTCCTCCGGGTAATGGGCCAGTTCACGCAGCAGAGCCTTTTCCTCGTCGGAGTTTAATAATTCCAGGTTTACTTTATCCGGCGGCAGCAGCTGAACCCCGCTCTCTTCAGCCTGACGCAGCATACTGCAGATACGGGCATGGGCATATTGGACATAATAAACCGGATTATCCTGACTCTGTTTCTTGGCCAGTTCCAGATCAAAATCTAAATGGCTGTCAGCACTGCGCATAACAAAGATGAAGCGGGCAGCATCCCGCCCTACTTCCTCAATTAATTCGTCCAGGGTGATCAGGGTACCTGTCCGCTTGGACATTCGCACCACTTCGCCATCACTGTAAAGACGGACTAGCTGCATCAAAATTACTTCCAAACGGGATGGATTGATGCCGAGAGCTTGCATTGCCCCCTTCATACGAGCAACATGGCCGTGATGATCGGCTCCCCAGATGTTGATTACCAGATCAAAGCCGCGCTCATATTTGTCCAGATGATACGCAATATCAGCCGCAAAATAGGTCGGAATTCCATTGGCCCTGATCAGCACCTCATCTTTTTCATCACCAAACTCGGTGGTCTTTAGCCAGGTGGCCCCTTCCTTTTCATAGATATATCCCTGCTGCTTAAGCTTTTCTACGACCGCAGCCACTTTGCCGCTTTCATGAAGGCTTTTTTCACTGAACCAGATATCGTAATTAATGCCAAAGCCGCTCAAAGTGGCTTTAATATATTCAAGCTTTTCCTTAAGTGCATATCTGACCAGTTCTTCCCGCCGTTCTTCCGATGCTAACGGCAAAAGCTTCCGGCCTTCACGGTCGATATAATGCAAAACCGTATCCCTGACATCATCACCGGCATAACCACCCTCGGGGAATTGAAACTCCCGTCCCAGTTCTTCCAGGTAACGGGCTTCTAAGGAGGCTCCAAACAATTCGATCTGGTTACCGGCATCGTTGATATAATATTCCCTTTCCACTTTATAACCGGCCAGAGCCAGTACATTGGCCAGGCTATCTCCCAGGGCACCGCCGCGGGCATTGCCCATATGCAGGTTACCCGTGGGATTGGCACTTACAAACTCAACCTGGACTTTTTGTCCTTTTTCTTCGCTTCGTCCATATTTTTCGCCTAACTCCCAGATGAGAGCCGGAACCCGGTATAACCAATCGTCATCAATAGTAAAGTTAATAAATCCCGGACCGGCAACCTCCATTTTTCTGATAGTTACCATTCCCGCCGGGAAACTACTTACCAGTATTTCTGCCAGATCACGTGGTTTCATCCGGGCCTCCCGGGCCATGACCATAGCAATATTAGTGGCAAAATCCCCGTGTTCCTTTTCCCGTGGCTTTTCTATAACAAAATCAGGCAGGTTACAAGCAGGTATTTTACCCTCTTTAACCAGTCTGTTTATTGCTTCAATCACCCGGTCACGCAAATCTTCCTTAACATCGCGAATCGGATTATATGACATTTAAGCATCCTCCCGTGGTAATTACACCATTCTGCTGGCCAGCAGAGCAATCCCTAATAATTATACTGGATAAGACCTGAGAAAAAAAAGGGGATGCTCTACGCCGCTTAACCAGGGACTATTCCCGTAATTATTGGTAATAGTAGAATTTTAACCCTTGTAGACGGGCTTTTATACTTGCTTTTGGTCAAGATTACCGTCGCTGCCAGCAGGCATATAATACTTCGCTGTCAACTCCGCCCTGCATTAAAGCCGAAAACATATCTCCGGTTGAAGCAACCTGCCCGGAACTGGTTTTTAAGTATTCATTCAGCCCGCGCAGTAATTTGGCTCTGCCCACCTTTTTTTCTACCTGCAGCCAAAATGTCTCTCCTCCGCTGTAAACTGCATCCATATACTGCTCATTAGTCTTGAACGCAGTTAAGGGCCAGGATAACTGTCGGGACGAACTATTTAAAACCCCGTTACTCTCGCCCTGCTCCCGGGCATAAAGCTGGGCCGACCAGCTGGCTAAACCCTCGTCAAGCCAGGGTTCTGTCGCTTGATCATTACCTACCAGGGCATACCACCACTGGTGGGCGATTTCATGGGCCACCAAATGCGAACGTTGAACTGGGGGATAACTATCAGCCATAGCCCGATTAGATATAAATATCAGGCCATCGTATTCCATACCCATAAAACCCTGCATCGGAACCTCTACCAACTTAAGCTGGGTACGGGGGTAGGCGGTAAATATCTGCTGATAGTATTCCAGGATGCTGGCGGCATTATCAGCGGTGGCAGCCAGGCTGCGGCTCTTCCCCCAGATTTGGACATCGGTTTTGCCTACCTGGCGGCTTTCCATCTGATAACCGGGTAAAAAGGCAGCGCAGGCAAAATCACGCGCCCGGGTCGACGAGAAAACCCAGGTCTCCATCCCTCGATCATCTGACATCCGGTTCACTAATTCAGCACCTGCCACTACCTGATAACCCC
>JBLNAA010000074.1:0-3898 GCA_050259135.1 Methylocystaceae bacterium | reverse complement strand
AATATGCAGAAAGAAAGCAAAGGCTTGTCAGCATGGCAGCTTACCATGATGGCATTAGGTACAGTAATTGGAGGTTCGTTTTTTCTTGGCTCAGCGGTTGGTATTCATGCAGCTGGACCCTCAATTATCATATCCTACATACTGGGAGGGGTATTGGTCTACTTAATACTTTTTGCCTTATCTGAGATGACGGTTGCCAATCCTGACGCTGGATCCTTTCGTACATTTGCGGCTCAGGCTTTTGGCCCCGGAACTGGTTTTGTAGTGGGATGGGTATATTGGACCGGAATGATTCTGGCTTTGTCCAGTGAAGCTACGGCGATATCAATTTTGGTTCGTCAGTGGGTGCCCGGTATTTCCATAGGATATTTGGGCGGCTTCATCATAATTGGGGTTACAGTACTCAACCTTTTGGGTGCGGATAAGCTCAGCAAGCTGGAAAGCAGCCTGGCCGCCATCAAATTATTGGCCATCGTTTCCTTTATTGTTCTGGCATTATTGTTGATTATAGGGGCGTTCCCCGGGACTCGGGCAGTTGGCCTGGGAGTACTGACCCGGGAACCATGGCTCCCGGCCGGGATAAAAGGTATTGCCGGAAGCATGCTGGTAGTTTTATTTGCTTATGCCGGTTTTGAAATAATTGGGCTGGCTGCATCGGAGACAGCCAATCCAGGGAAAACCGTCCCCAAAGCTATAAGAAATACGGTTTTTGGTTTAGTTGGACTTTATATTTTGTCCGTAGTCGCGCTCCTTCCCTTGATTACTACCGCGGCCCTGAGTGAAAAGGTAAGCCCATTGGTAGCCGCACTAAGCAGACAGGGAATGGGATGGGCCGGGACCGCAATTAATTTTATCCTTATTACGGCCATTCTTTCTACCATGCTCGCTGCCATGTTTGGCCTGGGCCGAATGATACGCTCACTGGCGGATGAAGAGCTAGCCCCTAAGTGGCTGGACGATGACAAAGACGTTCCCTACCGGGGAATACTCTTTTCCGGCTTTGCCATGCTGGTCGGATTAGGCTTGGGGCTTTTGCTTCCCCGTGTCTATTTATTTTTAGTAAGTTCAGGTGGTTTTGCCATTCTATTTACCTATGCTTTGATCATGGCAACTCATATTCGCTTCCGTAGGCAAAACGGCTGTCCTCCGGCAGGACAATGTCAAATCCCGGGGTATCCTTATACATCCTGGATTGGCCTGATAAGCCTGATTATCGCTATGGCCAGCATGCCTCTGGTTTCCGGGCAGGCATCCGGGCTGATAACAGGGGTTGCCATAGTTTTTTTCTATTCGGTAATATACCTGGTCATGAAACATTGGGGAGTTTTCGCAGAAAATGCGGCAGATACAATTTTGGTCAACAAGAAGTTTAATCCAATAACCGTAAGACAATTTGCCATGGAAATAGCTGAAGGGGTTACGGATAAAGAGAAAGAAAAAACAGAGGATTAGATTAATTATCCTTATAAATTGCCATACCCCCATGCGCCCTATTCAGAGCCCTGGTAATATTACCCCGCTTTAAAGCTTTATCAATTTGAGTAATACTATGCGGTGCCAGTAAAAGCTCAAGAACCTGCCGATCTACATTCCTGCCTCGTTAACCGTTAAATGATAATTATTTATCAAGGTTTAATACAAGAAGAAGGGAAGCAATGGGAACGGGAAACCTTCCCATAAAGATGTATAATGATCCGAGCGATTGTAAGTTCATGAATCGGAGGCTGAGCGGTGAACAATATCAGATTCGAAGCGGTGCAGGATGTTCACCTGCCGGAAATAATGGACATCTATGGGCATTATGTATTAAATACCATATCAACTTTTCATACCCAGGAACCTTCCCGGCAAGAAATGCGGGAATTGGTCTATATCAGTCACCCTAGGTACCAGACATTTGTGATTTTCGATAACAACCAAATCTGCGGTTATATCATCCTTGGCCAGTATAAGAAACGGGAGGCCTATGATGGTACTGCCGAAGTTTCGGTATATCTGCGGCCTGGCAGTATCGGCCGCGGGATTGGCAGCCTGGCGGTCCAGTATATGGAGGGGTACGCTGCAGCCAAAGGTCTTCACGTGCTGGTCGCCACTATCTGCGGCGAAAACAGTAAGAGTATCAGTTTATTTGAACGAAATGATTTTACCAAATGTGCCCATTATAAGGAGGCCGGGAAAAAGTTCGGCCGCTACCTGGATGTGGTCGTGTACCAGAAAATTATTGAATAACTGCGGATTACAGAACCCCAGGTCGCGATGTTTTACTTACCCTGGGTGACACTAAGATGTAAAACAGCTGCTGCAATCAGCTTAAGAAAAACTTTTTAATCCCCAGTGCCAACAGAAAGACGGCTGGTATTCCATACTGAATCGGCAGAGTTATATACTGCCAGACATGCTCGCGCAAGTTAAGAAAGAATACCCGATCAAAACCCATGTAGAAGGTAAGAACGATCATGAGTACACCAAAAATTAATATCATAATTGCCGGTCTTTTCTTAATACCGAAAGTCTGCGAGATGCTTTCCTGAGCACAGTAAGTCAGGATGCCTGCCTGGGTCAGAATACTCCAATACCAGAGACCTACCATGAATGCTTCAAATCGGTGCAGATACTGGGTGATCTGGATCGAGCGGACAAAGTCCATACTGGAGATACGCATCAAGGCTACCACCTGCGGCCCCATTACCATCAGCTCACTAATAAAATAGAAAACAAATAAGGCTCCTCCGATAGCCAGACCGGAGGCAGCTGAACGAAGGCACTTTTTTTGATCGCGGACCAGGGGGAGAATCATGGCTATCGTGATCGGAATAAAACCGATATAGGTATCAATATCAAAACTGGTCTTAATTACGGGTGCAACTCCGGAATCAAAAAGTGGGGTTATCCGGCTCGTATTTATCTCTGGCAAAACCGCCAGAAAGACTAATATGTAAAAGAATAAACCCAAAACAAAAGCCAGCATACTTACCCGCCCGATAACTTCAGGTCCCTGCCAGACAAAATAGCATATTACCGCCACATGCAATACTGTTACCACCAGAAAAGGGGTTTCCGGTAATAGGAAGTCGGTCAAGTGATGAATATACATGACCGCCGCATTGGTTGCGGAAATGAAAAAATAAACAAATAACAGCAGCCCTAATAGTTTACTGAAAACAACTCCCAGCAGGTTTTGTCCGTATTCAATTATGGTTTTGCCCGGGTATTGCCGACTGACGTTGATTAGAATCAAGATTAATAACATAGTGCTGATTACACTGATTATGGAGCTGATCCACATATCGCGACCGACGGCTCTGGCTGCCATCCCACTGCCGTAGTTGATAACCGTCGGCCAGGTTATACAGGCTATCAAAGTCTTGAATTGGTTATTATTGATGATGGCCTTTTCGCGCTGGTTATTCATCGAAACGCCCCTATCACCTGGTTTTAATGGGAACCAATGGTTTGGCTAACAGAGATACCTGGGGAATCTTGGCCTCAACCTGGATTTTAAATTGGGCTTCTTTAAAGGTTTGGGGCCAGTTAGCCGACATTTGGTGCCATTCATTTCTATGCTGGCGGTGAAGTGCCGCGGCTAAATTTAAAAAATCAACTCCCAGGTCCTGGGCGGTGGTTACTGTTGCCTGGATATCTTTTTCAATAGCTGCGGCTAAGGCACGTTCTATGGCACGGCGTACCTGCAGATCGTTAATATTGGTTATACATGCCTTTTCAGTTATGTTGCCGCTGGCTTTTACTCTGAAAGTAAAGACCGGAATTCCATTGCTTATACTGCTTTCAATCGATGTTTTCCCCCGTTTAATTTCGATGGAGATTGGTAAACCATCATAGGGGCAGGCTACCACCATAACCGTGCTTTTAATCTTGCCGCTGATCCACATAAGCCCCC
>JBLNAA010000073.1:0-3250 GCA_050259135.1 Methylocystaceae bacterium | reverse complement strand
GGAAACCATCCGGCTTCCCTTTAATAAAGCTGTGGTTGGTTAAAATCCAGGTCAGTAACCTCTAACTGCAGCCAGTTAAACTCACCATCCGGCAGCTTCCAGATTACATCCGATTTACTAAGCATCCTTATACCATGAAATTCACGGTACTCCTGGGCTTCTCCCCCCCAATCAGTGAGTACAAACTTGCCGTTAACCTCGCGATAACGAGGGCCTATATTCTTTACCAGGTCACCTTCATCGTTAAAATAAAACACCATGGAAGCACTAACTCCCTGCCAGGTCATAGTGGCGCGGGCACTTCGGGTATCAATCTCTTCCCACTTGATATAGTCATTCAAAGCCGCACTGGGATACCAGATCATTTCCGCCAGGAAACGAAGCATCGTACTCTGTTTCATCTCAAAACCGGGCTTGGTATTAACCACGGGAATAAGTCCCAAAAGCTTGATCTGCATGCTGCCTTCCCCTTGATAATATTTATCCCGGCCTAACATACTTATCAGGGGAGCCGCCTGTACTTTGGCCAGCCAGACAAACCCCGGATTATCAACATTGATATATTGAACCGCCTGGAAAGGCATCCAGGGCTTATCCGGCTCTGTCCTCATACGTCCAGCCTGTTTCAGGCGAACGGTATGTATCCGTTCCTTACCAATAACATTGGAGTGCCGGAGCCATTTTTGTACACAAACCGGCAGGCCCTCCAAATCAGACTCCACAATAACGTTCCTATTACTGGTAGCTGCAGCTTTAAGAACTGCCCGTGCTTCCTTTTCGCCCTGCTGGTTCATTCTAAAACCGGCTATGTTCGTCGCCATTACCAGGGAAACAATAATAACCACCAGGGTTATTAAAACATTTTGAACGATGTGGTTCATAATACCCTCCTTATTCTCCCAACCTGTGTTAAATAGCCGGCAATAAAACTGCCGCGAGAACTAATATCACATTGAGGATAGTACCTACTCACCTGATTTCTCCCCTTTACTGTCACAATTCGGCCAGATCTTTTGTACTTATTCTCCTGGTAAATATCAATTTATTCGGTCAGTCATTTCCTGAACCCCATATAAAAGCTTAAATAATAAGGGGGCCAGCGTTTTGGTTTCGGCGGCTGTGAGATATTGAAATATCTGCAAGAACATAAGGTTATCCTGCTCCTCTCGTTCCTGCCAGAAATCCTTGCTCAATTGGGTTACCCGCAAACGTGTCACCCGTTTATCATCAGCGTCCTTTTCCAGAGCCAAAAAGCCACGCTTTTCTAAATTAAGGGCAATGGCTTTAACATTCTGATGTGAAGTATTAAGCTGACGCGCCACCTCCTGCAGAGAGGGACGTTCATTGCCTGTTTTTTCTACCACTGATAACAGCAGCCATTGTTTGGCCGTCAGATTATGCGGCAGAAGGACCTTATCAAATAGATACTCCAAACGACGCTCGAGCAAAAATAACAGACCAACGGTATTCGTGATTTCTGGGGGTAAGGTATTCTCTGCTGCAGTCATGGCGAGCCTCCTTGTAGTATGGGTAATACATTACCTTTATTCGGTATTATATTACCCTTTTGTAATGGACGCAATCTTTTTTCTTTTTCAAAATTGAACTTCAGAAGAATCCCAATATTTATATTCATTATCGGCAGCTGCCTTGAGTCAATCAGATATTTGATTGTTATAATATATAGGTTGAATTTAGATTGGAGAGGGGAGAAGTTTATGGTTTTTTCCAGTTTAATTTTTCTGTACTTATTTCTGCCCCTCTGCCTCACCGCTTATTTTATTACGAGAAAGCCCATCATTCGTAATACAGTGCTTATAATTTTTTCCCTGGTGTTTTACGCCTGGGGGGAACCGGTATGGATCAGTTTGCTGCTGTTTACGGCGTTTTTTGATTGGCTGAACGGCTTGCTGGCTGATAAATACCAGGGTCATTGGCAGAGCCGGATGGCAGTAATCTTTTCTGTTACTTTAAACCTGCTGGTTTTAGGCTTTTTCAAGTATTCCGGATTTTTAGTCAGCAATATCAACGATCTGTTCAATATTGCTCTGCCGATCAAACAATACAGTTTACCGCTGGGAATTTCTTTTTACACCTTCCAGAGTATTTCTTACGTAGTCGATGTATATCAGGGAAAAGTTCGCGCCCAAAGATCACCTTTTACTTTTCTGCTCTATGTCTCACTTTTTCATCATCTGGTGGCCGGTCCCATTATTCGTTACAAAGATATTGCACATGAAATTTGGGAAAGAAAGATCACCTGGGGTTTATTCAGCGAGGGGGTCAACCGTTTTGCCATCGGACTGGCCAAAAAGGTTATCCTGGCCAACAATCTAGGCGAAGCTGCTGATTTAATCTTGAAAGGCAATCTCCAGGACTTGACCATACTGGGAGCCTGGTTTGGGGTAGCTCTTTTCTCTCTGCAAATCTATTTTGATTTCTCCGGATACTCAGATATGGCCATCGGTTTGGGCAAAATGTTCGGTTTTCACTATAAAGAAAACTTTAACTTTCCATATATATCACGATCCGCTACTGAATTCTGGAGACGCTGGCACATGTCACTGGGTAGCTTCTTCCGAGATTATGTCTACATCCCCCTGGGGGGTAACCGCCGCTGGCAGTATCGGAATCTGGCCGTGGTCTGGTTCCTGACCGGCCTCTGGCATGGAGCGAGCTGGAATTTTGTTCTCTGGGGGCTCTATTATGGAGTTCTGGTCGCGCTGGAAAAGCTTTTTTTGCTGCGCTGGCTGGAAAAAATACCCCGGGTGGTCAGTCATATCTATCTGCTGATAGCCGCCATGGTGGGCTGGGTATTCTTCTATTTTATTGATCTGGGCCGGGCTGTTGATATCCTAAAGATTATGGGCGGTCATACCGCTTCCCAATGGTGGAACACTGCTACTCAGGTAATGGTGACCAATAACCTGCTGGTATTCCTGTTAGCAGTACTCAGCTGTACACCATTATTTTTATATATCGATCAAATGCTGGAGGCCAGAGCCAAGCCAGCCCGTCCCCTAATCAACGCGGTAATTCTGGTTTTGGCAACGGTATTGTTAGTCGGTAAGACCTATAATCCTTTTTTATACTTCCGCTTTTAAAGGAAGGAGTATCAAATTGGCCAGATTCAATACCATATTGTTTTTAATAATAATATTTGTCCTTACTGCTATTAATTTGGGCAGCCCTAACAAACCTACTGTGTCTGCCACTGAAAAAAGGGTTTTGGCACCAATGCCCTCCTTTA
>JBLNAA010000072.1:0-10660 GCA_050259135.1 Methylocystaceae bacterium | reverse complement strand
TGAGGTATACTAACCAGGAACAACAAATACCACTGCAGCGGAAAAGTCATCATTTTTCACCAACCTGTCGGGATTATATGTCAACCTTTCTGCCTTTTCCTCCTAATTCCTCCTTCTTTTGTATGAACAGTACATTTTCATGTCTATTTGGTCATAAATAGTGAAGGGAAACCAACAAGCAGGTGGTTTAACCCACCTGCTTGTTTCCGTTTACTAATATTGACTTAGGTCTTTTTGTATATAAAACTGCTCTTTACAATTGTTATTCGCGCATTGATACTTCCATTTAACGATCATATCCCGAACCGCATAGCCAATCCCGCGATTAATCAGGAGTTCACTGCCGCAAAACGGACACTTGTCTTCAGCAACAATTTTCAAATCGTCCGCTCTTGTCATCACTGCCTCCATATGGTTCACCTCTTCTCCCATCTATTGTATGTAGAATATATTTTATCTCAATAAATGGGATAATGGTGGGCAGGATAAACATCAAATAGGCTCTTTTGTACACGTTTATTCGGTACCCTTATTAACCTCTTCAAACATACGCAAGAATTTAACCCGGTTGCCAGATTTACCAGCGTACATGCGATTATCAGCTTCTCGAAAAACCTCATACATGCGGCTGCATCCCTGTGACCGGACTGACCAGCCTACCGACAAACTCACCGGCATTTTGGGCTGGCTTCGATTATAGAGCAAAAGAGCTCGGTTAATACCAGTAACCGCTGATGCCACTTCCTCAAACATTGAATTCTCCATGATTACCGCAAACTCATCACCACCGATACGAGCTATGGTATGGTGAGGAAAACAGGCTCTTAGGATGGCGGAGCATTGTATTAAAAGCTTGTCGCCCGCCTCATGACCCCAATTGTCATTAATGGTTTTCAGGCCATCAACATCACATATAATAAGGCCGGCCATTCGCTCTTTCTCCTGGTCCAGCCGACTTATCTCCTGCTCAAAATAAGCACGATTGTATAGATTGGTTAAGGGGTCATGTTCACTCATGTAACGAAGTTCATCCTGGGCTTTTTTACGAATGGTAATATCGGTGTCGATACCATCAATCCGGGCTACTATACCATAGGCATCGCGAGCAAAGTAGGCACGCTTATTCAACCAACACTGCTCCCCATCCGGACGGGTAAAACTATACACCGTTTCAAACTCACCCTTATATAATAAATCCGTAAAGTGCTCTAAAATCATTGCTGCCTGAAGTTCTAGAAACTCCGGATATTTGCCAGCCAGCAGATCTTCAGGCTTGTAGCCATAAACCTTTTTGGTGGCTGGATTTACATACACCAGGGTAAAGGTATCCGGGGTTACTGACCAGATTACATTTTGAACCGAGTTCAATATACTATCCAATTGTGCCTGATGCTGAAGATTTTTCAGTTTACTCTGCTTTTGTTCAGTAATATCTACCAGCAGTCCCTGAAAAACAACCCCGTTGATTGGTTTAGCCAGCCGAATCCTGGTGTCACTTAACCAGCAAACTTGCCCCCCCCGAGTTAAAATTCTATGTTCACGCGGGATGGCATCCGGCATATTGGAATGCAGAAGAGAATCGGTATACTTGCCCTGGTCTTCCGGGAAAACCAGGTCCCGCCAGGACATACCCTGCTTTAAAAACATTTCTTGAGAATAACCCGTTATTTCCTCAACTGCACCTTCCAAATATAATAATTCACGATCATTGCCCAACCCGTACACAATAATCCGCTGCCGCTTCATTAGCCGGTAGACAGCTTCATTTATTGGGTCAGGCGGCAGTGTATATTCACTTTTTTCTTTATTCTTTAGCAGTTGTCCGCTGAGCAGCCCCCGCCATCGATTTTGCTCATTTTCACCAGTCACTTATTTACCACCTCCAGCCAATACCTCTTGACGGAATGCCAGGTGATTTAAGTCCTGTTCCCCTAACGCCTGAACAATGTAAACGGTGGTCAATCGAGAAAGATCGACCTCCTTGGGCGGAGAGACTGGATGATGGCTATTATCAAGAAACACTCTTAATATCGGACGATTGGGGTTTTCACCGTTTAACTGGATTACAATCCCCAAATACCCGGTATTTAATTCAACAATACTTCCCAAAGGATAAACCGCTATATTGGCGATCAAGGCCTGAACTATGTCGGGGTCAAAATGTCCCCCTGCCATACGGCGGATAAGGTTAATCGCCTGGCTGGCCTCATAGGGCGGCCGATTGGAACGGTCAGCCATTAAATTATCATAAAAATTAGCTACTGCCACAATCCGCGCATATTCATGAATACCCTTGCCTGACAGTCCCCGCGGATACCCTCTGCCGTCAAAGCGTTCGTGGTGCTGATAAGCAACATGGGCTGATAATAATGACAAATCGCTGCTTTCCCGTAATAACTTAAACCCTAGATCCGTATGACTGCGCCAGTTTGCATATTCATCATCACTTAGCTGCCCTTCCCGCCGCACTATGTCAGTATCAAGGACAGTTTTACCGATATCGTGCAGTATGGCGCCAATCCCCAATTCCTGCAATCGTGTCTCATTATAGCTCAATGTTATTCCGGTCATTATGGCCAGAGTGCATACACTAACGGAATGATAGAATATGTAGTCATCTAACGAAGAAATATTGGTTAGGCTCAGCAATACATTGCTGTTTTCCAGTATTTCATCAAGCAAATTATTTACTGCCTTGCGCAGTACCTGCGTATTTATCTTTCTCTGCTGCTGAAGCTGACTAAAACTCTGCTTTACCTGCTTTACCGTCTCAATTCTGGTTTCTTCAGAAATAACATCCTGAAAATCATCGGTATCACTGAATAGTTCATCGCGTATATAGATATTTCTAATTCCAAGTTCATAAAGCCGGTTTAGGTATCGTTCTTCTAATTCCACGCCCACGCGCAGCAATACCTGGCCTTCACTATCAATGATGCTGCGGCCTAATTTCATACCTGCTTTGGCATATTCAAGTGGTATTCTGCGCATTATTTCACCTGCTTTGCTCGGTAACAATCATACTTCTATGGTTATTATCGTATTAAACATACCTCTTTTTAAGCGGTAATTGCCTCTATTTGCGGCTGGAACAGGGATAAAACCAATGAAAATTGGTCACAATATTACAAAAGATACCAGTGGAGGCATTTCCTATGAAATTTCATTCTTTACCGGAACCCGAGGATATGGAAGTATCCTTTCATTATAAAGAACCTCACTGCTCAATAAAACTTCAGGGGGCTTTCAATAAATTTTTAGGTCACTTTGACCCTGATGAAAACCGCCATATTATTGTTCTATGTATAGGTACCGACCGTTCTACTGGAGATGCTCTCGGTCCCATAACCGGTTCCCGTTTACTTAGCCTCGGATTACCGACTAGCTGTGTTTACGGTACCCTGGATAACCCGGTTCATGCCACGAATCTCAAAGATGCACTCGTACAAATTGAGGCTGAACATTTTAATCCCTTGTTGATACCCATTGATGCCTGTCTGGGTAAGATGGACCGGGTGGGCAATTTAAATATTCGCTGTGGTACTTTAAGTCCGGGGACTGCAGTAAAAAAAGACTTGCCTTCGGTTGGCGAATTTCACATTTCCGGTAATGTTAATGTCAGCGGCTTTCTCGAGCATATGGTACTTCAAAATACCCGCTTATCAATTGTGGTAAATATGGCTGATGTAATTTCACGGGCAGTTTTCTTCGCTCTTTGCCACCGAAATAATCCTAACCTTCAGACCGCGGCGCCATCTTTTAGCTACTCATCCAGCCAGTTCAATCTAAATCTATAAATCCCACCAGAGATGCATAAAGTGAACCCCGATGATAATCACCGGGGTTCAATAATTTCAAAGATCTTTCCCAGATTATTATTTAGCCGCTTTCTCCCTTTTTTCCAGCCGTTCTACGGGAACTGGAGCATTTTTCTTCCCTGCCCCCATGGTTGAACGGCCATCTAAAATTCCGCCTTCATCGATTATCAGAGCCTCACAATTCACATCTCCATGGATCTGCCCATTGGTCATGATTTCTATCCGCCCCTGTGTTTTGACATCGCCTTCAACTTTGCCTGAAACTAAAACATTATTGGCAGCTATATTCCCTAAAACCCTTCCATGATCTCCCAAAAGCAAATCACCAGATATAGCTATATGTCCCTCAACCATTCCCTCAATACGGACATTTCCATTGGCCTCAACTTCACCTTTTATACGGACATCTTCTCCAATTATCGTATGTTCACCTTCAAACGGCCGGGGCTTGGCTTTAAACATTTAAACCACCTATTCCTTTATAAAATGTTAAGGCAAATACGTCCAGGGGCTTATAAACTCGCCACTTTTTTGGATCGCAAAATGAACATGGGGGCCGGTACTGCGTCCAGAGCTTCCCATTAATGAGATGTTTTGACCCCGCTCAACTTCATCACCTTTTTTAACTAGTAGTCGATAATTATGTCCGTACCAGCTTACTAATCCATTACCATGATCAATCTTGATTAATCTGCCATAATCAGCATCCCAACCAGCATAAATTACAGTCCCTTTACCGGCAGCATATACCTTATTGCCAACATCGCCTGAAAAATCCAGCCCATGATGTACTTCACCTCTGCGGGACCTGAAAGGATTTTTTCTAACACCATAGTCACTGCTTAGATCTGCTGTCTCTATCGGATATTGGCTGGGCAGGCTGAGAAATCGATCGGGGTCATGCTCCCACAAACTTTGGAGTGCATTAGCCTCCCAGCCTGTAATATCCAGTTCTTCTGACAGCTCACCGGTTACAGCCAGAAATTCAAGAGGTAAGTTGCTATCCTCGTCATCATATTCCCCACCACCCTGGCCACCCCGGCTCGGGGTTGCCTTACTTAGTGGCCGGTTGGGTTCATACCCCATAATTTTTTTCAATTTATTTTGTTCTTCTGTAATCTTTTTCTGACTTTCCTTAAGCCGATCCAGTCGATCCTGCATGGCTTTTACCTGTCGCTCTTGTTCGAGGTTTTGCATTTTTATCTCGGCAATGTGTGCCCGGTCATAGCTTAGCTGGAAATATTGATAAGTAAAATAACCAGCCGCTATTAAAGCCAGAGTCAGAACGCCTGCCCCAATTTTGACTGCTATCCTGGAGATTATTAGTGAATGGTCATGTCCCCAAACATTACGGCGAATACTAATGGTTACATGGTTTGTCAGCGGATGAGAGTATCGCTTAGCTTTTCGCACTAATTAGTTCACCTTTTTCTGACTTTGTTTAATTGCACTGATTTCTTCTTCACTCAAAGGATAATTACTGACATACTTTTCTACCTTTTTAGCATAAATACGGGTATCATCACGGGCATGCAGCGCGGTAAGAACAACACCATCTCCCTGACCGTTAAGAATAGCGGTTGAAAATGAGAGGTCACCACCGACATCCTCAAAACCTTTGAACCGTATCACTCCGATATTCTGAACCAGTTCTGGCAGTTTGGCTTCGACACCACCAAGCCGTGACGTTAATGTTTCCAAGTCTTTCCCTTTTTTATTAAGTTCTGAGCGCATCTTCAATATAATAGTTTCCAGATTATCACCGTTGTTATCTTTAAGTAATACCTGATATCGCCGTATTTGCTTGTTAGCTACCCGCAGACGTTTTTGTTGTATTAATATCAAGGCTACCAGCAAAACCGTAACACCGCTCAACACATAAATAAAAATCGTATTGTTATTAACCCACTCCGGCAACGAATATCATCCCCTTTTTATGTCTTTATCCATGATACCTTATACCTATAACCTTGTAAATTTTAGAGGTGTGACCGAATTCGCCCTAATTTTTCCCATACTTTTTATATTGTTAGTACCAAACAAATCTATGGGATGCTTGTGTTTTTTCCAAGTAAGCGGTAATATGCAAATACTTAACGCAAGCGATTTTTAAGGGGGTCGGCAAATGAGTTCATCATTATATATTGACCCTTTTTCCGGCGCTGCTGGAGATATGCTCCTGGCCGGTTTAGTTGACCTCGGAGTAGATACCAACTGGATAATTGAGCAATTGCATCGTTTAGATGTTGGCGATTTCACTATTGCGTTCAAGCGCATGGTTGATAGAGGGATTTCGGGCCTGCAATTGTATCTGTCCGCACCAAGTCAAAATCAGTATCGTCATTTACCACAAATTACTGAATTAATTCAAGCTGCCGGCTTTTCCAGCTATGTTACCGAGAAATCATTACAGGCGTTTAATCTGCTGGCTGACGCTGAAAGTAAGGTTCATGGCTGCCCGCCTGATCATATTCACTTTCATGAAATTGGTGCCCTGGATTCTTTAATAGACACCTGTGGTTACTTTTTGGCTCTGGAAAAGTTAAATCATCCGGCTGTATATTGCGGGCCATTACCTATGCCAGGTGGTACTATTCATATTGCCCATGGCGAATATCCTTTACCAGCACCTGCGGTAACCTATCTCCTCAACAATTTCCACGTATGCGGAACATCATCCCATCAGGAAATGGTTACTCCTACTGCCGCCGCACTTTTGGCGTCCAGTGCTCAAAGTATTAACGAATGGCCAAAACTGAAAATTAAAAATACCGGCTTTGGCGCCGGCACACCGGGTCGTGGTCCCCTCCCCAATCTCCTTCGGATTATCTGGGGAGAAACTGATATCGATTCCGAGCAAGTTATTATCATTGAAACTCAAATGGATGATATAAGCCCTGAAATTTTAGCTTATACCGGCGAATTATTGTTAAAGACCGGAGCTTTGGATTATTATATAACTCCGATTTATATGAAAAAGTCACGTCCCGGTTTTTTGCTGACCGTTCTTACTAATCTTGAACAGCAGGAATCTATAGTAAATATTATCTTATCACAAACATCCACCCTCGGCGTTCGTATTCAAAAATGTGATCGGCAGATTTTACCCCGCAAGACCGATAGTGTTAATACCCCTTATGGTCCTGTAAGATTAAAAATTGCCTACCCTCCCGGCAGTAATCCCCGTGTTGCTCCTGAATATGAAGACTGCGCCGTACTGGCTCGTCAGTATACCCTGCCTGTACAGGAAGTATACCAGGCAGCTTTGATTACCTGGTACCAAAAAAACAAATAAAATGTTTCACGTGAAACATTTTTTATCAATGATTTTTTATGAATTAGTTTTATAGTTTACTTTTTAAGTCCCCAATTAAAAACCTGGTTCTCATCATCTTATCTATATTTTTTTGTTTTACTTTCTGCAGTTCCATTTAATCGTTTGTTTTTTCAATTCTCAGACATTATTAATTATCTAACACTTATTATACCGCATATCAATTTTATCGTCTTAAACGCTAATTACCAGACAGCGTTTTTATCTCATTTTTTTACAATCAACTAAAAAGAGGAGAATGTTTCACGTGAAACATTCTCCTCTTTTTATAATTCAATTTTAAATATTTCTATCAATCTATCCAGATCGTCATCTGAATAATATATAATTTCAATTTTACCCCCGTTTTTACCCTTAACAATTCTAGCCTTAGTTCCTAATGCATCTTGTAATTTCTGCTCTAAAATAAAATATTCATTATTCTTTTGTTTTACTGTTTGGGGTTTTTCTTTTTGCTCACGTGCCAATTGTTCTATCTGTCTTACGGTATACCCCTTTTCTGCTGCTCTCTTGGCCAGCATAATCATGGTTTCCTTCTCTACCGGCAGGCTTATCAATGCTCTGGCATGTCCGATACTAAGTTCTCCGCTGATTAACAACTGCTGTATTTCTTCAGGCAATACTAATAATCTGATCATATTGGTAATATAGGTACGGCTGCGTCCAACTTTTTCCGCCACTGCCTCCTGGGTATACCTATGTTTATCGATTAGCTGTTTGTAGGCAGCAGCTTCTTCTATCGGGGTTAAATCTTCTCTCTGCAGGTTTTCTACCAGTGCAATCTCTGCTGCCTGGTCATCGTCAATTTCACGAATAATAGCTGGTATTTCCTTTAATCCAGCCTGATTGGCTGCTCGCAGTCTGCGTTCACCGGCTACGACCTGGTAACCAGTATTATATGGTCTGACCAAAATAGGCTGCAGTATCCCATGTTCTTTGATCGATGCAGCCAGTTCATCCAAAGCTTCTTTGGTAAATAGCTTACGGGGCTGATCGGTGCTTACCATAATCGACTTAATCGGTATTAATATACTGTTGGTTTCACTTTTACTTTCAACCGGAAGCAATGCCCCCAGTCCTTTGCCCAATCCCCCTTTAGGCATGCTTTAACACTTCCTTTGCCAGTTCTTTATAACCCTCTGCTCCCTTGGAACGAGGGTCATAGAAAGCTATTGGCTTACCAAAGCTCGGTGCCTCCGATAAACGAACACTCCGGGGAATAACTGTTTTATAAACCTGTCCACGAAAATGTTTCTTTACTTCATCCACGACCTGAATAGCCAGGTTAGTGCGTCCATCAAACATGGTAAGCAGTATTCCTTCCAATTGCAGTTCTGGGTTTAGATTAGATCTCACCAGGTTAACCGTCTGCATTAACTGCCCTAAGCCTTCCAGTGCATAATACTCACATTGTATGGGTACCAAAACTGAGCCGGCAGCTGACAATGCATTAACTGTCAGTAGTCCGAGAGACGGTGGACAATCAATTATAATAAATTCATACCTATTTTTTATTTCTCCCAACATCTTGCGCAGCCTAAATTCACGTTCATCCAAAGATACCAGCTCTACTTCCGCACCAGCTAATTGTATAGTTGCTGGAACTAATTGCAGGTTATCGACCTTGGTGTCAATAATAACCTGTGCCATGGACATTTCCTCGATTAAGCAATTATAAATACAATTCTTAAGTTTACGCCGGTCAATCCCTAACCCGCTGCTGGCGTTGCCTTGCGGGTCTAAATCAACAAGCAGAATCTTCTTTTTGCGCAGGGCCAGACAGGCTGCTAGATTAATAGCGGTCGTTGTTTTTCCTACACCGCCTTTTTGATTGGTAACTGCAATAACCCGGGCCAATATTGCCACCTCTCCCAATTCAGCTGCTAATGCTTATTTTATCAGAATTCGTTAGGTTTTTTGTTTATGATAATCAATAAAATAGAAATACCGGGTTAAGATACCCGGCATTTCTATTTTATTTTGCCTTGCTTTTGGAGTTTATCTTATCGGTAAATCGTAAATTTGAAACCTTTATCAGGATTTCCATCCCTTCGGGCTGCCGATTCTCCATACAAACAATATTAATTCCGCTTTCTTTCGCCTGATAAACTATTTCTTTTATGCTATTAACATAGGTGCGTGCCTTTAACCAATTAGGGTCTTCATCTGCTGATTGGTCTTTATCAGAACTTTCGCCATTCCTGGCTTTCAATTTATGTATTAAGTCCTCAGCAGCTTTAACCGTCAGGTCTTTCTCAGTAATTAATTTAACTAAATTTAGTTGTTGGTTTAAGTCATCTAACTGGAGCAGGGCCCTGGCATGCCGTTCACTTATTACATTCACTTTAATTATGCTTTTTACCTCTGTCGGTAGCTTCAATAAACGTAATTTATTAGCTACTGCCGATTGACTTTTGCCCACACGCCTGGCCAGTTCTTCCTGTTTGAATCCAAATTCATTAATCAGTAATTGATAAGCTTCAGCCTCTTCGAGATAATTCAACGCAGTTCGCTGCACATTTTCGATTAAAGTGACAGCTGCTGCTTTTTCATCGCTCATTTCGACTACCAGGGCTGGTATCGTAGCTAACCCGCTAAGCCGAGATGCACGAACTCTACGTTCACCGGCAACCAGCTCATACCCCCCCGGGGTTTTCCTGACGACTATCGGCTGTATAACTCCATATTCTTTAATCGACTGTGCCAGCTCATTCAATTCATATTCATCGAATTCCGTACGGGTTTGGTAGGGACTTGGAGTAACGCTGTCGATTTCCAGATATACAATCTGATTGCTTTCTTTTTCTTCTGGTATGCTGACTTCTTCCTCTTCGCCCCGCCGAAACCATTTATCAATATGAAGTTTAACCGTGCCTGCCACTCTCCCCTCCTACAATGGCCTCTTTTTAGGGGTCCCTTCCATTCGCGGATACTTTTGCGGTGTTGTTGCCATCTTTTCGATTATCAGCAGACACCGCTTTTCCTTATCAACTTCATAATTCATTTGCTGCTTTAATCTACCCTTCAGCTCACTTAAAGCAATTCGGGCGGCCGCTAATTCCTCCGCAGCTGCCGGTCCCTTCCAGGCAATCAGCTTACCGCCTACTTTTACAAATGGTAAGGTATATTCTAATAATACTCGGAGTTCTGCCACTGCTCTAGCAGTTACAATATCAAATTTTTCTCTGAGGTTGCCATCACGGGCTAAGGTTTCTGCACGCCCTCTAATTATTTCCACATTAACCAGTTTCATTTCCTGCCTGGCTTCCTCTAACCAGAAAACTTTTTTCTGTTCGGCTTCAATCAGAACAAATTTACTTTGCGGTTTGGCGATCGCCAATGGTAACGCAGGAAATCCGCCGCCGCTGCCGACATCCAGGCAGCTTTGCCCTGCCATGATCCAGTTCAGACCGGCCATGGCATCCTGCCAATGGTAGTCTAAATCAGCACGACTTAGCTGCCGGCTAACCAGGTTTATTTGTTGATTTTTTTCATAAAGCAAATCGAG
>JBLNAA010000071.1:0-63723 GCA_050259135.1 Methylocystaceae bacterium | reverse complement strand
TCGATTTCAAATCCCATATCTTCCAGGGTGCAAACCATGTCCCGGCGCGCATCTTCCCCTAAATCCACCGGCGCCAGATCAAAATAGCCGGCTTCATCCTGAGTGTTTAATACCGGATGGCCATTTTCGTCAACCGTAAATAGAAAGAATTCTCCTTCTGGTCCTACATTCATAACCAGATCGAGATCAGAAGCTTCCTTAAGTACCCGTTTCAGATTCATCCGTGGATCACCGTGGAAAGGAGTGCCATCGGGATTATAGACATCACAAATCAAGCGTGCTACTGAACCATTGCTCGGGCGCCAGGGAAAAACGTTAAAAGTATCGGCATCAGGAATAAGGAACATATCAGATTCCTCAATCTCCTTAAAACCAACAATAGATGAACCGTCAAACATCAAGTCACCATCCAGGGCCTTCTCCAACTGGCTCGAGGGTATGGCAATATTTTTCATAATACCGAGCACATCGGTAAACTGTAAGCGAATAAAACGCACCCCATTAGCTCTTACCTTTTCTAAAACCTCTGCTTTTTTGTCCTTACTCATTATCATTGTCATTCTTGCCCCATCCTCCCTTTTTATTTCTCATCCAGGCGTCGTATTGCCTCCCGGGCTACTTGCATGAGAGTCAAACCGCGGTTCATGGCCTCCTTTTGTAAGAACCGGTGAGCCTCAGGTTCACTTAAATGTAATTTGGTCATTATCATCACTTTAGCTCGATCAACTAACTTTCGGGTCTCCAGTTTTTCCTCGAGTTTCAATATTTCACTCTTTAATTGGCTGTACCGCTGCCAGTAGAGTAGTGCCGTTTCTACAGCTGGAATCAGAGTGTAGTCATAAACTGGTTTGACCAGGTACGGCAATCGGGTCGCATTGACCAGAACTTCCCGGTTTACCAGCAGCAGGACAGCTGCCAGTTGGTCTTCGTCAATAATCTGAGCAGTCTTGATGCCTTTACCACCATCAAGTGCCGAATCGATGATTACCAGATCGCACATCAGAGTACGCGTTTTTCGTAACGCCTGACCCATATCACCAACCTCAGCCACAACCTGATATCCCGCATGTTTTAGGGCATCTGCGATCTGCGCTCGTTGAATACCTGTACTGTCTGCTATTAAGATTTTGCCCGCCAATGGCACCACCTGCCTTCAACAACCAGAACTGTATATCATAAGCCCTCAAGATATAAAAAACGTCTTTAAGACAGGGTGCCTAATTACACCACCAATCTTAAAGACGCCTTTGTCTTAGGTTAATTAAATTTTCAAGGGCTTAAAGCTTCATTGCCTATAGACATTTTATGTGGGTCCCATTAATTTGACAATACCCTTGATAAAGATATTCTGTATACTTGGCAGAAAAAGGCCGCAATTTTTTAATTTATATATATACGATAAAATATAGGATTTTTGCGGAAAACATGGTTTTCCAGTTGACTAGCTCCCCAAATGATTATATACTGTTCATTGTTAACCGCATAAATTGGCAATGAGACGGAGCAGTAGGCGTTTTATACAGAGAGCTGGCGGCAGGTGTGAGCCAGCAAACAACGCTGAACTCACCGGGGAGCTGCAGTTGCGAAATTAGTAGTGACTGCCGGTGGTAACGTTATAGCCATCAAGCGGACAGTGACGTGGGGGTGTAGCTCAGTTGGGAGAGCGCCTGCTCGGCATGCAGGAGGTCAGGGGTTCGAATCCCCTCATCTCCACCATTTTATCTGTCAATCAGGGTGGTACCGCGGAAAGTTAGTCTTCCGTCCCTTTGGGGAAGGAAGACTTTTTGCTATTTATCTCGCGGTGCGATGCACACAAAATGCACATTGTAGGTGCTAAAGCACCCGCATTTTGGCGCATAATTCGCGCAAGCGCTCATTATTAATACCCAGGAGGTAGTAAAGTGGATCGGTATGATTTCAAGTCTATTGAGCCGAAATGGCAATCTTACTGGGAAAAGAAACATTCTTTTAAAGTAGAAACCGCCCCCTCTAAACCCAAGTATTACAATCTGGAAATGTTCCCCTACCCATCCGGCAATCTGCATATGGGACATGTTCGTAACTATGCCATTGGTGATGTTATCGCCCGTTTCAAAGCCCGTCAGGGTTTTAATGTACTTCATCCGATGGGCTGGGATGCTTTCGGGCTGCCGGCTGAGAATGCCGCTATTAAGAATAATTCCCACCCGGCCATCTGGACCTACTCCAATATTGATAATATGCGCAGCCAGCTTAAAAGCCTGGGAATATCCTATGATTGGGATCGGGAAGTGGCCACCTGTAAACCTGATTACTATAAGTTCACGCAGTGGATGTTCTTAAAGCTTTATGAAATGGGACTGGCCTATAAAAAACAGGGCGCGGTCAACTGGTGCCCATCCTGCTCAACCGTACTGGCTAATGAGCAGGTAGTGGATGGCGCCTGTGAACGCTGTGAAACTTCAGTGGAAAAGCGTTACCTGGAACAGTGGTTCTTTAAAACTACCGCTTATGCTGAAAGATTGCTCAATGACCTGGAGCAGTTGCCGGGCTGGCCGGAAAAGGTAAAAATAATGCAGCGCAACTGGATTGGCCGTTCTACCGGCTGCCAGTTTGAGCTTGCCGTTGATGGTATGGATGATAAGATGACGGTCTTTACCACGCGCCCGGACACCATCTTCGGAGTAACCTATATGGTGCTGGCTCCCGAGCATCCGCTGGTGGATAAACTGGTAGCCGGCAAACCGGAAGCAGCAGCGGTTAAAGCTTTCCAGGACCGGATGAAATACTTAAACGAACTGGACCGCACTTCCACCGAAGCTGAAAAAGAAGGCGTCTTTACTGGTGCCTATGCCATTAACCCGATGAATGGGGATAAGGTGCCAATCTGGATTGCCAACTATGTATTAATTGAATACGGTACTGGCGCCATTATGGCAGTGCCAGCCCATGACCAGCGCGACTTCGACTTCGCTCGCAAATACAACATTCCGATCCGGGTGGTCATCCAACCGGAGGGTGAAAATCTTGACGGTGATGCTCTGACCGAAGCCTACACCGGTGAGGGCGAAATGGCCAACTCTGGTGAGTTTGACGGCTATTCCGTGGATGAAGGTATTACTGCTGTTATTAAGGAAATGGAACAGCTCGGTATTGGTACTGGTACGATTAATTACCGCTTGCGGGATTGGCTGATATCCCGTCAGCGTTTCTGGGGTGCTCCCATTCCCCTGGTTTATTGTCCGGACTGCGGCCCGGTTCCGGTACCATATGACCAGCTGCCGGTAATGTTGCCTGAAGATGTAGCTTTCCGGCCGACCGGGGAATCACCCCTGACCTATGTTGAAGACTTTGTTAACACCACCTGTCCGCTATGCGGCAAGCCGGCCAAGCGGGAAACAGATACCATGGACACCTTTGTTTGTTCTTCCTGGTACTTCCTGCGTTACTGCAGTCCCCATAACAGTGAACTGCCGTTTAATAAGGAAGATGTTGATTACTGGATGAGTGTGGATCAGTACATCGGCGGCGTGGAGCATGCTATTCTCCACCTGATGTACGCCCGTTTCTTTACTAAAGTGCTTTATGATGCCGGCCTGGTAAAAGTACAGGAGCCTTTTACCAACCTCTTAACCCAGGGTATGGTCCTCAAAGAAGGTTCCAAGATGTCAAAGTCCAAAGGAAATGTAGTCAGCCCGGAAGACATAATCAACCGTTACGGTGCTGATACTGCCCGCTTGTTTATCCTTTTCGCCTCTCCTCCGGAACGTGATTTGGAATGGAGCGACCAGGGGGTTGAGGGATGCTACCGCTTCTTAAACCGGGTATGGCGGCTGGTAATGGAGCTAAATGAATCCAAGGGGCAGGCTGATAGTGATCTTACCGCTGACGACAAGGCCATGCGCTACCGTATTCACTATACGATTAAAAAGGTTACCGATGACGTTGAAAAACGCTTTAATTTTAATACTGCCATCAGCTCCATCATGGAACTGGTGAATGACCTGTTTGGCTACAAGGAACTGGCAACTGCCAAATCGGCGATTTTAACCGAAGCAGCATCAGCCCTGGTCTCCTTACTGGAGCCTTTTGCTCCCCATGTAGCTGAGGAATTATGGCAGGCAACCGGGCATAAGGCTACCTTGAGCAACACGCCGTTGCCTTCCTGGGATGAGACAGCTCTAATCAAGGATGAAATCGAAATTGTTATCCAAATAAACGGCAAAGTCAAAGAACGGGTGCAGATACCAAATGGACTGAGCTCCCAGGAAGTTGAAGCTCTGATAATGGCTATGCCCAGAGTCAAAGATTTGCTGGGCAGCAGCAAAGTGGTCAAAGTGATAGTTGTGCCAGGAAAACTGGTCAATATCGTGGTAAAGTAACATGGAAACAACACATCTTATTCCGACCGCCTGGGGTAATGTGAAAGTGACAAGCCGGGGCAGCATGCTGTCCCGGCTTTTACTGCCGATTAAGGAGCTGGAGCCTGCCCCGTCGTTCACCGTTAACTCTGAAACCTGTGATTATAAATTAAGTGAGGCTGTAGCCGCCTACTTTCTCGGTAAGCCAGTTTGTTTCCAAGTGGTATGGTCTGATCCTGAACTTACCGAGACTTATAAGCTGGCGCGATATTGGTGGAATCAAATCGTCCCATCTATCAGCAAACCTCTGCTAACGGTTGAGATACCCCTTGATCTCTCCGGCATACCACCGGCCAGCCGGAAAATCCTAGCCGCAACTGCTGCCATTCCCTACGGCTGCACCATCAGCTATGGTGAGTTATCCAATCTGGTTTACAGTGATAATCACCATGCCCGGGGGGTGGGCAGTGCTATGCGTATAAACCCGATACCATTAATTATTCCCTGTCACCGGGTAGTGGCCAAGTCAGGTATTGGCGGCTTTAGCGGTGGTACGGGTGTGGATTATAAGGAACAAATGCTCGTCTTAGAACAACAGTCCCTGATATAAGCCTTTTTTCTGTAGACTGATCCATTCCTTTACTCTACGTCCGTTCTAGCGAAAATGCCCGAGCATAGCGAGGCGCTGTGAGCGCCCAACGGAAGTGCCCTTGGGGTGCGTAACGAGGAAGTCCTCTTGGGGGAAAACCCTCTTGGGGAACTGCCTACTTGGTAACGTCGCTGTCGGGATGCTAATGAGGTCCACAGATTACAGCAAGCGGTGTTTTTTCATCAGCCGATACAAGGTACTGCGGGATATCCCCAGCAGCTCTGCTGCCATCTGACGTTCTCCCTGACTGCATTTTAATGCCGCCAGAATTTTTTCCTTTTCTAATCTGGTCAAATCACTATGTAAATCCTGTCCGGTTACTTCAGCATTACCAATTCTACCTGCCGGCTGCAAAAAAATGGGCAGGCCTTCGGCCTCTAGAACGTTTCCCCGGCAGAAATTCATGGCCGTTTCCAGTACATTAATTAATTCTCTGATGTTGCCGGGCCAGTTATAGGCAGTCAATAATTCCAATGCCTGCGGAGAAATTTGGGTGATACTGTGGTGCAGCTTACGGTTTAGCTCCTCAATCACATATTCACAGATTTCGGAGATGTCATCACGACGTTCCCGCAGGGGGGGAATATGCAGGTTAATTACATTTAGGCGATAATATAAATCGGGCCGAAACCGTCCCTGATTAACTAACTGCATTAGGTCCTGGTTGGTGGCTGATACAATCCGTACATCAATGGCAATACTTTTTTCATCCCCCACCCTCTCGATTTCCTTTTCCTGCAGGACCCGCAGCAATTTGGCCTGCATGGCTAATGACATGTCCCCAATTTCATCAAGGAATACCACCCCCTGGTTGGCCAGTTCAAATTTGCCCATCTTCCCTTTTTTACGGGCACCGGTAAAAGCCCCTTCTACATAGCCAAACAGCTCTGATTCTAGAAGACTTTCAGGAATAGCAGCACAATTTACTTTCACAAAAGGATATATCCGCCGGTCACCATGATAATGAATCGCCTGAGCAAACAATTCCTTGCCGGTTCCACTTTCACCGGTGATTAAAACTGAGGACGGCGAATGGCAAATCTGCAGCACATCGGCTTTCAGTTTGGTTATTGCCGGAGAGCTGCCCTTAATGCTCTCGATACCAGCATTACTGGAGTGTAACCGCCGAAATTCATCCTTATAAGAATTAAGCTCGATTAAGAACTGACTGACATTGAACAGGATATCTCTGGTCTTCATACCGGAAACAATATCAATGTAATCGTTGGCATCCAATATCCTGCGCTCAATACACTTAAGATCCAGGGCTCCATAACGGCCAAAAGCGCCAATAACTCTTCCAGACTGAAATACCGGCTGCCGGGAAGCAATCAGCTTGGGTTGGGGATAAAAGGCCAGGTAATCGGGCTTACCCGTGCGAATGGTTTCTAATAAACCCGGGTCGATTTTGTAGTCATCCAGAGCATGACCGATTAAATCCTCCGCGTTAATTCCGACATAGGTGCAAAACGCATCATTAACCATTTGAATAATGCCGCCGCTGTCGACGTAGATAGTCCCTTCGTAAGGGAGATTGAAGAGCTGCCTCAGGGTTTGGCTCTGCTTCTGAATTTGCCGATAAGCTGTTTTTAACCAGGCAGTATATGAATAAGGGTCCGCAATCACCAGTAGGACTTCTTGGTCGGCTAAATGAGCAGGCATCCAGGCAACCTCATAAGCTTCTTCGGCTATGTTCAATCTGGCTTCTCCGGCTTCACTGGTGATTAGCTCCGCAATATCAGCGCTCAGGCTATCCCCCTGGATAAATAACCCCTTCCCCGTATCCGGACAGCTGCTCCAGAGTATTTTCCCGTCTGGCTGCACCACCCATACCGGGGGCAAGTACCCTGCCAGTTCTGCCCACAACCAACCAGTGAAATCCGTTTTCATAATCACCCCCCCTTTCTGCCCTTCTATAGTAGTTAGAATATTTGTCCATCGGCAATTTTATGTTTCACCTCTTATAAAGGGTGATGCAGAACTGCAACAGGTTAATTCAGCTGTTTTTTCAATGCCCAGAGTACACTGTCTCAATAGTGCAACCGGAAGCTGCAGTCGGTTATCACAGCTGCCGATTAATTGGGCGGCTGCTATTTGGCATATATCTTGCTGTTATCCAAGTTGAAAGCATTATCTCCAATAGTTAAAAGGAGTGATTTTCAATGACAAAGGTGTATGTCATCGGTTCTTATTCCACCCAGTTCAAACGCTGGGAAGACAAAACCCATAAAGACTTGACCCGAATGGCTTATTTGGGGGTAAGAGATGATGCTGGCATTCCGGCCGAAGATCTTGAATTTATCTGGTTTTCCAACTCCGGCTGGGGCAACAGTGTACCCCCATCAGAAGATGACCCCGGCATTCCCGGGCAGATGAATGTCCGCGGTCAGGTCGCTATGGCTCCCCTGGTAAATGAAGGTTTGGTTCCTAAACGTATTCCCTGTATTAACGTTGAAGGGGCATGTGCTGGTGGTTCCCTGGCTTTCCACGGCGCTTATAAAGATATTATGAGCGGCCTGGTGCAGGTATCACTGGCTCTGGGGGTGGAAAAAACCTGGTATCCAAAACACCCGGCCATGGTTATTCAGGCTTTTACCGGGGGTGTCGACGTTTCTGAGCTGGCCAGCCTCATTAAGCAATACCAGGAAATAGGTCAGGAATGCGGCAAGATATGGAGCGGCGGTGTAAGCCATACGCTCTTTATGGACACCTACGCAACCCAGGCGGCCTGGCACATGTGGAAGTGGGGAACTACCAGAAATCAGCTGGCGATAGCTGCATCTAAGAACCACTTTCACGGTTCATTAAACCCGCTGGCCCAGTATCAGTTTCCCGTGCCGGTAGAAAAAGTCCTGAGCGATTATGAAGTAAGCTGGCCGTTAACCAGAGCCATGTGCGCACCCTTAGGCGACGGCGCTGCTGCTGCCATCCTCTGTTCCGAAGATTATTTGAAAAACCTGCCGCTGTCCATCCGCAGCCGGGCAGTTCAAGTTTTGGCCAGTGTTATATCCGGAGGCCATGAACGCAGCATTGTTGAGCCTTCTCTCAGCCATTGGGCAGCTCAAAGAGCCTATCAGTCAGCCCGAATCGAACCTTCTGACATCGATCTGGCAGAGGTTCATGATGCTACCGCCTTTTGTGAAATCTATCAAGCTGAAATGTTGGGATTTTGTCCGGTAGGCCAGGGCGGCGAACTTATTGAATCCGGAGCTACCCGCTATGACGGCAAAACGCCGATCAACACCTCCGGGGGATTAGAATCGAAAGGGCATCCGGTGGCAGCCACCGGACTCAGTCAGATAAATGAAATTATTATCCAGCTTCGCGGTGAAGCCGGGCAACGGCAGGTCAAGGATGCGGAAATCGGTCTGGTTGAGAACGGCGGCGGGGTGGTATCAGTCGAGGAATTCTGCTGCGGGGTAACTATTTTGCGGAAAACTGCCGGATAAAAGGGCAGTACCTGATAACTTATGGTTAAGAAGTAGTTTTTTGTGACCGCGGTCTAGCGAAGATTACCATACTTGATTTGCTACGCCTGGTGCCTGGGCCCTTCTGTACCCAGTTATGGGGCGATCTGACCCTGCATTGTCAAAATTGCCAACCCGGATGGCAGCAGAAAAACACCACCCAACCAGGCTTGCCCTGGCGGGTGGTATGATCTATGCTTTAGCAATTGTGAATTTCCAGGCACAATGCCAGCTGTCATTTTTGGCATCAGGCGGGCATCCAAAACACTCAGTTTCAATTCGGGGGTCAATAGTCTCCGCAAATTTGCGATACTCGATCAATCCCACCGGTTTACAGGGAAAGGCCTCCAGCTGTTTTTGCTCACGTGCCCGCTGCACCCGACAGTCATCCATATAAAAAATCAGGGTGTTATCATCAGTTCGCTCGGAATGCTGTTCATTGATAAAGGCAGCCAGGCGATACTTGAGGCAGGTCTCCAATGCATTAAGTCCACCTCCGGGCTGCAGTTCCAGCAAGGTCATTATTCGCTTGGCCTCCAGAACCGTCTGCCGCTCCCAGGCTTCTATATCAAGCTCTATCGCACTCTCGATACCAAAATGCAGTTCTGCCGCTTGAAACCAGAGTCCATCATGAGATGACCAGCGTTTGGCAAAATCAATAGCTAACTGTTTCCACATTTTTTCCTCAACATAATCAAAATTCATATTACATCTCCCTAACAACAGCTTTTATGGAATTTGGAAAATGGTATCATAACCCATTATAGAGTACAAGTATTCTAACCCAGCTGGCGCAGGTAGTCCATAATCCGCTGACGGAAAAGATAGGCCGCAATCAGCAAAATCAGGGCAGCCGCCACCAACAGAACCACCATATTGGTATTACCCCTGATGAGGTTGGCTCCCATATAAGTAGCGGCAAAATTAGCCGGGAAACGTGCAATAGTGGTAATTAATAAAAAAGTAACTGGATGTACCGGGGTTAAACCAGCTATATAGGTGAGAAAATCCTTGGGCAGCCCGGGGATGAAGAAAAGCACAATTATGATTAAGTCGGCTTTCCGGCTCCTAAACACGAAATCAAATCGCTGCAGCTGCTGTTCTGGAACCAGGTATCTGACTAACGGCAGCCCGATTAGTCTGGCCAGTAAAAATGCAATGGTACTGCCCAGGAAAATTCCGACTACATTATAAAGAGTACCGCGCCAGATACCAAAGACATAACCCCCGGCAAACTGAAGCAGTTCCCCGGGTACCGCTGGCAATACCACCTGAATAATTTGCAGCAGAATAAAAACACCGGCCGCAAAAGGGCCAAATGAAAGCAGATAAGCTTTAAAATGCTCAGAATCTCCTACCAGCTTTCTGATATCGGGGACCAGGGTTATAGTAAAGTAAATCATCAAGCCTAATAATATGATACCAACCCCGGCATATATAATTATCTGTGTTTTCTTGTTTATCAAAGTTATCCTCCCGGGATAAATGTTGCCGGACAATCACTCTTACATGATAGCATGTCCAAACTTTGAAAATACCACTGAATAGATCAAATCCGGCAAGCCCGGGTCCTATGGTTTTTCCCAATGTAAAGGGCGGCTGATTACAGCCGCCCTCCATCAGATCTTGTTTTATTTATGTGCCTGATTAGGCAATACCTAAAGCATCTTCCACTATATCAACAGCAGTGGTATCACACTCCTGCACCACCTCCAGGAAAGCTCCAATTTCCGGAAGAACATTGCGGATAAAGAAACGAGCTGAGGCTGCCTTTCCGGCATAGAAAGCATAGTCATAATGTTCACTGCCCAGAGTATCGCACTGTTTTTGGGCTATTAAAGCCATCTCCAGCAGCAGCTTGGCGGCATATAGTTTGCCGGTGGCGTGCAGCATTCGGGTGGCATACAGTTTAATCACTGCTTCTTTTCCTTCTGCCCGGTAACCATTAAAGACCGAGAACAACTCATCATATTTGCCAATCGCCCGATTTAACAGCTCATATTCGCGAGTAAATTCCGCCGTCGGTTTAGCGGCAAAGTCCTTGATCTCCTGCAGCCAGTCAGCAAATACCTGGCCTTTTTTCATAGTCATTTTCCGGCCGCATAAGTCCATCGACTGGATATAGTTGGTTCCTTCCCAGATCGGATAAATACGGGCATCCCGATAAAGCTCGGCGCAAGGATACTCTTCGGAGAACCCATAACCACCATAAACCTGCAGTGCGGAACTGATACACTCCAAGGCCAAATCCGAGCAATAGGCTTTTACCAGCGGGGTGTTTACCTCGATTCGATCTTTAGCCCATTTAACCAGTTCAGGATCGCTGCTGTAGTTTTTCAGGTCAACCATAAAGAAAGTACCAATAATCATGGCCCGGAAGGCTTCTATGTGTGATTTCTGGAACATCAGGCTGCGACGCACATCCTCGTGTTTGATGATGGGAACTGAGCCACCCTTGGGATCAGCAGTGGTTTTGCCCTGTATCCGCTGCCGGGCATAATCAGCCGCGTTGTTATAAGCCACTGCGGCGCAGGCGGTGGCCGATAATCCAGACATCAGGCGTTCTTCATTCATCATATTGAACATCTGCGCCAGACCCTGGCCGATACCGTCTTCACCAGGAATATCACCAAGCAGAAAGCCCAGGCAGTCACTATTTTCACCGAAGTTAATTATGCAGGTGGGATTGCCTTTCAAGCCTAATTTATGTTCTATTCCGGCACAATTGATATCGTTAAACTTACCGGGATTACCGTTTTCATCCGGCAAGAACTTGGGGACAACAAACAGCGATATACCGGCAGTACCAGGCCTGCATCCTTCTATCCTGGCTAACGCCAGATGAATGATGTTTTCAGTCATGTCCTGTTCCCCGCCGCTGATGAAGCATTTGCTGCCTTTTATTTTGTAAACCCCTGGAGTTTCAGTAGGCACTGCCTTGGTGGTGAGGTTGCCTACTTCAGATCCGGCTGAAGGTTCGGTTAAATCCATGGTACCCGCCCATTGTCCGCTGTACATCTTGGCCAGATAAGCTGCCTTTAATTCTTCACTGCCAAAATCCTGAATTAATCCGGCGGCACTGCCGGTAGCCAGGTAAAGCGTTCCCATCGAAGGATTGGCGCCGATAATATACTCGAGCATGGCCCATAGTACTGACAAAGGGACGGCAGATGGATCTTCTGGGTCATAATTGCTGCTGCACAAGCCATTATTCTGGATAAACCAGTATGCGGTCTTCGTAGATTCAGGAGTCACAACCTTGCCGTTAACATAATGGCTCCCGATCTTATCAGAGTCCTCACAGGTGGGAGCAATCACTTCCTTGCAGCCCTTGAGTGCGTTATCGAGAATAAAATCGATATCTTCGACTGCATATCCATCTTTAAACCGTTCAGTGGACAAGACCTTTTCCATATCAAGCCATTCCCGGAAAATAAACTTGTGATCCCGGGTGGAATTCATGAAATTAGATGACATATTAATTACCCTCCCCTTAATTATCTAATCCCCCAATTATTTAATTGTGCCACAAAACTTATAAATTTTTAACGTTTATCAACAAAGTTAAAAATTCCATACTATTCGGTAAATTCTGCAATAAATAAGCCGTAATTTTACCCAGGGCAAAGGCAAGCCCTTAATAATGACTACTAAAATTGGCCAGTTTATTGCGGTTAACCAGGAAAGTGCCAGCTTTACCAGGAAGTTTGCCGCACTGGAGGCGGCCTTTGGGCTTAATCAGGATCAACTTAAGTTAAATATGACCCCGGATTTTACTTCCGGGATCATATTTTTTTCGGCCAACGACATTATCTTGCATTTTCCCCCACTGTCGGAATTGTTCAATATTATATAATGCTCATAAATAGTGTTGCAGCAATACAGGTTTTACCTTAAGGGGCTCTAGGGGGTATTAGGTTGGATAACCGCGACCTGCGCATCATGTGGGAGGGACTGCATGCCAACACCCATATGCGGAAATTATTAAGGCCTGAAATCGCCCAATCCTGGGAACGCAGCTACGAATACCAGGTTAACCCGGAACTAAAGGAAAACTGCTATATCTGCACCCAGCTCGAACTCAGTGAAGCGCAGAACAATTCGCGTTATTTAATAGATATGGCTTTGCCGGTAATAAATAGCTTATCGGCATTTGTTGCTGGTACGGGCTTTGTAGTCTGCTTGACTGATGATAAGCTGTGTGCCCTGCAGACGGTTGGGGACGTTGAAGCGATGGCCTGGGCTGATCGCGGTAAAATCGTAATTGGCTCCAACTGGCCGGAATCAATGATGGGAACCAATGCGGGCGCCCTTTCCATTATCCTGGGACAACCGATATCAGTAACCGGTTATGAGCATTTCTGTATGTTCTGCCATGTCGCTGCCTGCTCCTTCTGCCCTATTACCGATGACGGCAAAATTATCGGCACTCTGGGAATGATTGCTCCCCATAACCGGTTTTCCAATCATACTCTGGGGATGGTGGTAGCCGCGGTTAAACACATTGAATCAAATATTACCCTTGATCGTGCCAATCGCTATCACCAGATCATAATGGAATCAATGTTTGACGGGGTAATGGTGGTAGACTTTAAGGGCAGAATCACTTTTATTAACAGCAAGTGTGCCTCCCTTTTATTCAGCACCTGCGGCGCCTTAATGGGACACTCGATTTATGACCTGCTAAAAATCAGCCCTGACAATCAATACCTGATTGACCTCATAACCCAAAAAAGAAATATCCATGATGAGCCGGTATCGCTGGTTATCGGCAAAGACCGGGTAAGTCTCAATATTACCTGTAATACCTTGAAATCACATAATGATACCCCCGGTGGTACGGTGGTGATAATTCGAGAAAGCCATCGCTTAAAATCCATGGTAAGAAATATGGTAGGCGGCAATGCTCAAAAGAATTTTGATGACCTGGTTGGTAACCATGAGGGATTTCGTCAGACAATCAATAATGCCCGGGTGGCAGCAGCCGCCAAATCCAATGTATTGTTATTGGGTGAAAGCGGCACCGGGAAAGATATTCTGGCTCAGGCTATGCATAACGGCAGCCCGAGGCATATGCAGCCATTTGTAGCAGTCAACTGTGCCGCCCTTCCCCGGGAACTGATTGCCAGTGAATTATTTGGTTATGATGAAGGTGCTTTTACCGGGGCTCGCAAAGGCGGTAATATGGGAAAATTCGAGCTGGCTGGAAATGGCACCATATTCCTCGATGAAATCGGTGATATGCCGCTGGATCTGCAGGCCACCCTGCTGCGGGTGCTTGATGATAAACAGATTATGCGGTTGGGGGGAAATAAGGTTATACCTATGGGAGCAAGGATTATTGCTGCTACTAACCGCAACCTGGAAGCAGACATCAGTAAGGGGCTCTTCAGGCGTGATCTTTATTATCGGCTGGGTGTAATTAAGATAACTCTTCCCCCGCTTCGCGAGCGGGGAGATGATATACTGCTGCTGGCCAATCTATTCCTCGATCGTATCTGCACCCGGCTAAACAAACCCCGTTTGCGGCTTGCTCCCGAGGTGGAACAGGCCTTCATTAATTACCATTGGCCGGGTAATGTCCGAGAATTACAAAATTTAATAGAAGGAGCAGTGTCTATGGTACAGGGATCAGTGATTACCCTGGATTTAGTACTGCCGAACATGGAAAGCCCGGCATCGTCAGGCCTTGACTACCCCACCGGTAATCTGCCGCAGATGGATGCCGACCAGCATGCCATTCTGGCCAGTCTGCTCGACAATCGCTTTAATAAGACGAAGACAGCAGAGGCCCTGGGTATTTCACGGCGCACTCTTTACCGTCGGCTAAAAGATTTAGGACTGCTTAAAGATCCGTCTTAAGCATCCTTTTCAAAGAATACCGAAAAAGTTCCCGGTCCTACATGAGAACCAATAACCGGTCCAACCTCACCTACCACTACCTCACGGGGATGGTATTGCTTAATTATTTCCGCTTTAATATATTCTGCGGTTTCCGGATCAGCACTGTGGCATACTCCCACTACCTGATCAGACAGGGTACTGCTCATTTCCCCCATAATGTCTACCAACCTCTTCAATCCCCGTTTAAATCCACGCACTTTTTCTAAGGGCATGATTTTTCCCTGCTCATCAAAATACAATACCGGTTTTATGTCCAGAGCGCCGGCGATGGCGGCCCGGGCTTTCGATATGCGGCCACCTTTGATCAAAGCATCCAGATTACCGACAAAGAATATGCATTGCAGTCGGTCCTGCATTTCCTGTAAGCGCCTAAGAATGCTGTCAACTGACTGATTACCATCTGCCATACGGGCGGCCTGAAGGACTAAAAGTCCTTCACCGACAGATGCTTTTAATGAATCAATGATGTGTAAACGCGGATTATTTACCAGCTCGGCCGCCAGGTTCGCTCCCTGAACCGTACCCGAAATACCAGATGAAAGGTGAATGGCAATAACCTCATCACCGCTGGCCAGCATTCCAGTGTAAATTTCAACCAGGTCGTCAACCGAAGGTTGACTGGTAGTAGGTAAAACAGCAGCCGAGGACATCATTTGATAAAATTCCGCATTGCTGAGCTGACCGGGGGCATACTCCTTTTCTCCAAAACGAACCCGCAGATGACCTACGGCAATTCTATACTTATCCAATAATTCCTGATCGAGATCACAACAATTGTCTGTGGCTATTCGTATACCCATATTACCCACTCCCTGCGACTTATTATTTTTACCCCTGCCTCTTTAAAGCGCCGACATATAAAAAGACGCGCGCTATTGGCCGCGTCTTACTATAAGTATCTGATTTAAACCATCACCGGTAGAGCATCACCCCACAGGCTTTCCAATTGATAGAATTCCCTTTCCTCCTGCCTGAACAAATGGATTATAACCATACCATAATCCAATACTGCCCATTTACCTTCTGAAAGCCCCTCCTGGCGCAAGGGATGCAGGTCTGCCTCTTCCGATAGCGTGTTGACTATAGTGTCAGCCAGGTTTTTCACCTGTAATACACTACGGCCGCTGGCAATGATAAAATAATCAGCTAAAACAGTTAATTTTCTGATATCAAGAATGGAAACATTGATCGCTTTTTCATCCTGAGCCAATACCGCTATCCGACGGACCAACTCCTCCTCCTGCAACAATAGATCAACTCCTTATCTAAGGTGATTTCATTCGCTTTTAGTTTAGCATATGACCGCCTCTGGAAAAAGTATGAGGAAATGGTTACGTACAGCTACCGTCAGCGGGTGCAGCAACCGTCTTTGCTCCAGGCAATACTTGATAGTCAAATCCAGGCCAAAAATCATGGCACTATCCAGATCCCGTTCGCATAAACAAGTCAACCGCTCCAACAGCGGATAATCACGTCCCGGTTCAATCATATCCGCCAGGAATATAATTTTATCCAGGTTACTCATCGACAGCCCGCCCATAGTATGTGATGAGATGGCAGCCAGTATCTGCTGATCCTGCAGCCCTAAATCCTGTTTTACCAGCAAGGCACCCACCGGTCCATGCAGCAGGTCAGGCAGCAGCCGGTCCTCGGCAGCAAGTTCGATTCCCAGGTACTCGGCCACAGCGATCAGAGTTGGGGCATCCAGATTTTTCGCATAATCATGCAACAGGCCGGCCAACTCTGCCTTTTGCTGATCTTCTCCATGTTGGGCAGCTAATTTGGCGGCCGCGGATGCCACTCCCAGGGAATGTTGAAAACGATGAGGGCTGAGGCGTTTTTCAATAATATCACGAGCTTGGCCCAAACTAATTGGCAGGCCGTTATTCTTCATAAAGGTGGTGCTCCTTAATATAAGCCTCTACTGATGTCGGCAAGAGGTAACGAACTGGTTCACCGCTCTTCAGCCGCCGCTTTAACTCAGTAGAGCTGATCTCAAGTTTTGGTACTTCTAATATCCTGGTGCTGGCCCGCACCGCCAGCGGTAACGATTGATAGGCATCTTCATTGGCAAAACCCGGACGGGAAATGGAAACCAGCAAACACTGGTGCGCTATTTCTTCATAATGATACCAATTGACCAGATCAAACAGAGAGTCCGATCCCATTAAAAAATAGATTTCCGGCTGCGCAAACTGAACATGCAATTGTTTTATGGTATCAACGGTATAAGAAGCCCCTTTTCTCTGCATTTCCAGAGTAGATACCTCAAAATGTGGATTATCTGCAACTGCTAATTCCACCATCTTTAGCCGGTGGTGAGCAGACGTAACCTGCATATCCAGTTTATGCGGCGGTTGGGCAGACAGCATAAACAACACCCGATCCAATTCCAGGTAGAACCTGGCATTTTCGGCTGCCGCCAAATGGCCCAAATGTATGGGGTCAAAGGTTCCCCCCATCACACCCAGTTTCATAAATAATCTCCTGTATGACACCAATATTTCTCTATAAATATTATCATACTGACTGCGGTACCCCAAATGCAGTCAGGCTTACGAAATTAAGCATGATCTTTACTTTATCGTCTTTCTTCCCGCAGCAAGATATGGTAACTTGATTTTAAAAGACGGGGAGGTAGGTTTAATGGAATTAAAAGGTTCACGTACTGAAAAATGTTTGCAGGAGGCCTTTTCCGGTGAATCGATGGCCCGTAACAAGTATACTTATTTTGCTTCAACAGCCCGCAAGGAAGGGTATGAGCACATAGCCGCCTTCTTCGAAGAAGCCGCCGGGAATGAAAGAGAGCATGCCAAACTATGGTTCAAAACGCTGGGAGGACTGGGCGACACCCTCAGCAATCTGCTGGCTGCCATGGATGGGGAACACGAAGAGAATACCTCTATGTACCCGGGATTTGCAAAAATTGCCCGGGAAGAAGGATTTAATGATATCGCGGATTTATTTGAGCTGACTGCACAGGTCGAGAAGGAGCATGAACAGCGTTATGGAGCTCTGCGGCGCCACATTAAGGAAGGCACCATCTTTAAGCGGACCGAAACCAGGCGCTGGAAATGCCGCAATTGTGGTTTTATCTACACCGGCCATGAAGCACCTGAAGTATGCCCCCTGTGTAAACACCCGCGAGCTTATTATGAATTAGATTACCAAGAATAATTTAACTGCCCGCCGAGTTTGGCGGGCAGTTTTTTTTGCTAGGTGTGGATATACACCTTCAATTTTATCTTTTCATGCTTTACTATATAAAAAGTCATTTCCAAGGCTGATAAAAACAGCATGGGCTGCTGGTACCAATTATCTAAGGGCAGGGGGATCGAATGGATACTACTGAAATCAAATTGGTTTTTCACAATCAGGGATTGCGCAGCTATATTGAGGTCGATCTCTGTGCTGATTGTCCCCGCCAGGATGACAAGGGCTGCTGCGGCTACTATTCACCGGTTTTTTACCCGTTAGACATCTATTACCTGCAGGAAAATGCTTCCCAAATATTAAACGATATTTGGCATTTACCCCATCTTACTGTTCTCGATCATTCGATAACGGTTAATTCTTTTCCCGACCCCAACGGGGGTTATTATTGTCAATTTCACCGTCGCGAGGGAGGGTGTCGGCTAAAACAGGAATGGCGCGAATCCGTATGCCGTCATTTTGTCTGTCCCGGCATCAACTGGCAGGCAGAGGCATCCCTGTCTGACTGGAAGAACTTTTTTGCCGCTTTAGAGGACAAGGAAATTGAACTCAATCAAATTATTGCCAGTCGTTTATCAGCTCAGGGACTGTCTTTACGCAGTCCGGAACAGCGGTCAGCATGGTTAGCCGAACTGAAACAAATTGTTCCTGCTATAGTAAAGGACCTGCCGGTCAGTTCACCTGCCCCGAGTACCGCGTTGATTAAACGGCATTTAGAATATAAGGAAAACTGGCCCTTATGATAAGCCCCCAAATCAGAAAATAAATGCCTTAAAACCGACCCTGCCAAAGCGCGGTCGGTTTTTAACTGGCTTATTTGGTAAGAAAATCTTTAAAGCTGTGTTATATTTATGTTGGAATGGAAGGAGGATTGCGGATTTGAAGCCCAATGTTACCTATAACCGAAATAGAATTATAATTATCTTTGGCTTAATTGTTCTTGGTTTATTGCTTCTCACCGGGCGCATGATCTACCTGCAAGCCTTTCGCAGTGCTTCCTTGGCCAGCCAGGCCTTGAATAACCGAACTCACTCTATTACCGTCGAAGCCAAAAGAGGAGCTATCTATGACCGCAACTACAAAGAACTGGCTATATCTATTGATACCGAATCAGTATTTGTTAGTCCGGCCAAAATAAAAGAAGCAGGGAATCCCCAAAAGACGGCCCGGGCCCTGGCAACCCTTCTAAAACTTGATGAACCCACAGTTCTTAAAAAGATTAAAGGGAATAGTTCCTTTGCCTGGATCAAGCGTCAAGCCTTACTGCCTAACAGCACAGAATACAAAAAGCTGAAAGCTATGGATCTGCCGGGTGTATATACCGTACCCGAAAGCCGCCGTTTCTACCCGGAAAAGGAAATTGCCTGTCATGTGGTGGGCATCACCGGGGTGGACAATGTCGGGCTGGAAGGCATTGATTTTTATTACAACAAAACCTTATCGGGAACCCCGGGGGTACTGGTAGCCGAAACTGACCGTAAAGGGAACCCGATACCAGAAACCGCGCATTATTCGATGCCGTCACAGGACGGTATGAATCTGGTGCTTACTTTAGATTCGAATATTCAGCACGTAGCTGAGCAGGAATTAGATAAGATCTGGCAGGAGCGCTCACCTGATTCCGCTTCAATTATTGTAATGGACCCTCGAACCGGTGAAATTCTGGCCATGGCCAACCGGCCCAACTATGATCCCAATCATTTTAGTGACTATCCCAATAAAAACCGCCGTAACTTTGCGGTAAATAATGCTCTGGAGCCGGGCTCGACCGGTAAAATTGTTACTGCCGCTGCTGCCCTGGAGGAAGGCGTGGTACGCCCCAGCGACAACTTTTATTGCCCCGCCACCATAAAGGTTCAGGATCGCACCATTCATGAGGCTCACAATGAAGCATATGGTACACTTACATTTCAGGGATTGATGGAAAAGTCCTCCAACATCGGTTTTGTTCAGGTTGGCCTTAAACTGGGTCTCGATCGTTACTATCGCTATGTACGGGCTTTTGGATTGGGGCAAAAGACCGGTATCGATTTACCTGGTGAAGCATCCGGGATTCTGGTTCCGGAAAAATCTGCCCGCCAAATTGATCTGGCAACTATGGCTTTTGGTCAGGCCAACGCCACTACCCCGATTCAGCTAGTAGCTGCGGTGGGAGCTATCGCCAATGACGGCAAGATGATGCGGCCACATCTGGTTAAAGAGATTAGAGACAGCCAGGGGCACCTGGTCAAAAGAATTGAGCCCGAAACTGTAAGACAGGTTATTTCCGCGGAAACCTCACGGCAGCTGCGGTTAATTTTGGAGAACGTTGTCAAAGAAGGTACCGGAGAAAGGGCTTACATTGCCGGTTATCGGGTAGGTGGAAAAACGGGTACTGCTCAAAAGATATCACCTAACGGCGGATATATGGAAGACGCATTTGTTACTTCATTCATCGCCATAGCTCCGGTAAATACTCCCCGTTTGGTAACCCTGGTTATCGTCGATAATCCCAAGGGTGCATTTCGCTTTGGGGCGACCACCGCCGCCCCTTCTACCCGAGCAATATTTGAGTACAGCCTCCCTTATCTGGGGGTATTAAAGCAGGGACAAGTTGCTCCGGCACCAGCCAAAAAGTCCGAAACTACAGCCTATGTTCCCGATATGGTAGGACTAAGTTCCAAGGATGCTGCGAAAAAAGCGGCTCAACATGGGTTGAAAGTTAAAGTGGTTGGTAAAGGAAACCGCGTTTGGGATCAACAGCCGTCAGCTTATGCTCAGGTTAAGCCAGGTTCGATTATCGAGATCTATTTAACCAACAGTACTGAAAATAAGACTGCTGCTTCCTTGGTACCCGACGTACGTGGAAAATCAATGCGGGAAGCCGCAGCAGTTCTTAAAGCTAATGGGTATATTATTCGGCCTCAGGGCTCTGGCCTGGCTCGGGAGCAGAATCCTGCTCCCGGCAATCCGCTGGCCTCCGGCAGTGAGGTCCGTGTTATCTTCGGTTCACTGTCTGACCAGGAAAAGCCACTGCCGGCGGGGGATAATACTGCCGATAAAAAACTGCATGTACCTGCACAATAACTATTAAATAAAGCAACATAATTTCCCCAAACAAAAGCGCCTTCGTTATAAAACGAAGGCGCTTTATTTATTCAACCTTAGGCCAGACGTCTTAGATAAGCATATCCTTTAATTTCCGGAATGTCGTCCAAATAAGGCTCAAAATAAATGGTATTCATATCTTCCAATTCAATGCGTTTGCGGACATCCTCATATGTGTCGATAAAGTATTGGAAATTCGGGTTGTTCTTCAGGTTGTCCTCGATATTGGTTAATGACCCGACAAAATTAATCTCCGTCTTTTCAAACCCACCCTCTTCGATGGTAAAGATGGCAATTATCTTATCCCATCCTTCAGCCCGGGCCAACTGCAGTGCTCCCTCTACCACATCGCGTAAAAGGGCTACTTTACCCCTCTTTTTCAACTCTCTGGTAAACTCACGTTTATGCAGGTAGGCATAAAAATTGACCAATTCGTCAATTTGATCACGGGCATTTTCTTCATCAGGAAACAATGGGTATAACGGTAAAAAGTCGCAGGTAGAAGTACGATGGAAAATGTATCTTTCCTTGGGGCTGTATCCAAGAGGAATATGTTCAGCGGTTAAGAACTCCAATATTTTATCCGGATATGGGTATTCACGTTTAACCTTGTCCTCGACGGCAAACCAGTACTTACCCTCCCTGATCTGCAGCAATATATCCGTATAGAAGTCAGTAGTGTAATATTTTTCTGCCATAGCCCTCACTCCTTCACTACAACCTTACCCAAAGCCATAATTATTCCTACAGGTTCTTGTTGTTCTATATAAATTATTCGCACCTGAAGGCTGGATTCCTTTGCCGAAAGCCAAAAAATAAGCCTTGGGTTATTAAGTCCTGATCTGACCATCACCATTAACAACATATTTGGTGGTAGTCATCTCCTTAAGACCCATTGGTCCCCGGGCATGAAGCTTTTGTGTACTGATACCCATCTCAGCTCCCAATCCAAATTGGAAGCCATCAGTAAATCGAGTAGAAGCGTTAACCATGACACAAGCAGCATCAATTTCATGAGTAAAGCGGCGGCTGTTCTGGTAATCATTGGTGACGATTGCCTCCGTATGTCCGCTGCCATATTTTTGTATGTGATTGATCGCTTCCTCCAGGTCAGCGACAACCTTTACCGCCAGAATCAACTGTAAAAACTCAGTGGCAAAATCCTCTTCGGTGGCTGGTACAATGTTTTTCCCCAGTTGCTGTGTAATTTCACACCCCCGTACCTCGACTTTGGTTGCCTGCAGGCGTTCAATCATGGCCGGCAGAAACTCCCGGGCAATTGCCTGGTGGACCAGCAGTGTTTCAGCAGCATTACATACTGAGGGCCGTTGTACCTTGGCATTAAAAACTATATCCTGGGCCATTTTTAGGTCAGCACTTTTGTCAACATAAACATGGCAGTTACCCACCCCGGTTTCTATTACCGGTACGGTTGCATTCTCTACCACCGAGCGAATAAGTCCTGCCCCACCCCGCGGAATTAAAACATCAATCAATCCATTTAACCGCATCATCTGGGTTGCTGATTCCCGTTCGATACTGGCCACCAGCTGTATGGCACCAGTTGGCATTCCGGCATTCACAGCAGCGGCGGCAATAGTATCAACAATCGCCCGATTGGAATTTATCGCCTCCGACCCGCCGCGTAACATGATGGCATTTCCAGTTTTTATACAGATACCTGCCGCATCAGCGGTTACATTGGGCCGGGCTTCATAGATTAAACCGACAACTCCCAGCGGTACTCTGATCTGACTTATCTCTAAACCATTAGGTCGGCGGCTGGCAGCTACTACTTCTCCCAGCGGATCAGGCAGGCTGACTAACGTCTCCAGCCCAACCGCCATATCTTCTACCCGCTGTTCGGTCAATAACAAGCGGTCCAGCATTTGCCCGGACATGCCCTTTTGACGGCCAACCTCGATGTCTTCCTGATTGGCTGCCAAAATAACTGTGATCTGTTTGCGCAGGGCATTAGCCATGGCAGTTAAGGCCTGGTTACGTGTAACCGATGAGGCGGTAGCCATCATTCTTGCTGCCTGTTTGGCAAGTAGTCCCTGATCCCTCAGCATGGTGTTGATATCACCCATTTGATGTGCCACCCCTTTACAGTATGTTTAATAAGGCTAGATTGTTGCGATGAATTACTTCATCATAATCCTTATGGCCAAGTATCTTACTTATTTCACTGCTGCGGTGACCAGCAATCATTTCAATCTCCTGGCTGGAGTAATTAACAATACCTCGGGCTAATTCATTATCCTGTATACCGACCACGGTAACCACTGCCCCGCGGTCGAAATCACCTTCTATTCTTAATATACCAGTCGGCAGCAGGCTTTTACCCCGAATTTTTATCGCTTCAGCTGCACCATCGTCGACAATAATGCTGCCCACCGGATGTGAACCAAAAGCTAACCAGCGGTCTCGGGCGTGCATCTTTTCATCTCGTGGTATAAATACCGTACCCAGCTCTTCCCCCTGCAGGATACGGCGGAGATTTCCTTCCTCGCCGCGGGTAATTACCATAGGTATACCGCTGCTTATAGCTATCCGCGCGCTTTGCAGTTTGGTAAACATTCCGCCGCTGGATCCGCTGCTGCCCCGAGTATGCGAGTTAGCTTCCATCTCGGCGGTTATTTCCGTTACCTGACTGATAATTCTTGCATTCTCATTTTTACGGGGATCGTAGTCATACAACCCATCAATATCAGTAAGAATAACTAACAGGTCGGCACTGACAATTGATGCCACCAGTGCTGATAAGGTGTCATTATCACCAAAACGGATTTCTTCCCAGGCCACCGTATCATTCTCATTGATAATCGGTATGGCCCCCAGTTCCAGCAAGGTGGTCAGGGCATTCCGTGCATTAAGATAACGGTCTCTTTCCGCGAAATCATCCCGGGTCAGTAAAACCTGGGCCACCACCTGGGAATACTCACTGAAAAACTTTTCATAAAGCTGCATTAACGCCCCCTGACCGATAGCAGCTAAAGCCTGTTTAACCGGTATGGTCGCTGGCTGGTCATGCATATTAAGTCGTCCCCGGCCGGCGGCAATTGCTCCGGAAGAAACCAGAATAACCTCGCAACCTTGATGGTGAAGATCAGCCAGTTCACGGGCCAACTTTTCCAGGCGGTGCAAATTCATTTGTCCTCCGGGGTAGGTTATGGTACTGGTGCCTACTTTAACCACCAGCCGCTTAACCTGGCTCAAACCCTGCCGATAATCCCCGGCCATTATACCCTCTCCCTTTATTCCTGATATTCAAAGTCAAACCCACCGATACTGACTGTATCGCCCGGTTTGATCCCCATCTGACATAACTGTTCTTCCAGTCCCATCTTATTAAGTATTTGAAAGAAACGCGGCAGAGCATCCTCATTCATCAAGTCGGTCATTGCTGCCAGCCGCTCTACTTTTTCACCTTTTACCTCATAAACCCCATCCACTACTTCGATGATCAAAGGTTCTTCATCCGGCAGACGGTGAATAACCCTTTCCTCAGGCGGAGGCTCGGGCAGGGGCACTGTTTGCACCAGATTATATACTTCACGCATCAAAGCATCAATTCCCTGGCCGGTAGCAGCAGAAATCGGGTATATGGTGTAATCAGCAAGATCGTCCTGCAACCGGGACAAATTATCCTCAGCGCCTGGCAAATCCAGCTTATTAGCGGCAATCACAGCCGGTCTGGCGGCCAGATCCTCCCGGTGCCAAGCCAGCTCCTGCCTCAATATCTTAAAATCTTCCACTACATCTCGCCCATCGATTTGTGCACAATCCAAAACATATATTAGTACCCGGGTACGTTCAATATGGCGTAAAAATCGATGCCCTAAGCCAGCTCCTTCGTGCGCCCCTTCTATAATTCCTGGTATATCGGCAATTACAAAGCTTTCTTCCGGTCCCAGGCTAACTACGCCCAGATTGGGAGTCAGGGTGGTAAAAGGGTAATCAGCAATTTTGGGCCGGGCAGCTGAGACCCTGGAGATCAAGGTTGACTTACCCGCATTAGGATAACCTACCAGGCCAACATCGGCTAAAAGTTTTAACTCCAGTATCAGCCAGTGTTCATCTCCCGGTTCACCATTTTCAGCAAAATTAGGTGCCTTCAGCTTATTGGAGCGAAAACGGACATTCCCCCGACCGCCCCGGCCGCCTTTGGCCGCAATATACTGTTCTCCTGGCATGGATAGATCAGCCAGTACCGCCTGGGTTTCGGTATCCCTCACCAAGGTTCCTACTGGTACCTTAAGGATTAAATCCTCGGCCCCGGCACCCGTTTTTCTAGCTCCTGACCCGTGGCTGCCCCGATCAGCCTTATAATGAGTCTGGTACCGATAATCCATCAAAGTGGTAAGATGGGGATCAGCCAGCAGTATTACATTGCCGCCCCGGCCGCCATCCCCACCTGCGGGGCCTCCCATCGGCACATACTTTTCCCGTCGAAAGGCCAGGCAGCCGTTTCCACCGTCACCACCGCGGACATAGACTTTGGTGTAATCAACAAACAACTATATTCACTCCCTGGTAATTTCGGTTTGCACCACTTCGCCATCGGCGGGTGTTATTGACATTCTTACCCGACCGGGTGCAACCTGCTCCAAAGTTACACTTAAAACCAAATCGCTCTCATCAGGAGCGTGCCAGCCCTGATTCATAATAAGCTTTTCTATCTGGGCTTCTAAACATGTAAGATCCCAATCATCATTTAGCTTCTCGGGGGTAAATTCTAAAATAATCCCCTGGACATACCAGTGCATGTAGAGCCGGTATAGTGTAAGACCCAACTGGGGAGGCTGAAGACTTAACAAGGTTCTTTCGCGGGCGGCACCGGCCATTATATCATTTATAAATGTTTGCGCCCGTTCCGGCATTCCTAACTCCAGATACCCGGTTATCACCTGAAAATAATTCAGGTAATCATGGCGAATCTGCCTCACCAGTTCAACCACTTCTGCGGAGTCATGCATGGTCATATCCTTCCCCCCAATTAAAAACAACCCCTGGACAACAATCATCCAGGGGTCATAGCTGTGTTTCTTACTCGGTCATTGCGGTCTCCTGAACCGGAATGATGCTGACCTGCTTTTTACCTTTGCACTTCGGCTGGTATTTAACATGACCATCAACCTTGGCAAACAGTGTATCATCACTGCCAATACCAACATTCATACCCGGGTGGATTTTTGTTCCCCGCTGACGAACCAGAATGGTTCCGGCGGTGACTTCCTGGCCATCATAACGTTTGATACCCAGACGTTTGGATTCGCTGTCACGACCATTCTTGGAACTACCAACACCCTTTTTATGAGCAAATAATTGTAAATCCATTTTGAACATTGGGGTTACACCTCCTTATACTCCACCTTAATAAAATCGGGATAGGCTTCCTGTAAGGCCTCAATCCCCAATTGCATGCTTTTTAAAATAGCTTGCGAGACTATTAATTCCTCGTCAGTTGACAACTTTCCTATCCGGCAGGATAGCTTTCCCTTTTTCTGCTGCCACATAGTATCCGGACCCAGCTGTTTAACCAGTCCCAGAGCTATGGTTTGGGCGATGGCAGAAACACCCGCACATACAATATCGTCACCTGATTTCGGGTAGTCCGCATGTCCGGTTACCTGAAAGCCAACTATCAACTGTTTTGAGGTTTGAATGGTATACTTGACCATTTCTAATTAGGCCTGGATTTTTTCAATCCGCACCCGGGTAAACGGCTGCCGATGACCCTGTTTCTTTCTCTCATTTTTCTTGGCTTTGTACTTGAAGATCAGGATTTTTTTGGCTTTGCCCTGTTCCACTACTCTGCCCACAACGACTGCTCCGTCAACATAAGGAGAACCAACTTTAATTTCACCATTATTGACCATGAGCACTCGATCAAAAGTAACGTCTTCACCTACTGCTTGATCAAGCTTCTCCACCAGGAGCATCTGACCTTCCTGAACTCGGTACTGTTTACCCCCAGTTTCTACGATTGCGTACATGGTACACCTCCACATTCATTATACTCGCCGGAAGACAGGTGGACTTAAAGCCACTTCAAACCTGTTCCGCGCGGTTGCAAAAATGCAAAAACCGCCATAGAAGAATCTACCACAATTCTGCTGGCGGCGTCAAGGCTACAGTGCTCTTTGCTTAAGGATCGAGGTTGGTTTTTAATTTAATCGTTTACCACTCGTAAATCTGGTGAAGGCTGCCCTAATCATCAATTCCAGCAGCTAATAAAGAAGCCGGTATTCCATCGGTTCCAGGTCACTGTTCACCACTACCCGTATTTCCTGCCGCAAGGAGGTCAATAGATCATTCCAGTGGTTATCCTTAAGCAGCGATTGTTCCAAGTGGCTGCTTAATTCACAGATAATAGTATCGGTGCGCAGATAGCGGAGGGAAGATAATTTCCGCTTGATTTCATTCAGCACCGCTATCTCTTTCCATACCAGGCCGATACCGTTGCAGTGCGTGCAAGCACGAGCAAAGTATTCTCGTACACCATATCGCGATTTTTTTCGCGTCATCTCCAAAAATCCCAAACGGGTGAAGCCCAATACCCGGGTATGAGCTTTATCACGATCCAGCTCATTATTCAGCACTTCCGTAACCTGCCGTTGATGATCTTCGCTTTCCATGTCAATGAAGTCGATAAGAATGATACCGCCGACCCCACGCAATCTTAACTGCCGAGGAATCTCTTTGGCTGCTTCCAGGTTAATTTTAAGCACGGTGTCGGCCAGGTTATCCTGTCCGATATAGCGTCCGCTGTTAACATCAAACACGGTCATCGCTTCGGTTTCATCTACAATCAGAAAACCTCCGGATTTTAACCATACCCGCCGTCTTAGTGCCCGCTTAATCTCCTTATCGAGGTTACGGCGGCCAAACACGTCACCGGTTTCCACCTTAACAGTTACCTGAGGTAGATTATTGCCGCCCATCATATTCAAGACATCAGTTCGAGCCTGTTCATCGTTGAGGATAATTAAAGTGGCACTGCCATCCAGATAATCACGCAGAGCCCGCTCAACCGTTCCCACATCCTCATAAAGCATGGCCGGGGCCTGTTGCTCTTTATATCGGTGATAAATATCATTCCAGAGTGCAAATAACTCCTGCAGCTCACCTTCGACCTCTTTTAACGGCACGGAGGACGCAGCCGTTCTGATGATAACGCCAACCCCATCCGGCTTCAAGCTGCTTATTTCGGCTTTTAATTTTTGCCGCAGGCTGCTGTCTTCTATCTTTCGCGAAATTGAGATGTCATCCTTAAAAGGCAGCAGTACTACAAACCGGCCTGGTAAAGTCAGGTTAGTGGTTACTCGGGCCCCTTTTTCCTGAAAAGCTTCTTTGCGCACCTGTACCAGCAGTTCCTGTCCAGGTCTTACCAAATTGGTTATATTCTGCTCTTTAATTCCTTCCAGCACTGAAATGTCGGCTACATAAAGGAAGGCATTACGCGCCAGACCAATGTTAACAAAAGCACAGGAAAGACCGGGGACTACATCTTCAACCCGGCACTTGTAAATATTCCCCACTTTTTCTTCCCGGTCATCGCACCATACTTCGACCAGTTCACCATCCTCCAGGATACCAGTCCTGGTTTCCCAGGGATATTTCTCTATGACTATTTCCCTATGCACCTGCCTGCTCCTTACTGGTAAACGTTTCCTTTACCGGAAGCTTAAACTCCCCTTCAATTTTAATGTAATTCCCTTTGCGGTAACAGTCAATTATTCTCCCAGGATTAAGCAGGGGATTCAAAATTTCCATTAACTCGTCAGGGCGGACATTAAAAACGCTGCCAGAAGCCACCCAGGCATAAATCACTGCCCGGTTTGGCTCGATTTGCTGGTACTTAATCCGGTAAACTCCAGGAGCCAAGTCCTTTACTTTATCCTTTTGTTTACCCCGGGATTGAACTTTCAGGTGATCTTTCGAGTCTAAACCCTCAATGCTTTCAATAACTTCCGGCGCAGCCTCTAAACCAGCAATTTCAAAACAATAACAGGCACTGTCAACGATTGACATTAATGTGGGAATATTAGCCTCAATATACTCGGCTTTTATAAAATGAAGCCCGCCGGGGGCCGCAGAATTCATGCGCAGAATTACTTCATCCGCCGGCATTGATTCGGTCAGGTCTAAATCCAGCCATTCGCCTTCCGACCAAATACCGACCGGTAAAACTGTACCCAGAGACATTTTGATATGGGGATTAAACCCTTCACTAAGGGCGAATGGTACCCGAGCACGGCGCAGACAACGGGCTAACATCCGCAGGGTATCCAGATTGCCGAGGAATTTCAATTCTGGGCTTAAGCTATACATTATCCTGAGTCGCATGCCGCCATTCCCCCTTTAAGTCCAGGTCTACCTCAAAACTGGGGCAGATACCGCAGCCCTCACAGCCTTCCCGGCAATCCGGAGTCAGAGCCACCGCTTCCGCCTTTTTGTTTTCTCCGATCAAATAATCCCGGTCCACTCCAATATCAATTACCTCCCAGGGTAATAACTCATCATATTCCCGGTGGCGATATATATAAAATGCCGGGTCAACTCCTACCTTTTTAAACGCATCTTCCCACCAAATGATCTGAAACATCTCCCGCCAGCCGTCAAATTTGGCCCCCTGCTGATAAGCTTCCAGCAAAACTGGCCCCAAGCGACGATCGCCACGGGCAAAAACCCCTTCTAAGAAGCTGGTATTGGCATCATGAAAGTCAAAGCTGACGCCCTTACGTTTGCCATGTTGATAAAAATATTCTTTTACCGTTCGCATCTCTTCCCGGCTGATCTGGGGATGCCATTGGAAAGGAGTATGTGGTTTGGGAACAAAGTTGGCAATGGAAGCAGTAATTTTAACCGGCCTCCGTGAGAGACGGCTGCCGATAGCTCGGACTTTAAATACCAGGTCGATTATGCCCTGCCAATCTTCCTCGGTTTCAGTGGGAAGGCCAACCATAAAATATAACTTTAAACTGGACCACCCCGCCGTAAAAGCGGATTCGGCAGCGGCCAATAAATCTTCTTCCCGGACATTCTTGTTGATGACATCACGCAAGCGCTGGGTCCCGGCTTCGGGGGCAAAGGTTAAGGTGGTCTTTCTTACCTTTTGCACTTCATTGGCCATCGCCACTGAAAAAGCGTCTACTCTTAAAGAAGGCAGTGAAACCCCTACTCCCTGATTGCCCATCCGCTCAACCAAAGCCGGTATTAAATTGCCTACTTCGGTGTAGTCGGCAGTAGAAAGGGAAGCTAATGACAGTTCATCATGTCCGGTGTTTTCAATAATCTCTTTTCCCTGCTCTAAAAGAGTAGCTAAAGATCTCTCTCTAACCGGGCGATAAACCATACCTGCCTGACAAAACCGGCAGGAGCGCTGGCAGCCGCGCATAACCTCCAAAATACCCCGATCATGTACGATATCTAAATAGGGCACCAGCTGTCGGGTAGGAAAGTAAGCGGCATCCAGATCAGCAACCACCCTGCGTTTTACCTGAGTAGGAGCTGCAACAGCTAAGGGTTGTACCTGTTTTACCGTCCCATCGGTATAGTAATTAATTTCATACAAGGAAGGGACATATACTCCCGGTATGGCAGCCAACCGGCGAAGCAGGCTTTCTCTTTCCTCATCCCGGTGTTCCGCCACACACTGCAGCAGTTCAACCAGTACCTCTTCCCCGTCACCGATCATGAAAGCATCAATAAAGTCAGCCATAGGTTCGGAGTTTACCGTACAGGTTCCCCCGGCTACCACCAGCGGCATATTTTGGTCCCGCTGTCTGCTTAACAGCGGCAGGCCAGCCAGATCAAGCATATTAAGCACATTGGTATAGCACAGCTCATACATCAGTGAAAACCCAATAACATCAAATTCGCTCACCGGATGGAAGCTCTCCAGGGAATAGAGGGGCAAACCCTCAGACCGCATCTGTTCCTCCATATCGGGCCAGGGAGCATAAACTCGTTCCAGCAGCATGTCTGGCTGCTCATTGACAATGCCATATAGGATTCTGCCTCCCAGATGGGACATACCCACCTCGTATACATCCGGAAAAGCCAGTGCCATCTTAACCCGGGCCCGCTCCCAATCCTTAACCATCATGTTATATTCACCGCCCGTATAACGGGCTGGCTTTTTTACCCGCGGCAATATATCCTGATAAAGCTTGTCCTTAATATTCAAACCTGTACTAACCCCCTTAAACGGATTACAATACCTAAAAAACATACCCGAAGCCGTACAATTTATCAATACAATTTCATGCCGACGGGAGCAGAATACCAAAGGCGGTGATTGCCAAGCTGACATGGGGATATACCCGAGCCACCGGTTTTGCCACTTACATACAATCCTTTACCTGTCCGGCAGGGCCCTGATTAATATACTGCTCCACCATTTTCTCTTCGGTAACCACCCCGACCACTTTCCCCCCCTCCTGGCTTACTAGAACCACCAGATATTCATGAGGTGAGGTATGCGCAATTACCCTTTTCAGCGGTACATTTTCCCTCGCAATCATAGTCCGCGCATTTAATTGGCCTTCCTTATCCAGTATACCCTGCTTACCTAAGAGGTAACGGACAAAACTATAGTAAATCATCTGCTTTTCACGCCGAGCCGCCAGTAACAGTACCACTCCCATAACCAGAGGGTTTACTGCCAGCGGCTGTCGGTATATACATCCGGCAGCTCCCGCCAGCAATAAGATTATGCCGACAACCATTCCCAGACTGGCAATATAGGCAGTAGCCTTTTTAAAACCGAAAATCGTAGAAATCGCTGCCCGCACCAACCGCCCGCCATCCAATGGTAAAACGGGCAGCAGATTAAATAAAGCCAGAAACAGGTTAGCCCAAAGGAACACATTTACCAGCGGAGTTTGGCGCCAGACATAAGAAAGCCCGGCTAATAACAGGCTTACCGCCGGTCCCGCCAGGGCAATAATCATTTCTTTCTCCGGGCTTAGCGCCATAATGTCTTCAATAACCGCTTGTCCGCCAAAAGGCAGTAACTCCACCCGAGTAACCTTTACTCCAAAAATCACCGCGGTTATGGCATGGGCGGCTTCATGGAGAAAAAGTCCGACCATAACTGCGGTCAGAGGAGCGATCAAGCCGGCAGCCGCATATAAAACAGCCAGGATAAGGAATCCCAGGCTGACCCGGACCGGTATCCCCAGCAGTCTGCCGATGTACATCGGTTACTTGAACAAAAATTCCGGATTGACTGCTCCTTGCTCATTAAACAGCTGCAGAGAAAAACCGTCGGTGGTTTTACCGATTGTAGTATCAACATCGACCTTATCCCCCACCTTGACCAGCACCTCCTGTAAACGTCCATAAGAGACTGTCAGCTTCCCTGCATGACTTATTTTAACGGTTCGCCCTTCCTTTTTATTAATAATTTCCTCCACCTGTCCGTCGCTAACCGGACTGACAACCGTGTTTTCGGGTAGGGTGAGGATTACTCCGGCACTAAACTGCTGCTTGTTGGTTACCGGATCCCAATACCATCCATAATGACGAGCTATTTTACCTTCGGTAACCGGGCTGTTTAAAACCGGCGCCTGGGCCGGCAGAACCCCGGACGAAGTTCCGCGGCTGTTGTACCACCATTGGGCCAGTTTATCTTTAACCCCATAATCACGGGTTACCACCCATTTAATATATGGCCTTACCGAGCCCATAACCATATTGGAACCCGACTGCTGTAATGCCAGCAGCAGCGAAAGTACTACCAGCACCGCAAACATACGTATCCGAAAACTAGCTATCATCTTCGTCACCCCGCAGTCAATAACTTTAAAGCGTATGCTCCTAAAGTATTTTATTGATGCCGGGTTTACTTCATTACAGTTTTTTCCAGCGGCAAGGTCATTTATTCTCGGGGCGTTATATCAATATAATCCGTGCCAGCCCTGGTAACCAACAGTTTATAAATTTTTGATGGCAGAAATCTGAGAGCATATTCCAATATACGATCGACCAGCATCAATAAATCCTGACCGCCGTCCCAGTGTTCATTTAACACCTGTTCCCCGGCTGCATTAAACAGCCTCTTTAATACCAGAGCGATTAACACCAGGTCATCTACTTTGCCCAAAAATGGTACAAAATCAGGAATTAAATCCAAAGGAGAAACCACATAAGCAGCCACCCCAGCCAGAATTACCTTTTCCGTTTTAGGTATCCGCGGGTCTTCCAGCAGACGGTAAAGCAGCTTGAGCAGATTGGGAATCACTTTGAGCAGTTCGACAACTACCCCTTTGGCGCTTGACTTCGGCACTTTAAATTTACCCCCGAATTCTAAAACAAAATTTTTCTTCCTCTTAGGTTTACCCCCAGGATCAAGGCTAATCCCATAAAATTAGCCAGCATAGCACTTCCCCCATAACTGACAAATGGTAGCGGTATACCGGTGACCGGCATAATACCTATAGACATACCAATGTTCTCTAAAATATGAAATAGCCACATGGTTAAAACCCCGGAAACCAATAACGTGGAATATAAATCCCGGGCTTCCAGAGCAATAATCAGCGCTCGGTAGGTCATGACAATATACAGGATAATTAACCCGGCTGCCCCAATAAATCCTAATTCTTCACCAAGCACGGCATAGATAAAATCGGTATGCCTTTCGGGTAAAAACTGAAGCTGGGCCTGGGTACCGTGAAATAATCCCTTGCCCACCAGGCCTCCCGAGCCGATGGCAACCAGGGATTGAATAGTATTCCAGCCATCCCCCCGACCGCCCATACCATCTTTGTAAGGATCGATAAATACCGTTAAGCGGCTGAGCTGGTAATCCTTAAGCGGCAGCCAGAGACCGAAATGGGTATGAAGTACTACCCAGACCACCGCCAATAGAATAGCACCGCCAACCAGGGTCAACAGTACTCTGGGATTGGCACCGGCTACCAGCATCATGCCTACCAGAATGGCCAGAAAAACCAGACCGGTACCTAAATCAGGCTGTGCCATCACCAGTAAAAAGGGAACTCCCACATAAAGGAAAGCTGGCAGCATCTGCTGCAGAGTTTCTAATTCACCCTGCCGCCTGGCCAGGAAACTGGCAAATGAGGTAATTAACAACACCTTACTAATCTCAGCCGGCTGTATTTTAGCCGCGCCAAATCCAATCCAGCCAGTGGTCCCCCTTTGTTCTGAACCAAATACCAGAACTACAATCAGCAAAATCAGGGCCAGGCCATATACATACCAGCTTACTTTTTGCAGCTGCCCTACCTCAATCCGCAGGATCAGGTAAGCAAGGATAATGCTGAACCCTATTAGAAGCAGCTGTTTCTCCAAATAATAAAATGGATTATCTTTAACCGCATTAATCGTGGCACTGGTTAAAATCAATAATCCAAGAACTATTATTAACAGGACGGATACGATAAATGGCTTATCAATGGCACGCAGCCAACGTCTTTTGGTTATATTCATAACTGGCTCCTTAAAAGATCAAACACATTAAAATTTCCCTTTGATTATACGCATAGCAGCAAAACGCTGTAAACCTTGAGCATTTACCTGGATTAAACCAAAGCTAACCGGAGACAAAGTAAAAGGAGCTTCCCATTTTTAAGAAGCTCCCTGAAATCTATAATTATTATTAGTCTAACCAGCCACTCTTTTAATACTGACGAAAGGTATGTTAGCTACCAAAGCCACCGTGTTGTCATAATTGGAAAAAGTTACTTCCAGATCATGCTCATCGATTTCAAAATAGTTTGAAATTACCTTGATCAGGTCTTCCTTTAAGGATTCTAAAAATCCTGGTGGTAAAGCATCACCCCGATCATGAACCAGCACCAGCCTCAACCTTTCTTTAGCCACCTGCCTGGGAGTGTCGGTTCGCGCCAGCAGGCGAGCTACAAATTCGATCAACACCATAACCATCACCCTCTATCTAGCCAGCTTCAGCATACGCCCCAAACGTGTAAACAGGCCGTCGCTCTCCAGTGGAATAAAGGGCACTTCTTCTCCAGATAGACGCCGAGAGATACGCCGGTAAGCTTCACCGGCCCGGGTCCCGTTTTCCAGAACCAACGGCTCACCACGATTGGTTGAAACCACAATCGCTTCATCCTCAGGTACTACCCCCAGGAGGTCAACAGCGAGGATTTCCAGCATGTCAGTGGTATCCATCATATCACCACGTCGCACCATTCGAGGGCGAAAACGGTTAATGACCAGCAGCGGTTCAGTCATCCCGGCTGCTTCCAGCAATCCAATAATCCGGTCCGCGTCCCGAACTGATGATACCTCAGGTGTGGCAACCACAATCGCTTCATCAGCCCCGGCAATAGCATTCTTGAAACCCTGTTCGATACCAGCCGGGCAATCAATCAGCACATAATCATATTCTTTTTTTAGTTCCTCACAAATAGCCCGCATTTGATGCGGACTTACCGCCGTTTTCTCTTTGGTTTGTGCTGCCGGGAGTAAGGAGAGTCCTTCCACCCGACGGTCTTTTATCAGGGCCTGTTTAAGCCGGCAGTGTCCAGTTGCGACATCAACCAGATCAAACACAATCCGATTTTCAAGACCCATAACCACATCTAAATTACGCAGGCCAATGTCAGTATCGACCATAACCACTTTGTTACCCATTAAAGACAATGCAGTTCCTAAATTAGCAGTTGTAGTAGTCTTACCTACTCCTCCTTTGCCTGATGTAATAACATAAACCATCCCAGTAGTCATTAGGCCCTCCTCCATTTCCTCCTGATATAGCCAAACCTGGTACATATATCTTCTCCGCGCTTAAATCGTCATTTACAGCTTTTCAATAACTACGCGGTTATCCTTGAATAGGGCAACCTCCGGCTGCAGTACATCAACCGGGGTCTGATTTTCGGGAGCATGGGTGATATGGTTGGCAATTCGGAGTTGGGTGGGAGACAGTTTGAGAGCAGTAACAATCGCCCGCTCATCGCCTTTACATCCTGCATGGGCTAAACCTCTTAGAGTACCCATAATCAAGATGTGCCCGGTGGCAATTATCTCAGCTCCCGGATTTACATCCCCCAAAACTACCACATTACCAGCAAAGCTTACCTGCTGACCGGACCTTAAATGACGGGTGATAAACAGGGTCCGCCCTGTAGTCAGTCGGGTCAGCGGCTCAGCCTCATCGCTGGTCAGCGGCGGTACTTCAATAGTGTGTTCTTTGCTGACCACCTGAACCAGATTAAGACCACGGGCCTCTAAAATTTCACGCATTTCATCTATTTCATTGCGGGTAAGTAATTTATTGCCGATGTTAATCGTGACCTCAGCCCCCATCAGGGCATGATCCAAGTTTTTAACTCGAGATTTTAGCTGCTCCTTTAAGGCAGAGAATCCCGCTTTCGAATCCAGCTGAATGATCACACCCTGCTGGTTACCTTTAACCATTACCTCTTCAACTGGCATCAGGTCCACCCCCTTTATAATTAACTTTTAATTCAATGAATTCCATTTTTTTCCTCCAGAGAAGAAAAAAATATTAGGGGGAATATGGTCTAAATCCCCCTAATAATGAAGGTTTAAGCTAATTTATTTATGACATTATTCGGTAAGCAAGCCGACATTTTCCGGCTTCGTAACATCTAAATGATTTTTAACCTTGAAGTAATGTTCAAAAACATCTTTACAGATTAACCCGGCTGAAGACCCACCATGAAGTCCATACTCAACCACACCGGCAAAGGCTATCTCCGGGTTATCATAAGGGGCAAAGGCAATAAATACACCATGAAAGTCCTTGTCCTTGATATCTCCCTTTCTGCCGGTTTGAGCCGTACCAGTCTTAGCTGCTACTTGAATATTCTGGGGAAAATTTGCAAATAGAAAAGCTGCGGTACCGTTTTCTCCTACTTCCAACATAGCTCGCTTGACACTGCTTATGACTTCAGGCGGCACCGTCGAATGTTCAACTTCCTGTGGCTGATTTTGCTTTAGGACTTTACCCTCGGGGGAAATAATACTGTCAACTACATAAGGCTTCATTCGAACGCCGTTGTTAGCGATGGCAGCAACATAATTGGCGAGCTGGATTGGTGTATAACTGTTATTCCCCTGACCTATCGACATATTATAGGTATCAAATGGCTGCCACTTGGTATTAAAGTTATAATCAATTTCATACCAGGCCTTTAATTTCCGCAGTTCCTTTTGTTTCTCCTTATTTAACTCCGCCTTCTGTTTTTCGTCCTGGGCATTACTCAGCAGGAGCTCATATTTGCGATTTACTTCATCACGGCGATTTTCATAGCGCCGGTCGATTATTACGCCATTGATATCCTTTTTCCATTGAGGGGTTGGTAATAATCCCGACTTTTCAAACGGCAGATCAACCCCGGTTTTAGAGCCCAAACCAAATTGAGAGGCAACTTTAATTAGCTCATCTTTGCCCGCACGGCGGCCCATTTCCTGAAAGTATACGTTACATGAAACTGCCATCGCCCGGTTAAGGTTAACGTTGCCGTGAACTCCCGTACAGGCTATATATGGCGGCAGCCAATAGCGTCCGGTACAATTGACATAATCGGCAGTGGGAGTCATACGGCCGCTTTCCATAGCTGCCATTCCCACTATCGGCTTAAAAGTGGAGCCTGGGGGATAGGTTGCCTGCAGTGCACGATTGGTTGCCGCCCCTGGTTCTCTTGGATCATAAACCGAGTTACCTTGTTCATCCTTGGTATCAGGGAAATAGTAGCGGGCAGTTTGGGCATTCATACTCTTAGTAAAATCATTAGGATTAAGCTCAGGGAAACTGGTAAGAGCTAGAATCGCACCCGTTTTGACATTAATTACTACCGCTGAAGCAACCTTGGCCTTGGGATTCGGAAGGTTGGATAGAACATTGGCCGTTGATTGCTGAAGAACGGTTTGCAAATCGGCATCAATAGTGAGCTTTACATTGTTACCGGCCTTGGGCTGCAGAGTTACCAACTCGCGAATTGGCCTGGCATAGGCATCCACTTCTACCCGACGGGCACCATCTTTACCTTTAAGCCATTTCTCATAGACTTTTTCAATACCGTCCTTACCAACCAAATCACCGATACTATAAGCATTCTCATCGTATTTGGCCAGTTCTTCCTTACTGTAGATTGGGTGCACATAACCCATTATATGTCCGGCCAGGTCCAGATTGGCATAGTAGCGCAGCGGCTCTATACCGATCGTAACCCCCGGCAGTTCGTTGGCCGACTCCTGGATTTTGGTAACCGTCTGCCAATCAATATCTCGAACCAGGGCAATTGGTTCAAAAAGCTTATATTTCTGTTTTTCAACCAGTGATAAAATATAGTCCCGGGTTACTTCGGGATAACGCCCACCGAGTATACTGACCAGATGATCGATACTTTTATCTTGATTTTTAACTCCGGTCGGACTTATATAAACCGTGTAAACCAATTTGTTTTGGGCTAAAATTTTCCCGTTACGATCAAGTATTTCTCCGCGAGGGGCTTTGATGCTGACCAGCCGCATACGATTTTCCTTGGACAGGGTCTCATATTTATCCTGCTGAATGAATTGAACTATGGCGAGGCGTCCTAACAATAAGAAATAAAAACCCAGGGCTACCCACCAGAAAGCCCTGAGATTTTTCTTAATTTCGTCGTTATGCATGAAAATTGATCACTTCCTTGCTAGGGCCGCAGAGCTCCTTGATGATAGGACTTATAATACCAGATGTATAAGGGGATGGTCAGTAGGATATTAAAACCAGCCTGTATCGCGGTACCCAGAATATAGCTCTGGGTGATACCAACACTAGCCCCGATCAAATACATGATGACAAAGGTGGCAATCTGGTTTAACAAGGTGCCGACTGCCACTGCCAGTAACGGCGCTAACAGGTGTTCCGGGTAGACGAGACGGCGGAAGATACCGGTTATATATCCGGTTATAGCCAAACTCAGGGCATTAACCCCAATATATCGAGCCAGAAATAAATCTAACAGCAAACCGCAGGTAAATCCATAGATAGCCCCCGCCTTCCGGCCGTCAAGTATACTAATGAAAACCACGAAAATTAACAACAGATCGGGAGTAATACCCCAAAAATGATAAGATGAAAAAAACGTACTCTCCAGTAAAATTGAAAAAACTGGCAAGATTATCAACACCATCAGACGCCAATAGCTCATCTATGGTGTCCTCCCCTGGCTGGCATCCCCGGTTCCAGTGTTTTGTATGGAAGGTGCCGCCTGAGGATTATACCCTATCACCACTATAACCTCTTCCAGCCTATCCATATCCGCTGACGGCTTTAACCTGGCACTGCGGGTCAGACCATTTTGATCAGTTTTGACATCAACTATTTTGCCGACCGGTATCCCCGGCGGAAATACACTGCTTAAACCCGAAGTAATAACTTGATCATCCTTATAGATTTTAACGAAATAAGGGATATTGTTCATAGCCAGATAGCCGTCGTTGCCCAAACCATTAACAATACCCGGGGCACGGGTTTGTTGAACTACCGTTCCGACACCGCTTTGACGGCTGGTGATCAGTAAAACCTCGCTGGTATTTTTCTGAACATTGATAATCCGGCCGATTAACCCATCAGGAGTGATAACTGCCAGATCGCGTTTTACGCCATCAGCACTTCCCCGGTCAATAAATACAGTCTCATTCCAGTAACCCAGGCTGCGGGCAATTACCTTCGCCCCTAACTGCTGATACTGGGGAGAGTAATTGCGGAAACCCAATAATTGCTGTAATCTCTGGGCTTCCATTTGATATTCCTTGAGACGTTGAATCTCCAACCGCAACTGATCAGCTTCGGCTTGCAGCCGTTTGTTGTCGTTGTGCAAACGTTCTTTGCTGGTCAAATAAAAACCGAAGTTATCAAAAACAGAACCGGTCTCGGCAACTCCGGTCTGCAGATAACCATAAAATACCCGTACCACTCTTTCCGGTACAGTTAAGCCTGATCTTTCTTGACCGCTCCAATGGGCAAGCGACAGCAGGGCTAGTATTATAACTATTACCAGCCACCACCATCGATTTCTCCAAATTGCCCCCACTTCACCTATTCTCCTCTGCCATATTGACTAAATCCGACGGGGGCTGATTAAAACCCTCTTTAAGACTTCAATATTTTCGAGCACTTTACCGGTACCTCGTGCTACTGCCAACAGTGGTTCTTCACACACATAGACCGGCATGTTAGTCTCCTGAGTTACCAGGGTATCAAGTCCCCGCAGCAATGATCCGCCACCGGCCAGCACTATACCCCGATCCATAATGTCAGCAGCCAATTCCGGAGGTGTTTTCTCCAGACATACTTTAATAGCTTCAATTATTGCTGCCACCGGTTCCGATAAAGCTTCCTGAATCTCCAAAGATGAAACCTGAATGGTTTTCGGTAATCCGGTAATCAAATCACGTCCCCGAACTTCATAATAAGCAGCCTCGCCTTCCCACAGAGCAGAGCCGATATTAATTTTAATATCTTCGGCCGTACGCTCACCAATCAAAAGGCTGTAGGTCTTTTTCAAGTGTTGGATGATGGAATCATCCATTTCGTCACCAGCAACCCGTACTGAACGAGCAGTCACAATCCCTCCCAGTGATATTACAGCTACTTCGGTAGTGCCGCCGCCAATATCAACAATCATATTACCGGTGGGTTCATGTACCGGCAGACCGGCACCGATTGCAGCTGCCATAGGCTCTTCAATTAAATAAGCTTCTTTAGCTCCTGCCTGTAAAGCGGCTTCGCGAACCGCTCTTTCCTCTACCGTGGTTACCCCGGTCGGCACGCTGACGACCACACGGGGTTTGGCTAACAAGGTCCCCTGTCCCATGGCCTTACTGATAAAATATTTGAGCATGGATTGAGTAATATCAAAATCGGCAATTACTCCATCCTTCATCGGTCGAATAGCTACTATATTACCAGGTGTACGGCCTATCATTTGCTTGGCCTCCGAACCAACGGCCAAGACTTTACCGCTATCACTTTGAATAGCAACCACTGATGGTTCCCGGAGTACTATACCTTTGCCTTTGAGATGAACCAGAGTATTAGCGGTTCCCAGGTCTACCCCCATATCTTTAGCGAAAAACATCTAACTTGCCTCCTTGGTTTACCATTAATCTATTTGTTTTCAGCTAGCAGCCCCATTCCATTAAGGCTGGCATAGCGATTATCACCAATAATAATGTGATCTAATATATCAATACCCATAACCTGTCCGGCAGCTTTCATACGGCGGGTAATTTCAATATCTTCCGCCGAAGGTGCAGGGTCGCCACTTGGGTGGTTATGTACCAGAATAATTGAAGCCGCACTGCGTTGAACTGCGGGTTTAAATACCTCCCGCGGATGGATTAGTGCGCTGGACAGTCCCCCAATAGCTATCGTCTCCAGAGCAATAAGCCTCAGCTTGCGATCCAGATAAAGCGCCCGAAAATGTTCGCGATCCAGCATACGCATTTCTTCCATGACCATATTCTTAACATCTTCGGCCGATTTAATCAGCGGTCGATTGAGGGTTTGGATAGCGATTCTTCTTCCTAACTCCAAAGCTGCTTTGATGCGGGCGGTTTTAGCCATACCTAAACCCTTGATCTGCTCCAGTTCACTGAAACTGGAGGTTGCCAAAAAGCGAAGTCCCTCATTATGACTCAACAATTCGGCAGCCAGACTCAGAGCTGATTGCTGATGAGTACCTGATCCCAATAATATGGCCAACAGTTCGGCACTGGAAAGTGCTCCTTCTCCGTGTTCCTTTAACCTTTCACGTGGTCTAAGGTCAAGAGGTAACTCAGGAATGGTTCGGTAAACTGCCGCATCCATCCTATTTATCCCCCCAATAGATATATCCCCAGATCCCGAAGCATTAAACCTAATCGATTTAAGGGCAGCCCTACCACATTAAAATAACAACCCTCAATTCTGGTTACCAATAACGCCCCCCGGCCTTGAATACCATAAGCACCAGCTTTATCAAAAGATTCTCGACTATCGATATAAGCCTCAATTTCTCGCGATTGCAGTTCACGGAATACCACTCTGGTGGTTTCAGTTTCTGTTTTATTATAACCCCGAGTCTGGCACTGTACCGATACACCAGTTATTACCTGGTGTTCACGGCCTGACAGCCGATTTAACATGGAGCGGGCTTCATCCTGGCTGCCGGGTTTGCCTAATATTTGACCGTCAATAACCACCATGGTATCAGCGGCGATGACTATTGCCTGGGGGTAAAGAGAAGCTACCCGGCGTGCTTTCTGCCTGGCTAACTCCTCAGCCAACTCCCATGGTGAAGCAGCGGTAATGTTCTCATTTACATCAGCAGGCACTACTAAAAAATCCAGGCCTAATTGCTGTAACAACTGATAACGACGGGGTGAAGCCGATGCAAGGATGATCTGCAAACTTTCCTGTCACCTTTCAAGTTAACATTATAGTCAGTGATTACAATCGCCGGAATACTAAAAATCCGGTAATCAATCCCAAAACAGTAAATAGGTTTACCTTTATAAGTAATGATAACGAAAGTTTAATAACTGATAAATTAAGTGTTACTGCCGGAACTCCGACCATTGAACCACTGCCCCAACGTGCCAGGCCAGGCACATAAGCTACCACCAACTCACCCAGGTAAGCAAATATTAAGGCACCAACCACCATCAATAATAGAAGCATGCTCCAGCTGGTATGACGACTATTCACTATTATCACCTCGATTGATTCATTTGTTATTGTAACCCAGTACCAGTAGGAAGAAAACACCATATCCAATCATCGGAGATACCTGACGACATATATCCAGCCAACACACTAAAAAATCCTCCTTGATGTAATTCACCTTTAAGGGAAGTGCATAAGGAGGATTATAATAACTCTTATCTTAACTTTAACGCCATTAACCCCGATTAGCCAGATTAAAGCTCAGAACTTCCAGGTTAACAGTCAAGTCAACATTACGAAGGATAACATTGTTAGGCACTTTAATGATCCGGGGAGCAAAATTCAACACCGCTTTAACCCCGGCTTTCACTAATAAGTCGGTAACTTCCTGAGCCGCATTACCGGGAACTGAAACAATACCAATCCGAACATTTTGCTCCTTGATAATAGCTTCCAAACGTTCCAGCGGCTCTACTATCAGGTGATCAATCTGTTTTCCTACCAGATCAGCATTATTATCTAAAAGTCCGACTATGTTAAAACCGCGTTCTTCAAATCCACGATAGCCAGCCAGCGCTGATCCCAACCTGCCTGCCCCAACCATAACCACGTTCCAGCGCCCATTAAGGCCCAGTATGCGCATTATATGGTTATACAACTCCTGAACATTATATCCAACCCCCCGGGTGCCAAAATCTCCAAAGTAAGCCAGATCCTTGCGCACCTGAGCTGAACTCACACCTACACCCCGGGCGATCTCTCCCGATGATACTGTTATAATACCTTCGTTCATCAACTGGGCTAAATGTCGAGAATATACGGATAATCTCATTACAGTGGCTTCCGGTATTTTAAATGCCTTCACCAATGACAACCTCTTTTCTATAAAAATCTCCTTAATTCTCACTCGTACCAAAGATTCTAACATATTTATGATAACAATCATAAATTTTTACTTAGACTCAATATTCTTTTGGCTCCCAAAATAAGCCATCGTTATGTCGATAAATACTGTATTGTCTGAAAGTATCGGCCTTAACTGCTCAAATTTAACATATATTAAGCCATAAAAAAATCCTGACCATTAAAAGTCAGGTTTTTATGTGATGACAATTTAAGTTTAGCGTTAAAAGAACAACTTTACTACTTGATAAACCAGTATTGCTACCAACGCGGTACACGGAATAGTAACCACCCAGGCAGTTACCATCTGCTGCGCGATACCCCAGCGTACAGCTCGAAAGCGTTTTACTGAACCTACCCCCATAATAGAACCCGACACTACATGGGTGGTGCTGACTGGAAAACCAAGTAATGATGAGGTATAAATAACCAGCGATGATCCCAGATCAGCTGCAAACCCATTGATCGGCTCAATACGGAAAATCTTGTTTCCCATGGTGCGGATAATTCTCCATCCCCCGCTCATGGTACCTAAAGCCATTGCGGTAGCACATAACAAAATTACCCAGGTCGGCACATGAAAACTATCCAAAAAGCCTGCTCCCATCAGAGCCATGGTGATAATGCCCATGGATTTCTGAGCATCATTGGTACCGTGAGAAAAAGCCATCATTGAGGCTGATAATATCTGTAATCTCCGAAAAATGTTATTTATGCGCACTGGATAAAGGCCCCGGCAAGCCCAGAACAAAATTGACATAATCAATGATCCAATGACAAAGGAGATCAGCGGGCTTCCTATCAGCGAAGTTACAATTTTAACAAAGCCGCCCCATTTGACACCGCTCATTCCCAGAGCAGCCAGGGTACCTCCGGTAAGACCGCCAATCAGTGCATGTGATGAGCTGGAAGGAATACCAAAATACCAGGTAATCAGATTCCAGGAAATGGCGGCGATCAAAGCAGAAATCAGAACCGGTGGTGTAATCGCATTTGGTTCAACTATTCCTTTACCGATAGTAAGTGCTACCGCGGTACCTGACAAGGCCCCGACAAAATTCAGCACTGCGGCCAAAATAACGGCAACCCTTGGTGATAGAGCTTTCGTTGATATCGAAGTAGCAATTGCATTGGCAGTATCATGAAAACCGTTTACGTAGTCAAAAGCCAGGGCAAGCACTATAACCACAATCAGAGTGATAAGACTAAACATATTTTACGGCAACCCCTTTTAAGACATAGCTGACATCCTGACAGTAGTCCAATGTGCTTTCCAAATGCTCCAGTATCTCTTTCCATTTAATAATCTCGATAGCATCTTTGGTATCAAAAAGCTGAGCCAGTCCCTGCCGATACAGGTGATCACCATCATTTTCATATTGCCTAATCAAATCACAGGAGGCCAAAACCTGCTGGTAGTTTTGGTTTAACTGGCGCAGATCGCCAACGGCTTTCTTTACTTCTATAACTGAGCTTTCCAAAAGCAGTACCATCTCACGCACACTGGTATCCTTGGGCTGTCCGGCTTTATATAGTACTATTTTTTCCATGGTCCCTTGAATATGATCAAGGATTTTATTCAGCTCTTTGGAGAGTTCATAAATATCTTCCCGGTCAAAAGGAATTATAAACGTTGTGTTGAGCTTGTCCAGAATGGCACCAAAAATATTGTCACCTTCAGCTTCCAGCTGATTAAGTTTTTCCAGCCGGGGAAGAGGATCGCCGTCGTTTACAACATAATCCTTCAGTGCGGCTGTTCCTTCAATCAATAGCCGGGCCAGCTGGTCAAAGCTATCAAAGAAATAGTGATCCTTGGGTTTAAAACGCATGGCTGCCAACGAGTAAGTCCTCCCTTGTATTGTTAAGTACCTATTAATTATATCAACGCATTTGGTTACTACTGTTAAGCGCATGTTAATTCTACGTAATAATTGTATACAAAAAAACTGGTTTTATTGCACTATCTTTAACAAGTGTTTACGGGCTCGGTCCAAAACATAAAAGGATCCTGTTACCAGTAAAGCTTCTTCGGGCCTGGTCAGTGAAAGGCCCAGGTTAACCGCCTGTTCAATCAGTTCCACCTCATAAACCTGCTCGAAATATTCACGTGCCAAATCCGCCTTTTGTCTCCAGTTATCTGCCCGCGGGCTATCCGGGTGGGTAATTACTACCGCCCTGGTATTAGTCGGCATATTAGCGATAAAAGCACGAGCATCTTTGTCGTCAAGTATACCTGCTACCACTATTATACCCCGATCTGGCAGCAGTTCATTTATAGCGGTCTGCAGAGCTTTGGCACCAGCTTCATTATGACCTGCATCCAAAATTATCATCGGATCTTCACTAATTAATTCCAGCCGACCGGGCCAGCGGCAATCCTTTAAAGCCTGTTTCACTGCTGTCAGTGATAACACTAATCCCTGCTGCTGAAGACAGTCCAGCGCTACCCATACCACAGCCAAATTCTCTCGCTGGTAAGTACCCGGCAGCCCTAAATCGACCTGCGACTGATCACCATGGTAATTTACCAGCAGTTCCTGTCCCTTGATATTACCCGTCCTGGTTTCAATCCCCACCAACTCAGGGGCTACCAGTAGCTCTGCCCCTTTTTCTCTGGCTCCGGCAGCTAAAACCTTTAGTGCCTCTGGTTTGGTTTCTCCAGTTACTACCGGTATCCGTGGTTTAATTATTCCCGCTTTGTTAACCGCAATTTCAGCAATCGTATGACCAAGAAAAGCTGTATGATCCATTTCAATGTTAGTGATTACCGAAACCAGAGGATTAATTACATTCGTGGAATCATAAAGGCCGCCCATTCCTACTTCAATCACCGCCACTTCAACCTGTTGCTGGCTAAAATAGAGAAAAGCAGCCGCTGTCAACACTTCAAATTCAGTAGGGTGAGAAAAACCCTCGGCAGCTAATATCGGCAGCAGCTCATCAACCCTCGATAAACAGAAAGCCAGATCAGCAGTACTAATCATTACCCCATTAATCTGCATGCGCTCACGATAGGAATGAAGATGCGGTGATACAAACATCCCGGTTTTATATCCGCTGGCGGTTAAAATGCGTGACAGCATAAGCGAGGTTGAACCCTTACCATTGGTACCTCCAATGTGAATGGACGCAAAATCATGCTGGGGCCTCCCCAGCAGTTCAGTCAGGCGGAAAATCCTTTCTAAACCCGGTTTGGCCCCATATTGCAATAATCCTTTTAAATATTCTTCTATAGCTGCTTCAGTGCTTGCAAGCGTAGGCTGACACCATCCTTTTTACGAAGTACCTCCTCCAGCTTTTCGCGTTCTTTGGCCACTACCTCGGCGGGTGCCCGACCAATAAACTTTTCATTTCCTAACTTGCCCCGCATCAGATTCTCATCTTTAAGCAGGCTGTCCATTTCTTTTTCCAGCCGGGCCATTTCCTTTTCGATATCTACCAGCCCTTTCAGCGGCAGGTAAATATCAACTGCTGCCAAATGAGTACTTAAAGCTTGATCGGGTGTCAACGCATTATCTGCCTGGGCAATAACCATTTCCCCTACTTTGGCTAACCCGGAAATATAGTTTTTACCCTGTTCCAAGGTATGTTCAGCCTGTTTATTATGAGCTATCAGGGTAGCAGCCACAGTTACCCCGGGGTTAGCACCAACCTCGGCCCGCAGATTACGGATAGCCCGGATTACTTCCATGACCATCTTCATCTCCTCCACCGCATTGCTCCAGGTATGCTGCGGATGGGGCTTCGGCCAGGAAGATATCATTATGCTTTTGGTATGACCCGGCATGAATTGATAGATTTCCTCGGTGATAAACGGCATAAAGGGATGCAGCAGCTGTAATACCGTTGATAAAACTTCGATCAGTATACTTTGCACCACCTGTTTGTGTCTGGGGGTGAGGGGCTGATATAAGCATGGTTTACTCAATTCAATATACCAATCGCAAAACTCATCCCAGATGAAATCGTAAACCAGTCGGGCAGCCTCACCCTGGTCATAGGCCTCCAGACGCTCTGTAACTTCCGATATAACCTGACTGACTCGGGTTAAAATCCAACGGTCAGCAGTTGTTAACTCATCATCTGTCCATTGAATAGGCTCGTAATCCTTCAGATTCATAATTACAAAGCGGGAAGCATTCCAGATCTTATTGGCAAAGTTCCTGGTGTTTTCTACTTTATCCATATGGAAGCGCACATCATTGCCCTGAGTATTGCCGGTTACCAGGGAAAACCGCAAGGTATCCGCACCATACTTGTCTATAATATCCAGCGGATCGATACCGTTACCTAATGATTTGCTCATTTTACGTCCCTTTTCATCCAGGATCAAACCATGGATGAGCACGTCGGCAAACGGTACCTGTCCGGTATGATGGATAGCGGAAAAAATCATCCTGGCTACCCAGAAGAAAATAATATCACGGCCGGTGACCAGTACGGTGGTCGGGAAATAGCGCTTGAAATCTGCGGTCTTCTTGGGCCAGCCCATAGTCGAAAAAGGCCACAGGGCAGAAGAAAACCAGGTATCCAGCACATCTTCATCCTGAACCAGGTTCTTTGAACCACAAGTTGGACAGACAGTGGGATCCTGACGGCTGACTATAACTTCCCCGCAGTCACAATACCACACCGGAATCCGATGCCCCCACCATAACTGGCGGGAAATGCACCAATCGCGGATATTCTCCATCCAGTTGGTATAAACCTTGGTAAACCGGGAAGGAACAAACTTGGTATCTCCGGCTAACACCCGCTCAATAGCGGGTTCGGCCAGAGGTTTCATCCGCACAAACCACTGTTTTGATACCATCGGTTCAATAGTCGAATCGCAGCGATAACAGTGTCCGACCGCATGAGTGTGATCCTCTATCTTGACCAGGAAGCCCTGTTGTTTTAGATCGTCAACCACCTTTTTACGGCACTGGTATCGATCAAGTCCCTGATAATCGTCTCCCGCTGCCTGGTTCATGGTGCCGTCAAGATTGATTACGGTAATGCTATCCAGGCTGTGGCGTCTTCCCATTTCAAAGTCATTAATATCATGAGCCGGGGTTACTTTTACTGCCCCGGTACCGAACTCGCGGTCTACGTAGTCGTCGGCAAAAATCGGAATTTGCCGGTTGGTTAGAGGCAGCAGCACCTCTTTGCCTACCAGATGCCGATAACGCTCATCTTCCGGGTGAACTGCCACCCCGGTATCACCAAGCATGGTTTCCGGCCGGGTAGTAGCAACCACCAGATATTCATCACTGTCAACCACCGGATATTTGATATGCCAGAGGTGACCGGCCTCCTCCTCATGCTCCACCTCAATATCAGAAATGGTGGTTTTACATTTGGTACACCAGTTAATAATGTAATCTCCTTGATAAATTAAACCCTGTTCGTAGAGGCTGACAAATACCTCGCGCACTGCTTCGGAGCAGCCCTCATCCATGGTAAAGCGTTCCCGGGTCCAGTCACAGGAGGAACCAAGTAATCTTAGCTGATGGGTTATGCGTCCGTGGTACTCGTTCTTCCATTCCCAGACCCGTTCCAGGAATTTTTCCCGGCCAAGGTCATAGCGGGAAATACCCTGTTCGGCCAACGCCTCTTCAACTTTAGCCTGAGTAGCAATACCTGCATGATCAGTCCCGGGCAACCACAGGGTATCAAATCCCTGCATCCGCTTAAACCGGGCAATTATATCCTGCATGGTATTATCTATCGCGTGTCCCAGATGCAGCTGCCCGGTTACATTGGGAGGCGGCATAACAATGGAAAATGGTTCAGCTTTCCGATTACCACTGGGGATAAAAAAACCTTCTTCCTCCCACCAACGGTACCACTTGTCCTCAACTAAAGCCGGGTTATAAACACTGGGCAGATTTTCAGCATTCAGCAAAATATTAATACCCTCCTTCTTGGGGTTATGTATAATAAGCTTATCCCGCCTGTTAAGTTGATCCCCCATTTGCTGGTCTTAGTTCTGGGTATCATCCTGATTAATAATCAGATGGCAGCCAAACTGACCGATATTATTTAAACAGGCGAAGTCCAAGCAAGCTTACGATTTTACCTTTGGGTTTTAAGCTTATCATTATTATTTTATCCTAAATATGTCGCTTGTCATCAGGCTGCCGGATTTTTATCCGGTCAACCTGTCGATAAACCCCCATCTGCGTTGTACCCGCAAGGGGCAGGCCGGAGTTCTAAACGCTAAAGCGCTAAGAACTCCGCTCTCTCCAGTCCGCATCTGCGACGGCGACGATGTTTCGCCTAGTGCCGCGGAAATAGCGACGCTGACTATGTATCAGCGAGTGTCGCGGATAGTGAGCCGGAGGCTCACCAGCGACCAAGCGTAAGCTGGCCAGCGGCCGCCTAGCACCTGGGGGCTTCTAGACAGGCTATCTTTCTTAGTAATCATTTAAAATAGGTGTTGCTTAGTTCTTTGTCTATAATGTAGTCGGATTTTTATCCGGTGTTAGGCATATAATACCGGGTGCAGGCGGATATAAATGGAGCAGGTGAAGCTGGTGAATGCATCCCGCGTTCGTGGTGTCAGAGCTGAATTTTATTTACTTCTGGTAGCCCTGGTCTGGGGTACTACTTTTGTTATTGTTAAAGGCGGCCTTGCCCATATCGGCCCCTTTTATTTTAATGGAGTTCGTTTTTTACTCGCATTTTTATCTCTAGCCTTTATTTTCCCCTCCTTTTTCCAGAGTTTAAACCGGTCGTTGGTTTTGTCTGGCAGTTTGGTCGGTGTATTCATGTTTATCGGTTATACCTTCCAAACCGTGGGATTAGAGTTTACCACTGCAACCAATGCCGGATTTATTACTGGTTTATCAGTGGTTCTGGTACCGCCGATTTACGGTCTAATGACTCGAACCTTTCCGGGCATTGGTAGTATCTTCGGAGTATTACTGGCCGGCGGCGGCCTCTATATGATGTCTTTTGGCACTACTGGATCATTTATCCCTTCATATGGCGACCTTCTGGTTTTGATTTGTGCAGTAGGCTTTGCTCTTCAGATCGTGATGGTGTCCAAATATTCGCCGAAGTTCCGCGCCTTCCCCTTTACCATGGTTCAAATCCTGACGGTGGGTATACTCAGTTTTATCGGCGGAATATTCTTTGATCCGGTACCAGAAAAGTTGGGCCAGGATGTTATTATTGCCCTGCTCTTAACCGCTGTTCCTGCCACCGCCGTGGCCTTTCTGGTGCAAAATGCCATGCAGAAACATACTACTCCATCCCGTACCGCCATCATTTTTACTACCGAACCAGTGTTTGCTGCTGTTTTTGCCCATCTGTATGCCGGTGAAGCCTTGACCACTACGGTTATTATCGGAGGGTTCCTTATAATTGCCGGAATGCTTATTGCTGAGTTATGGAGTGCTCAAAAAGGATAGGGAGTTTTGCCCATGAGTTGGCGGGAGCGTGTAAAAGAGATAAAGTTACAGCTGGTTATCGTGTACCAGGCAGTCCAGGATAAAAGGCTGCCCTGGTATGTAAGGGTTATTCCCTGGCTGGTATTGGCCTATGCCTTGAGCCCGATTGATCTGATCCCTGATTTTATCCCGGTACTTGGTTACCTGGATGATTTGCTGCTGCTGCCGTTGGGGATCATTCTGGCACTTAAATTCATCCCGGAAACTTATAAGGCAGAATACCGTGCTCAAGCTGTTTCAGCTTCACTGCCGCCTTTAAAAGCCGGTATAATAATAGTCGCTGCGGTCTGGCTGATAATTATTGTCGTACTTATCCTGGTCTGGAGAAAATAAAACCGGCACCTCAGCAAGAGGTGCCGGCTCAAATTTTTCACTTTAGACTATGTTTCAACCCAGCTTATAATTGTGCGCTGAACCTCTTCCATCCCCTGCCGGGTTTCGGCAGAAAAGATAATAATCTTTCCCTGTCCCAACCCCAGGGTCTCTCGAATGATCTTGTCCTGCTTCAGCCACTGCCCCCGGGATATTTTATCGGCTTTGTTAGCGACTACCACCGCCGGTACTTGAATCTGGGCCAGGAACTGCCACATCATAACGTCATCCACCGTGGGCGGATGACGAATGTCAACCAGCTGAATAACCCCTTTTAACTGGTCTCTTTTGGTCAGATAATCCTCAATTAAGCAGCCCCATTTTCTCTTCTCGGCCTGACTTACCCGGGCAAACCCATATCCGGGCAGGTCAACCAGATACATCGCTTCATCAATAGTATAGTAATTTAACATTCTGGTTTTGCCAGGAGTCGAGCTGGTCTTGGCCAGGCCTTTTCTCCCTACCAGGCAGTTGATCAGTGATGATTTGCCGACATTGGAGCGGCCGGCAAAAGCCACCTCGGGATAATTATCCGTCGGCAAATCATTGATATTGACATAAGAGCAGGTAAATGCCGCTTTTCTAAAGTTCATCAGCTCTTAAAAGGGCCTGCTGCAATACTTCGTCCATACTGCCCACTAAAACAAACTCCATACGGCGACGCACATTATCAGGCACTTCATCCAGGTCTTTTTTATTATCGATGGGCAAAATAACCTTCTTTATTCCCGCCCGATGAGCAGCCAGCACTTTTTCCTTAATCCCGCCAACCGGCAGCACCCGACCCCGCAGAGTAATTTCCCCGGTCATCGCCAGGTCATTGCGTATCGCCTGCCCGGACAGGGCACTGGCTATCGACGTAGCCATGGTAATACCAGCTGACGGCCCATCCTTGGGAATGGCACCTTCCGGTACATGAACATGGACATCATACTTTTCCCAGGTCTCCTCGGGAATACCAAGCTCCTGTGACCGTGAACGCACATAGGTCAACCCGGCTTGAGCCGACTCCTTCATTACATCGCCCAATTGACCGGTCAAGGTTACTCCGCCTTTACCTTTAAGCAATGCTACCTCGATATTTAAAATATCACCGCCGACTTCCGTCCAGGCCAAACCGGTTCCCATTCCGACCACTGGTTCCTTTTCCGCCACCCCGAAGCGGAAGCGCTCCGTCCCCAGATAACCAGGAATACCGTTAGCTGTAACCTTTAAAACCAGTTTGGGGTTATCCACTACCTGACGCGCTACCTTACGGCAGATAGAGGCGATTTCCCGTTCCAGGTTACGCACCCCGGCCTCCCGGGTATATTCACGGATAATCTTGCGGATGGCACCTTCAGAAAAGCTGATACTGTTTATTTTGAGCCCATGTTCCTTAATCTGTTTGGGTACCAGGTGATCAAGGGCAATACGCAGCTTTTCTTCCTCGGTATAACCGGATATATATATTACCTCCATCCGATCGAGCAGCGGACGGGGTATATTATGAGCCGAATTGGCAGTAGTAATGAACATTACTTTGGACAAGTCAAAAGCAACCTCAATGTAATGATCAGAAAAACTGTTATTTTGTTCCGGGTCAAGTACTTCCAGCAGCGCCGAGGCCGGATCACCCCGGAAGTCAGAATTGAGCTTATCAACTTCGTCGAGCAGGAAGACCGGATTTCTGCTGCCCGCTTGTTTCATACCCTGAATTATACGTCCCGGCATTGCGCCCACATAGGTGCGCCGATGGCCGCGAATCTCCGCTTCATCACGCATTCCCCCCAGGGAAATCCGGACAAAGTTGCGGCCCATCGCTCGGGCTACCGACTTGGCCAATGAGGTTTTACCTACCCCCGGAGGCCCAACCAGGCACAAAATGGGTCCTTTCATTTTCTTAGCCAGTTTCCGAATGGCCAAATATTCAAGTATTCTTTCCTTGGGTTTTTCCAGCCCAAAATGATCCTCATCCAGAATTTTTTCTGCTGCCTTCATTTCCAGGCGGTCACGGGTTTCATTGCTCCAGGGCAGTGAAAGCAGGGTATCCAAATAATTGCGTACCACCACTCCTTCAGCAACCATGGGCGGCATCCGCTCTAAGCGTTCCAATTCCTTGATCGCTTTTTCATGTGCCTCCGGCGGCAGCTTGGCCTCAGCAATCTTTTCCCTTAGTTCCTCAACTTCACTCGATCGGTCTTCTTTATCTCCTAATTCCTTTTGAATGGCCTTGATCTGCTCACGCAGGTAATACTCTTTCTGAGTCTTTTCCATCTGCTTGCGAACCCGAATATTAATCTTGCGTTCGAGTTCCAGGACTTCCATTTCCTTGGCCAGAATTCCACAAACCATTTCCAGCCGTTCGCGGGTACCAAATGCCTCTAATACAGATTGTTTGTCTTGAATCCGCAGATTGAGATGAGAAGCAATAGTATCAGCCAGCCGTCCGCCTTCCTCAATCGCTACCACCGAGGATACTGTTTCTGGTGGTACCTTCTTGGACATGCGTACATACTGTTCGAACTGGTTGATTAAAGTACGCACCAGTGCTTCAACTTCCGCAGTCTTTTCTGATAGCTCTTCATTATACTGCTCAATACGCACCTGCATAAAAGGGTCAAAACTAAGTACTTCCTTAACAGTCCCCCGGTTTAATCCCTCTACCAGCACACGCATAGTACCGCCCGGCATTTTCAGGACCTGTTTAATTTCGGCTACTACACCAGTTAAATATATGTCATCATCAGAAGGATCATCGGTTTGGGCCTCCTTCTGTGTGGCCAGGAAAATCAGCTTGTCGTTAATCATAGCCTCATCAATTGAATTAATTGATTTTTCCCGCCCCACATCCAAATGAATAACCATATAAGGGAAAACCAGCACTCCTCTTAAGGGCAGTAATGGCAGTTCTCTAATTTTTGCCTCCATAATCTACCTCCACGGCATGGTATCAATTATTAAGCATAGCACAAACCGGGAAAAAGCTGGTACATTTTGACCAATTACTGGTTCGTAAAATCTAATAACCTGCTGTTTCTTATATACCTTTTTAATTTACTATTCGTACCAGATCCTGAGATACACTGCTCAAAGCGGCTTCCAGCCCTAACGTAAATTCACTAACCGGAATAATATCTATATCGGTATAATGATCAAATATATGCAGCCAATTATCTGCTGGAATTATAACCCTTTTCAAGCCCGCCCGTCTGGCAGCATCGACTTTAGCCATTATCCCCCCTACTGGCTTAATCTTGCCCAATACGGTTATTTCTCCAGTCATCGCCACTTGGTTGTCAACAGGAACGTTGGTGATGGCTGAATATATAGCTACTGCCATACTGATACCGGCTGACGGTCCATCCACGGGAATCCCCCCGGGAAAATTAACATGGATATCAAAGCGTTCTGGGGAAACACCGAGGCGGCGGAGAGCTGTCACTACATTCTGACCAGCTGACACGGCCATACTCTGCCGCTTGAATACCCTGCCTCCATTGTCAATTTGTTCTTCCTCGATTATACCAGTGACCTTAAATTTACCTTCAGCTGATTTGGTCTCCAGTACTGAGACCTCAATTTCTATTACCTGGCCTACATTACCGGTCAAAGCCAGGCCGTTAACGGTTCCCACCTGGGGAAAAGGGTTAGCCTTAAAACGAGGCCGGGGAGAAAGGTTGCAGTTATTTAAGACTTTCTCGACGGTAGCAATTCCTACCTGCTGATCACCTGCGGTTTGGGCCAGCCCGACTGCCAGCTGAACAATATTTACCGCTTCCCGGCCATTGGTTGCATATTCGCCAATCAGCTTCAGGGCATCCTCATCAATCTGCCAACCTATTTTAAGAACAGCTCTTTTGGCTATTTCTACTATTTCTTCTGCTTCTAAGGGTCGGAAAAACACCTCTAAACAGCGTGACCGAATAGCCGGGGATATTTCCTGCGGTGATCGGGTGGTAGCCCCCACCAGCCTAAAATCTGCCGGTAACCCTGACTTAAAGATTTCATGGATGTGGGGCGGGATATTCTCATCATCCTGGCTATAATAAGCACTCTCCAGCAATACTATGCGCTCCTCTAACACCTTAAGTAATTTATTCATTTGCAGGGGGTGAAGTTCACCAATTTCGTCAATAAACAGTATACCGCCATGCGCTTTGGTAACTGCTCCGGGCTTAGGTTGAGGTATCCCCGCCAACCCCAGAGCACCCGCGCCTTGATAAATTGGATCGTGAACTGAACCAATCAAAGGATCGGCAATCGACCGTTCATCAAAGCGGCTGATGGTAGCATCAACTTCCACAAAAGCAGCGGTACTATTAAAAGGTGACAGGCTGTTCTTGCGTGCCTCATCGAGTACCAGCCGGGCCGCTGCCGTTTTACCAATCCCCGGTGGGCCGTAAATAATCACATGCTGCGGGTTAGGGCCGCAAAGTGCTGCCTTAAGTGCAGCCACCCCATCTTCCTGTCCTATTATTTCGTCTACTGATGTCGGACGGGTTAAAGCTGATAATGGTTCACTGAGTTTAATCTTACGCATAGCTTGCAGGCGTTTTCGCTCTCGATCAGATTCCCGACTGATAGCATTTTTGCTTCCCCGATCCTGCTTAAGCAGGTTCCAGAAGTAAAGACCGATAACGATAGCAAAAAAGAACTGAATTAAATATAGAAGTGTGCCATAGTTGCCAACTATATCATGCATAGCGCTATCTTACCTTTCCTCGTAACCTGATGGTAGTATTCCCGACCGACAACAGGAAAGTTCGATTTCTAAGCAAGTAAAATTAGGCAATATAGCCAATTCTGATTTTAAAAAAGAGCAGCCACACTTACACTCATTTAAACCGTCAGTTCTGTTCTTAAGCCTTTGGTTAATGGTATGGTTTCGGTTGGGGAACAATATTATTAACCGAATTATTGGAGGATGTTTTCATGGTGGTAACCCAGCTTATTTCCAGCTTTACCGGTGCTTTAATTGGTTCCTTGTTAACTGGAATATTTACACCCATCGTTGTTAATTGGACCATAGACAAAATTATCCGTCAGCTTATAACCAGTCCTTCTACCCGCGATCCATTGCTTTCTTATCTTTATGAAATAAAAAATGTTCCGCTGCAGGTTCACATAGAAACCGCCCGGAGAGCATTTCTGGGTCGGCCGCTCTTAAAGCCTTATGAAAGCTCATCGGAGGGGCATTCTATGGACCAGCTTAAGCTAAATCCGGGCGATATCAACCGCTGGTTCGATGGTTTGTCTATAGATGACATCGATATATCGACCCAATTGGGAGCCAATTCCCGTCACCCGCTCAAAATGCCCCATCCAATTATTTTGGCCTCCCCGGTCAACGGTATAGTTGTCAGTGAAACTGCCCTGCAGGCTCTGGCGGATGCCGCCAGCCAGATTGGAGCTCCTTTATTTATCGGCGGCCAGTCATTAACCCCCTTATGCGGTTCTAAATCTATTATTCCAACCATGACCAGTGTTGAGGAGTTGAATGTATTCAAAGCAAAAGGGCTGCAGCCAGCCATGACTGAGATTCGGCTCTCCTGGCCCGATCTAATTGGCAAAGATGTCTGGAAAGACCGAGAGCAAAATACTCAAACTCATATGTATAGGACAGTTCCTCCCCTGATAAACAGCAGCCGTAACCTGAGGGAAACCATCAGTTCCATGCGGGAGGTTCTGAATGGAGCCCCCATAGCAGTACGGCTCTGGGCGTCGGATAATATAGAAAACGACATTAGTTTATGCCTGCAGGCAGGGGCTGATGTACTGCTGCTGGAAACCAGGGAAAGCGGAAGCATATTAGCACCGGCTATTTTAATGGGACAGGTTGGTTTACCAATGCTGGAAGCCATTAAAAGGGCGAAAGCTGCCATCAAGCCGGAAAGCTCTCCTAGCCTGGTAATTGCCGGTGGTTTATGGGAACCAGGGTCAATCTTAAAAGCCCTGGCTATGGGAGCTGACGCCGTAGTTTTAGATACCGTTTTGCTATATGCCATGTTGGAAGAACAAATTGAGAAGGCGGTACCATGGCATCCACTGGGCAGCCTTTATATGGCAGAAGGCAAAATAGAAGATAATCTTAATCGTGAGCAGGCGGCCAACAGCCTGGTTAAATACTTGAACGCCTGCCTGGAGGAAATCAAACTGGGCTTGTTAGTTCTCGGGAAACGTAAACTGTCTGACTTACAGCCCGAGGATTTGCTAAACACCCGATGATAAAATGCCAGGCAAACATTGCACGGAGCCGGATGTTAATAGTAATCCGAGAGAGGCAACTTTTTATAAAGGGCCAATTCAAGAACAAAAAAGAGGGCTTCGGCAACCCCGAAACCCTCTTATATATTCCTCTAGTTTACTTTGCGTCTGGCATCCACCGTAACCAGGAGAGGTTTTTCCTTCTTAAGCACCACTTCACGGGTCATCAGTACTTTAGTGACATCAGCGCGCGATGGCACATCATACATAACATCGAGCATGATATCTTCGATAATGGCGCGTAAGCCGCGAGCCCCGGTATTACGGCGCAGGGCTTCCTCTGCTATCCCTTTTAGAGCATCCTCAGTAAATTCCAGAGCTACCCCGTCAAGCTCAAACATCTTTTGGTACTGCTTGACCAAAGCATTTTTCGGTTCAGTGAGAATGCGAATCAGGTCAGCATCATTCAAACTATCCAGGGTTACTAAAATCGGTACCCGGCCCACAAATTCCGGAATAAGTCCGAACTTCAGCAAGTCCTGCGGCAGTATCTGATCAAGGATTTCCCCGATCTTCTTTTCCTGTTTAGACTTGATATCAGCACCAAACCCCATGCTTTTATCACTGACCCGCTGGTTGATTATCTTGTCAACACCTTCAAAGGCCCCACCGCAGATAAACAGAATATTGCTGGTATCGATCTGAATAAACTCCTGATGGGGATGTTTGCGCCCTCCCTGGGGAGGAACACTGGCTACAGTGCCCTCTAATATTTTCAAAAGCGCTTGTTGGACACCTTCACCCGATACATCACGAGTGATCGATGGATTATCCGTCTTCCGGGCAATTTTATCGATTTCATCGATATAAACAATACCCTTTTCCGCTTTTTCAATATCGTAATCAGCAGCCTGAATTAACTTCAGCAGAATGTTTTCTACATCCTCGCCAACATAACCGGCTTCGGTTAGAGAGGTGGCATCAGCGATCGCAAAAGGTACATTCAAGATCTTGGCCAGGGTTTGAGCAAGCAAGGTTTTGCCGCTTCCGGTCGGTCCCAGCATGAGAATATTACTTTTCTGCAGTTCGACATCATCCAGTTTCATACCCAGATTGATGCGCTTGTAGTGATTAAACACAGCGACAGCTAAGATCTTTTTGGCCTTTTCCTGACCAATTACATACTGGTCGAGGATTTCCTTAATTTCCTGAGGTTTAGGAATATCACCTAATTCCAGTCCCAGATCTTCGGCCAGTTCTTCCTCGATAATCTCATTGCACAGTTCAATGCATTCATCGCATATATAAACTCCAGGTCCAGCCACCAGTTTTTTTACCTGATCCTGAGATTTACCGCAAAATGAACATCTGAGCTGGCCTCGGTCATCTCCGTATTTTTGCATAAACTCACCTCTCTGGCTGGCTTTAGCGCTTACCTGTATTCCGCGCCTTCACCAAGACCTCGTCAACGATACCGTATTGTTTGGCTTCCTCGGCGGTCATAAAATGGTCCCTTTCGGTATCCCGTGCTATAGCTTCCAGACTTTGCCCCGTTCTTTCAGCCAATATACGATTTAATTGTTCCTTCATCTTTATTATACGCCGGGCATGAATTTCAATGTCAGTTGCCTGACCTTGGGTGCCACCCGCCGGCTGATGAATCATAATTTCACTGTTCGGTAAGGCAAACCGTTTGCCCTTAGCCCCGGCAGCCAACAAAAATGCTCCCATGCTGGCAGCCATCCCCACACAAATAGTCGACACATCAGGACGAATATACTGCATGGTATCAAAAATGGCCATACCAGAAGTTATGGATCCGCCTGGGCTGTTGATATAAAGATGTATATCCTTATCCGGGTCTTCTGCTTCCAGGAATAACAGCTGGGCAATAATCAGGTCAGCCACCTGGTCATCCACCTGACTTCCTAAGAAAACAATACGATCCTTCAGTAACCGAGAATATATATCGTAAGACCTTTCACCACGATTGGTTTGTTCAACTACCATGGGAACCAGATATGACATACCCTATACCCCCTTACTTCCTATAATGATATTACAGGCTTGGTTAATCTTATTCGGCTGTATTCTCAACGGTAACCTGAGCCTTTTCATACAAGAATTCAGCAGCCTTATCCAGAAGAATACCCTCTTCAATTCGCTTACGGGATGAAGCTACCGATTTCTTAACCTCTTCAACTGATACCCCGTAATCAGCGGCGGCTTTGCTCATTGATTCTTCAAAATCTTCTTCATCGACAGTCAGACCTTCAGCTTTGGCTACCGCCAGCAGCACCAGTTCCCGCCGGACTAATTTTTCAGCATCGGCTTTAAACTCACTCTCCAGATCTTCCCAGCTGGTTTCGGTACTCTTCATATATTCTTCCAGGCTGAGGCCCTGGTAAGCCAGACGTTCTCCCATTTGCTCAATCATCTGATAGGTACGGTTTTGAACCATTTCCTCTGGTATATCTACACTGGCATTAGCAATGACTTGATCCTCAACCGAGGTAGTTGCCAGCTGCTTACGCCGTACGACTGCCATTTCTTCCATACTCTTCTTGATGCTTTCTTTGAGTTCATCAAGGGTGTCATAGTCACTTACTTCCTGAGCAAACTCATCACTTAATTCTGCCAGTACCTTACGCTTTATTTCTTTTACCTTAACCGCAAAAACTGCTTCTTTACCTGCCAGATCAGCACTATGGTAATCAGCCGGGAAGGTAACATTAACCTGTACGTCTTCCCCGGTCTTGGCCCCTACCAATTGCTCCTCAAAGCCAGGGATAAAACGTCCAGAGCCCAGCTCCAGTGAATAATCTTCAGCACTGCCGCCAGGGAAAGGAACTCCTTCTAAACTGCCAGTAAAGTCAATAAGGAGGGTGTTGCCCATTTCGGCAGGAATATCTGCATCTACAGTTTCCAACTGCGCATAGCGATTGCGCATCAGGTTAAGTCGATTTTCAATATCGTTTTCGGTAACATCCATGGTCGGTACGCTGACTGCGATTTCTGTATACGCACCCAGTTCAACCTCCGGGCGGGTAACTATCGTGGCTTTATATACCACCGGTTGCCCTTTTTCCGTACTGACCAAATCAATATGGGGCTGAGCTACCGGTTCAATATCATTTTCCTTGATAGCTTCACTGTAAGTATCATTCACTACTTCTTCCAGAGCTTCTTCCAGAAGTGCCTCATAACCAATAAATGACTCAACAATCGGCCGGGGTGCTTTGCCCTTCCGAAACCCAGGAATATTAACCTTGCCAGCCAGTTTGCGATATGCATGATCCAGGGAACGATCCAGGCGTTCCTGGTCAATAACCACTTCCATGGCCACCTTATTCTTCTCTATTGTCTCCACGGTAGTTTTCATATATGCTCCTCCCGTCTTGCTGATGCCTGCGTAAAATTAGTGTTTTGCCTTCTGCTTCCGCTGTGTTTTGACTTCTACAACAGCGGGTATAAATCCTGCTTATCTTCCCCTATCTGCCCTTCACTCCTTAGTATAATTCTCCCCAACTTTTGCCAATCCCAGTCGGCACTCCCATTGACTGTACATCTCATCAAATGTACCGTAAAACTAAAATAAATCCAATTTAAAACTACAATACCCCGGCAACGCCGAGGTTAAAATTTCATGGAGCGGAAGACGAGATTCGAACTCGCGACCCTCGCCTTGGCAAGGCGATGCTCTACCACTGAGCTACTTCCGCAATCGATTGTTTACAGTCTATAAGATATAATAGCTAGGAGAAATAAGAGAGTCAAGCCAACTTGGGCAAAAAGTTACAAGGGGGAAAGGGATTTGTCCAGCCTAAACCCAAGATCAATAATGATATCCGCCGCCATCACTTTGCTTTTACTATTAGGCACAGCCAGCAAAGCCGCGGCTTTGGATGCCTCGATACCATACCTGGGTAATATGCTGCTGCAGACGGGTACCAATGTTGAAATTGTGTCAACACTGGTAAAAATTGACGTAACTGGTGATCGGGCTTTGGTTACCTGTGATTATCAGCTGAATAACCAGGGGACTAATCAGACGGTTACCGCCGGTTACCCGGTCTTATATCAGGGAAACCAGCCATTAATATATGGATTTGCCGTCAGCAAAAACTCCCAGCCCTTGTCAGTAAAGGTCCGGCGTCAACCACCAGGCAGCGGTTATCAGCTTGATAATGAAACCACAGTCTATAATGTTTTTAGTTTTCCTCTAGCTGCGGGTGAAAGCTGTACCGTACGTAACAGCTACTTTGTTAGTTTGCCCACTGATACCACCCTGGGCCGATTGATTGTTTATAATAACCATCAATCGGGCGGATGGAAGGATACAGGATTAAAGAAGTTCGATATTAAAATCACCAATTTTAAACCATATTTTAATGTTATGTTATATCCGGAGCTGGGCGCCTTACCTCAGACTATGGATTATAAAGGGACTTTTTCCTATTTAATTGATCCCCGGGTTCAGCGTCAGGACATTTACTTTTACTATCAGCTGCGCGGTCCAGAAGCGGCCCTGAAGCGGCTGGCGGTTAGTAAATTCGGCGCATCATTGCTGCCCAGCATAAACAGCGGCAATTATCAGGCTGCCTATGGCAATTTGCAGCTTTTTGCCGCTAACCTGACGGAGGAAGGTGTGCTCTCACCAGTTGATGTGACCATGCTGAAACTATATCTGGCTTATCAGAACCAGGATTATGAAATGGCTGCTGATATATTAAACCAGCTAACCGTCAAAGACGGCACCTACATCTATTACCATATATTAAATAGTCTGCAGCTGAATCAGCAGACAGCTGCCGGGCAATCACTTCGTGATATCGGACAGTTTAAGGAATCCGATCTTACCGGCGTTAGTGTCGAACTGCTTAAAAACTGGGCTGAAAAAACTATCAGCCAGTATCTGGCCCGCCCGGCTGCCCCGGTCCCTGTGACTACTGCCAGGCCCAAACAGCATACGGCAGTTTTACTATTATCCATGGGATTGGTAGTCATAAGCAGTGCCGCACTTACGGCATGGATGCGGAGGAAATAAACCAGCATCAGGACAAAGGGGGTTATCGATAGTGAGCAGCCGGGGAGAGGTTAGCCTGCAGGAAATCATGTCATTAGTGGAAACGGCCAGAGAGTATCTCGGCCCCATGTGGGTTAAAAAGAATATGAAAGCTGCTGCTAACCTGCCGATAAAAGGTATTGTTAACCGTAAACAGCTGACTAATGTTCATCCCCTGGGTTTGTTGTTTAAGGAAGTGGAAAAAACCCAGGAAACCCTGCAAAAAGGGAAACCATTAAGCAACGCTGCCACACTGCTGATGGTCGCAGGACTGGCCCGCAATCTAAAATCATTGGAGATAGCCGATGGTTTCGATCTTTTAATTGATTACCTGAAAAAACCGCTGCTTTACAGTGACACCGCTTTACTGACTGAAGTCAGCGCCCATTGGCTGAAACTCGGATATGAACTAAAAATAGAGGCGGATAATGAGAAACTGGTGGCCACGGCCAGGAAAGATGAATATACTTTTCAGTTGCAGGTGGCTGCCTATACTTTTCTCCCTGGTCATTCGGCACCCGATAGTTCAAAGGTGGTGATTCCCGGCAATTTCATTTATAGCAGCTGGTGGGAGGCCTGGACATCGGAAGCTATAGGTACAGCCTGCTCCAGTAACCCGGAAGTGGAATCCATAATCGCCGATATGGAACTACAGCCTGCGGACGTGGGCCGGGTGTGCTATTTAGACCTGCCGCTCTATGCTGCCAAAGAAGACTTCTTGCCGATTTTGGCTGCGGCGGCGAATCGATTGCAGACGGCCACAACTGTATCTGCAGTTATTCTCTGCCTGCCTCAACACTTGCCGCATCTTTATGTTCGTCATACTTTGCCGGTGTTTGCTGAGAAATGCAGTAACCCGCTGCCCAAATCGCTGCTTAATACCCTGAGCTACTGAAAGCGGCAGGATAATTTTGCTATTTGGCGAAGTTTCAGATTGGGAAATCTGCGGGGGGGAATGAATTTTGTCAGCCGGAAAGAAGTGGGGATTAACCAGGCCAAATGAAGGGTTTTATATGGTAACTACCCCTATGCCCTTCCCCCTTAAAGCCAGCAACGGCTTTATTGCCGAATCTGCACAGGGCTGGGTAATCATAGACGGTGGTGTCAATACTGAGACTAATCAGCAAATATGGGAAAACGCCCTTAAGGATATCGGTATCACCTGGAAACAGCTTTCTGCAGTATATCTGACACATTATCATCACGATCACCTGGGGTTAGCTGGTTGGATGCAGCGCAAGGCGGAAATTCCTGTTTATATGGATGAAGAGGATGCCATTAAGTTAAAGAATCTTTTGCTCCATTCAGCCCAGGACTATGTAAATAAGTTTGCGGCTGAATGCAGCCGTCATAGCTGGAGCCATGAATATCAGCAGCAGCTGGCTGCTGATGTAGCCAATATATTCTATCTTTTGGAACCTTTGCCCGAATTATCAG